>JAJUIU010000068.1 GCA_029267445.1 Rhodospirillaceae bacterium
GCCATCGCGCGGGCGGCCGGCATCGCCGCCGCGGAGCCCGCCGACGGCGTGGCCGAGGCCGTGGCCGCCCTCACCGCCGGTGGCGTGCCGCCCGGCCGCATCCTGATCTGCGGCTCCCTCTATCTCGCGGGCACCGTCCTGAGGGATAACGCCTGAGCGGCAATTCGAAGGGGGAGGGTCCGTATGGAGATCGCGTGGTGGTGCGTGCTGGCGGCGGGGCTGATGCCGTTCCTCGTCGCGGCCCCGGCCAAGCTCACACGCACCTACGACAACGCGGACCCGCGCGGCTGGGCCGCCCGGCAGGAGGGGTTCCGCAAGCGGGCCTTGGCCGCCCACGCCAACGCGTTCGAGGCCTCCCCGCTGTTCGCGGCGGCCGTCATCGTGGCGGAGGTGGAAGGCATGCCGCAGGACCCGGTGGACACGCTGGCCCTGGTCTGGCTGCTGCTGCGGGTGGCCTACACCGGCGCCTACTACGCCGGCTGGTCCACCCTGCGCTCCATCGTCTGGGTCCTGGCGGTGGGGACCGCCGTGGCGATCCTCACCATGCCGGCCTGGCTGTTCTAGCCCCTCAGAGCACCGACTCGATCCAGCTCTTCAGCTGGGTCTTCGGCAGGGCGCCGATCTTGGTCGCCGTCACCGTGCCGCCCTTGAACAGCATCAGCGTGGGGATGCCGCGCACGCCGTACTTGCCCGGCGTGTGGGGGTTCTCGTCGATGTTCAGCTTGGCGATGGTGACCTTGCCTTCCATCTCCCCGGCGATCTCGTCCAGGGCGGGGGCGATCATCTTGCAGGGGCCGCACCATTCGGCCCAGAAGTCGACCAGCACCGGGCCGCCGGCCTTTAGCACCTCGGTCTCGAAAGTCTGGTCGGTGACGGCGGTCGTCCGGCTACCCATGGCGTGTCCCTCGGTTGGTGGTGCCGCCCTCGGGCGACACAAGATGTTGTGGCGGTTGCGTCAGCGCACCACCGGAATTGGTCTCAACCTCGAATGTAGGGGTGCTGCCCGGCCGGGGTCAAGCCGGCGCCCGGCGCGCATCGGCCATGCCGTCCGGCCCCCTTCAAAACGTGCCATCCTATCCGAACGGCGCCATCCGTTACCTCGTTCATTCTTCCCATTATGTGGCATAAAGGGTGTGCGTCCGTATGTGCCGGGGCGCCGCCAACCACCGAGGCCCGTGGCGATGAGCCAACTGATCGCCGAGGAGTTCGTTCCGTCCACCTTCGCCGAGCGCGGTGTGGCGGTGCCCTTCACCACGCCCCTGCTCAGCCAGGCGCGCCTGCGCCTGGACCGGAACGAGAAGTTCGAGTTCCTTCTGCCGAACTTCACCGGCGGTCGCGGCGTCTATGTGATGCCGTGGAAGAGCCTGCCGTCCGTGATGACCATCACGCTGCACGACCGGCTGCTGTTCGAGGAGATCGAGGCGGTCCCCACCCACACGCCGGACACGATCCGCACGGCCGTGCTGAAGGTGCAGGCCATGGGGGTCGCCGGGCCCGACGCCGCCGCCGCCGCCGAGAAGGCCATGGCGGAGGATTCGCAGTATCTGGTGCTGACCCAGTTCGTGCTGGTGACGGAGCTGCTGAAGCTGGTCGGCATCACGGCGCAGGACCTGATGAAGCCCGGCACCACGGCGGAGCAGGCGGTGAAGCTCGCCCGTCAGTCGCTGGGCAAGGTGGCGGCCCTGGTGAAGATCGCGCCCGACGACCTGTCCAACCGGGTGGAGCGGCTGGGCACCGCGCTCGCCCCCTTCGGCCTGCCCCAGGCCGGGCAGCCCGGCCGCCTGCGCACCCTGCTCACCCGGCTGGAGGCGTTCGAGTCGACCGTGTCCCACTGGGCGGAGACCGACGTCTCCGACGTGGCCGTGCTGGCCCGCTACGTGGCGGAGACGGCGAAGTTCACCCTCGGCCTCGCCCGCGACCGCCGCGCCAAGCTGGACACGCTCTGCGCCCAGCCCAAGCAGGTGATCCACGAGGAGGCGCGCTTCATGGCCGCCATCGGGGAGCATGTGGGCAAGCTGTCCTGGCTGATGGACGGCTGGGACTTCATCGTCGCCATGTGGGACCAGGCGCGGACCAAGCCGCTGGAGACGCAGCAGACCGCCATGTCGGAGATCTCGCGCCTCGTCCCCATCATCCCCAAGGAGGAGACGTCCTGGTCGGCGGAGGGCTTCGATCCCGAGGCGCTGGAGAAGATCCAGCGCCGCTGGGTGCGCATGAACGAGGACTGGCGCACCGGCGCCTTCGACATGGAGGCGACCATGCGCATCGAGCAGATCAAGGCGGCCGTCGGATGAGGCGGGAACGATGACCGACCGTCTGCAGCAGGAATGGAACGCGCTCGCCGCCGACGCCTCCCGGCTCGACGACGGCAAGTTCCTGAAGATCTACCGCCTGCTGGAGCAGATGGCGGAGAACCCGAACATGCAGCCGGCGCTGGACGCGCTGCGCCCCCGCCTGACCGCGCTGAAACCGGCCCGCAAGCCCACCGCCTCGCGCCTGTTCTTCCGCCCGGTGGAGGATCTGCTGGACGATCCGGCCACATATTCCCGCCGCCTCAACCGCATCAGCCGGGGCACCCTGCCGCCCCTGTGGAAGGCGATGCGGGAGAAGCTGCCCAAATCCGTGCTGGAGGAGCTGCAGATCGGCATGGCCGCCGCCGACCCCAACGACGGGCGCGCCATGGTCAGGCTCGGCGCCCCGCTCTGGGCCGCCGGGACCGAGGCCGTGCGCGCCGTGCTGAAGGTGGCGACGGACAACCTGAAATTCCGCAACGAGCTGTTCGGCCGCGACGAGGACGCGCTGCGCCAGCTCGAGGTGATCGCCGAGCTGACGACGATCGGCGCCGAGATCGAGACCCTCAAGCTCTCCCTGCCGGAGCGGCCCATCGGCGACCTCGCCGAAAGCCATGTCGACGCCATCAAGGACGCGCTCTCGGCCCTCGGCCGGCACGAGGCGAAGAAGGCCCGGCCCATGCTGCTGATGCTCAGCGCCCGCATGAAGCGGCCGGGCGACCTCCTGAAGCTCCTGGCCGAGGTGCGGCTGGGCGACGCCATGGGGGAGAAGGAGGGGCTGACCAAGGAGCTGTCCGGCATCGTCGTCGGCAACCTGCTGCGCCAGACCTCGGAGATCGAGCAGGCGGCCCCGGGCCTGGACCGGCCGGGCGACCTCGCCGCCACGGCCGAGCGCCTGACCGAGGGTCTCAACTCCGTCAACGAGACGGTGCAGACCCTCAAGGACAAGGACATGACCAAGCGCATCGATCAGGCCCGGGCCGAGATCGGCGACTTCGTCGTGCGCAACATCGTCAGCGGTGTGGACGCCGCCCTGGTGGAAAGCCTGTTCGGCACCCCCACCGTCCCGGCCTCCGACGCCCAGGTGAAGCAGGCCGAACAGCTCGCCATGGCGCTCCGCCGCTCGATCAAGCTCGCCCCCCACCTCGGCATCGGGCGCGAGGTGACCGCCAAGGTGGCGGAGGTGCGCAAGCAGGTGGAGGCCGAAGCCGACGAACTCTTCCGCACCCACCGCCCCGGCCCCGCCGGCATGGACCCCAAGGTCCAGCGCCAGATGTTCAACAGCCTCCGCGTCATCGAAATCCTCGCCGGCAGCGAGGAAGCCGAACGCCTCTACCGCGACTGGAAACGCCGGGGGAGCTGAGGGGTGGGCGGTCATGGCGGGTTACGTCTACATCCTCGCCAGCCGCCGCAACGGCACGCTCTACATCGGCGTGACCTCGGACCTCGCCCGCCGCATCTTCGAACACCGCGAAGGCCTGCTGCCCGGCTTCACCCGCGAGCACGGCGTCAAGACGCTCGTCCATTACGAGCCCTTCGACCGGATCGATGACGCCATCCACCGGGAGAAGCAGATGAAGAAATGGAACCGGGCCTGGAAACTGGAGCTGATCGAACGCCACAACCCGCAATGGCTCGACCTTTACGAAACCCTGCTCTGACCCAGGACCGCCGTCACACGCCCTCTCCGGTAATCCCGCCCCCTTCTCCCCTCATCCCCGCCCCCCTTTTCCGTCATCCCCGCGAAAGCGGGGACCCAGGGGCCACAGGGGCGGTCCCTCCACCCGCTCCCTTCTCCCGTCACCCCCACGCCCCCTTCTCCCGTCACCCCCGCCCTCTTCTTCCGTCATCCCCGCGAAAGCGGGGACCCCGGGGCCACACGGGCGGTCCCTCAACCCGCTCCCCTCAGCGCCCCGGCTGCAACCGCACGCGGACACCTCCGCGAAGGCCCCTCCTGGGTCCCCGCTTTCGCGGGGATGACGGTATTGGGATGTGCGGGTGGGAGAGGAACCCGATCAACATCGAGGCCGAGCGCCTGCCGCATTCCCGCCGCACCCCCACCCCCGTCATCCCGCACGCGCCTCCTTCCTTCCTTCCCCGCCCCCTTCTCCCATCACCCCCGCCCCCCTATTCCGTCATCCCCGCGAAAGCGGGGACCCAGGGGCCATTGGGGAGGTCCATCCACCCGCTCCCGTCACCGCCAAATCAGTCTCGGGTTGGTCACTGAACAGACCACCGCGGGGATCAGTCCCGCTCAGGGAAGCTCGGATCGTGGTTCGCCCACCCCCTCCAGGTCCTCGCGGAGGCGGTTGCAGAGGATGCGTAGCTTGGCGCGGATTTGGGCCGGGTGGGCGTCTGCTTCCACGAAAGCGTTGCCGCCGCCGGACCTTGACATTATTCCTATCAACCCCGCACACTTCCCCCTGGCCCGCAAGGGGCTGGGGGTCTTGGGACATGTGAAGAGAGGAGGGCGCCGGGTCGTTCCCGTGGAACGGCCGGCGCGGGCGTGTGGGCCGTGCGGGTGCGGCCTCACGTGGAATACGTCACCTTTGTCACCTTAGAGGCGGCAAGTCCCTGATATTCCACGATTCCCGTGTCACCTTTGATGTCACCTTAGATGTCACCTTTGACACCTTTGATGTCACCTTTGTCACCTTAGATGTCACTTTAGAGTGCGGCCACCTGGAGCGCCGCCCGGGGCCGGAGCCGTTCAACACGGAGGTACGGAGGCACGGAGGGTCGGCGAAAGCGGTGACCGGCGGGGCAAGGCCACCCTGTGCCCCCATCGCCGCCTCCCCTGCGGAAGCAGGGGTCCACAGTTCTTTGCCACTGGCCGCACGGAACGAAAAAACCGTGGATCCCTGCTTTCGCAGGGAAAGCGGGGCAGGACGCCGGACGGCGGGAGAGGGGCGCTCCGGACGACCTCCGAAGCCTCCCCATCCCCGAAACCTCCGCGCCTCCGTGCCTCCGTGTTGAAACCGCCCCCGGACGGCAGGGCGCGGGTCAGCTCCCCGTCAGGCCCTTCAGCTGGCGGTTGGCAACGGCCAGCATGGCGATGTCCACGGCGGCGACGGCGCGCAGTTCGCCCAGCAGGCCTTGGACGCGCTCCACCGGGCCCGGCCGCTCGGCCAGCCAGGCCTCCACCGCCGCATGGACGGCCGCGTGCAGGGCCGCCTGGGCGTCGCCCTTGCGGGCCGCCTTGGGCGCGGCCCCCGCCCCCTCCAGCACCTTGGCGGCGAGGCGGGCCTGGAGCGACCAGAGGTCGTCCACGATGGCGGCCACGGCCTGGCGCTGCCAGTGGTTCTCCGTCCGGGCGGCGTCGGCCCGGTCGCGCAGCCAGTCGAGGCCCAGCCGGTCGCCCAGCGCGTAGTAGGCCACGGCCACCGCGTCGACATCCTGGCCGGTGGCGGCGGCGATGGCGGCGATGTCGGGGACCGCACCCAGGTCCGGCAACGCTGCGATCCGGGCCGCGAGGTCGGCCGGCACCCCGGCCTCGCGCAGGGCGGCCGTACGGGCGGCCAGCTGTTCGCAGGCGGCCGGGGCCATCACCGCGTCCAGCCGGGCGGCCAGCCGCTCCGCCACGGGGGCGAGGCGGTCCACCTCCGCCTGGATGTCGATCGGGCAGCGCCCGTGCAGCAGCAGCCAGGGGATGGTGCGGCGCATCAGCCGGTTGGTCTCCAGCACCATGGCGGTCTGGACGGCGGCCGGGACGACGTTGTCCAGCGCCTCGATGCCCTCCCAGGCGCGGCGGAGCGCGAAGGCCTCCCGCACCGCCATGTAGGCGCGGGCCACGTCGCCCTCGCCCCGGCCGGTCTGCTCCACCATCTCCCAGACGAAGGTGGGGCCCACACGGTTGACCATGCCGTTGGTCGCCACGGTGCAGATGATCTCGCGGCTGAGGCGGTGGCCGGGGATGGCGTCGGCGAACCGCTCCCTGAGCGTCCGGGGGAAATAGCGGGTCAGGTCCTCCGCCATCTTCGGATCGTCGGGAAGCTCGGAGTTCAGCAGCTTCTCGTAGAGGTCGATCTTGGAATAGGCCAGCAGGATGGCCAGTTCCGGCCGGGTCAGGCCCTTGCGCTGCTGGGCGCGGGCGGCGGCCTCCTCCTCGTCGGGGAGGTATTCGATGGCCCGGTTCAGCTTGCCCGCCTTCTCCATCCAGCGGGCGAAGCGCATCTGGTCCTCCAGCGTCTCCGGCGCCCGCGCCTCGGCCACGGTGAGGGCCTGGGTCTGCTTGTAGTTGTCGGCCAGGACCAGCCGGGCCACGTCGTCCGTCATCGCCGCCAGCAGGGCGTTGCGCTGCTCCAGGTTCATGCCGCCCTGGGCCATCACGGCGCGCAGCAGGATCTTGATGTTCACCTCGTGGTCGGAGGTGTCCACGCCGGCGGAATTGTCGATGGCGTCGGTGTTGAGGCGCACGCCGCGCAGCGCCGCCTCGATCCGGCCGCGCTGGGTGCAGCCGAGGTTCGCCCCCTCGCCCACCACCTTGGCGCGGATGTCGCGGGCGGCGATGCGGATGGCGTCGTTCGCCTTGTCGCCGACATCGGCGTTGCCCTCCTCGGCGGAGCGGACATAGGTGCCGATCCCGCCGAACCAGAGCAGGTCCACATCCGCCTTCAGGATCGCCTGCATCAGGTCGGCCGGCGTCATCCGGTCGGCGATGACGCCCAGCAGCGCCTTCACCTCCGGTGTCAGCGCGATGGATTTGGCGGTGCGCTCGAACACGCCGCCGCCGGGGCTGATCAGGGACGTGTCGTAATCCGCCCAGCTGGAGCGGGGCAGGTCGAACAGGCGCTTGCGCTCGGCCCAGCTCTTCGCCGGGTCGGGGTTGGGGTCCAGGAAGATGTGCCGGTGGTCGAAGGCGGCGACCAGCCGGATGTGCTTCGACAACAGCATGCCGTTGCCGAACACGTCGCCCGACATGTCGCCCACGCCGGCCACGGTGAAGTCTGTCGTCTGGATGTCGGTGCCGATCTCGCGGAAGTGGCGCTTCACGCTTTCCCAGGCGCCGCGGGCGGTGATGCCCATCTTCTTGTGGTCGTACCCGGCCGACCCGCCGCTGGCGAAGGCGTCGTCCAGCCAGAAGCCGTATTCGCGGCTGACACCGTTGGCGATGTCGCTGAATGTGGCCGTGCCCTTGTCGGCGGCCACCACCAGATAGGGGTCGTCACCGTCCAGCCGGACCACGCCCGGCGGCGGCACCACCTGCCCGTCCACCAGGTTGTCGGTGATGTCGAGCATGCCGCGCATCATGGTCTTGTAGCATTCGACCACCTCGGCCATCAGCGCGTCCCGCCCGGCGCTTGCCGGGGGCGGGTTCTTGACGATGAAGCCGCCCTTGCTGCCGACCGGCACGATGACGGCGTTCTTCACCATCTGCGCCTTCATCAGGCCCAGCACCTCGGTGCGGAAATCCTCCTTGCGGTCGGACCAGCGGATGCCGCCGCGGGCCACCTTGCCGCCGCGCAGATGGATCGATTCCATCCGGGTGCTGTAGACCCAGATCTCCACCATCGGCCGGGGCAGCGGCAGCTCGTCGATGCCGCGGCTGTCCAGCTTGAAGGAGATGTAGGCCTTGGGCTTCCCGTCGGCCCCCGGCTGGAAGAAGTTGGTGCGCAGGGTGGCGCGGATCAGGTTCAGCATCCGGCGCAGGATGCGGTCCTCGTCCAGGTTGGACACCTTGTCCAGCGCATGGTCGATCTCGACGATCAGGCCCATGCGGCGGGTGTCCACCTCCTGTTCGCCCAGCTTCGTCCGCAGTGCTGGGTCATGGGTGGTGGCGAACAGCTTCAGAAGCAGGCGGGTGATGTCGGCGTGCGCCGCCAGGGTGTCCTCGATGTACTCCTGGCTGAAGTCGAAGCGCGCCTGCTTCAGGTACCGGGCATAGGCGCGGACCACCGCCACCTCGCGCCAGGAGAAGCCGGCCCCCAGCACCAGCTTGTTGAAGCCGTCGGACTGCGCCTCCCCGTTGAAGACGCGGGCGAAGGCCTCCTCGAACACCGCCTTGGCCTGCTCCAGATCCACCGGGCGGCCGTTGCTGGTCGCCATCTGGAAGTCCTGGACCGTCACCGGCTCGGTACGCTCCGGCAGCTCCAGCTCGAACGGGCCGTGCTCGGCGATCACGTCGAGGCCGAGATCCTCCAGCATGGGCAGGATGCGCGACAGCGGGATCGGCGTGCCGACATGGTAGACCTTGAAGTAGAGCTCGTGCCGCTCCGCCTCGACCGGGCGGTAAAGATTGAGGGTGATGCGGTTCTCCGCCAGCGCCGCCTCGGTCCGCTCGATGTCCACCACGGCCTGGTCGGCGGAATAGAGCTCCTGATAGCTGGCGGGCAGCAGCGGGGCGTAGCGGCGCAGCAGGGCGAGGCCCACCGCCTCCCCCTTCGCCTCCACCAGGGCCTGCTGCAGCCGGTCCTGCCAGCCGCGCGCCGCCTCGATCAGCTGCTCCTCCAGATCGCCGATGTCCACGGCGGGGACGGCGCCCGGCTGGGTTTCGACGATCAGGTGCAGCCGGGCGTGGACGCTTTCGGCCAGGGTCACGTTGAAGCCGGTGGTCCGGCCATGGAAGGCGCGCTCGATGATGGCCTGGATCCGCTTGCGCAGGCCGGTGTCGTAGCGGTCGCGCGGCACGAAGACGAGGAAGCTGACGAACCGTTCGAACGGGTCGCGCCGCACGAACAGGGCCACGCGCTGGCGTTCCTGCAGGTGCAGGATGCCGAGCGCGATCTCCAGCAGCTCGTCCTCGCCGATCTGGAACAGGTCGTCGCGGGGATAGCTTTCCAGGATGTGGATCAGGGCCTTGCCGTCATGGCCGCGCGTGTCGAACCCGGCGCGGGCGATGGTGTTGCTGACCTTGCGCCGCAGGAACGGGATCTCGCGGGCCGACCGGTTGTAGGCCGTGCTGGTGAACAAGCCGACGAACAGCCGCTCGCCGATCTCGGTGCCGTCGGCGTCAAACAGCTTCACCATCACGGCGTCGAGCTGGGCCGGGCGGTGGACCGTGCTTTCGCGCCGCGACTTGGTCACCATCATGAAGCGCGGCTGGCGGATGAAGGCCTTCACCTCCGGCGGCAGGGCCGAGAAGTTGCGCAGCCCGTCGAAGACCGAGACGTCATCGTCCCGCAGGATGCCGAGGCCCTGGCCCGACTGGATGTCGAGCGTCTGCTCCCCGTTCTCCTCGCCGAAGCGGTACTCGCGGATGCCGAGGAAGATGAAGTGGTCCTCGTCCATCCACTTCAGGAAGGCAAGCGCCTCCTCCACATCGTCGCCGTCCAGCGGCGGCTTGCGGGCGCGGGTCTCGGCCACGGTCTCGGCCAGCCGGCCGCGCATGGATTGGAAGTCCGTCACCGCCGCGCGCACGTCGGCCAGCACCCGCACGATGCCCTCGCAGACCTGCCGGAGCTGGTCCGGGGCGGTCTGCTGGTCGACCTCGATATGCATGTAGCTTTCGGCCACCGCGTCGTCCGGCGCCTGGCCCTTCTCGAACAGCTCGAGCACGCGGCCATCGGCGTCGCGCCGCACGCGGATCACCGGGTGGATGACCAGATGCACTGTCAGCCCGTGCCGGTTCAGCTCGGCCGAAACCGAGTCCACCAGGAAGGGCATGTCGTCGTTCACGACTTCGACCACGGTGTGGCTGGTGTGCCAGCCGTCATGGTCGACCTTGGGATTCACCACCCGGACCAGCGCCTCGCCCGGCTTGCGGCGCGCGCCGAACTGCCAGATCGCCATCGCGGCACCATAGAGCGCGTCGGTCGAATGGCGCAGCAGGTCGTCCATCGGGACGTTGGCGTAGAACTGGCGGACGAAGCGCTCGGCCGCGACGACCTTGTCGCGGGACAGGCGGTCCCGGACCTTGGTCAGCACCTGTTCGGTCAGTTCGCTCTTCCGCTGCTCGAGCTTGAGCGGCATGCGTCTCACTCCCAGAGGTGGCCCCCGATCGCCGGGTGCTCATTGTTCTACCGCTGGAATATTGCAGGAAACCGGTGCCGCGCGAAGCTGTCCCGGTGTATGGGCCGAAGAACGCAAACTCCGTGCGGCGGCGGCGTTTGCGCCCGAAGCTCCGTTGCCGTACAAGCGGGCGGCGGAGAATTTTCGGTCCTTTCGGCCGCATGCGGGTGGGGGAACGGTGGCGGACACGGCGTTGAGCGGGACGCTGGCCCTGGGCCTGACCGCCGTCATCGTGGCGGTGACGGACGAGGTGCCGCGCGTGCTCGTGGTGCGCCGCCTCACCCACGACCTCGCCACACCCGAACAGCGCGCCACCGACGTGAAGGCCGACATGCGGGGCTTCGACAGCCTGCCCTTCGGCCCCTTCGCCGCCGACCGCGACCGGACGCTGGAGCAGGGGCTGCGCCGCTGGGTGCAGGAGCAGACGGGCCTGCCGCTGCGCTATGTCGAACAGCTCTACACCTTCGGCGACCGCTTCCGCGACCCGCGCGAGCTGGAGGGCGGGGCGCGCGTCGTCTCCGTCGGCTACATGGCGCTGACGCAGGAAGCCCCCCTGTCCGGCAGCGGGGAGGCCGAGTGGCACGACTGGTACGACTTCTTTCCTTGGGAGGACTGGCGCGACGGCCGCCCCGCCCTTCTGACCGAGGTGATCGCCCCGGCGCTGGCCCGCTGGGCCGGGTCGGCGCCGGACGCCGCGACCAGGGCCAAGCGGCTGGAACGGGTGCGCACCACCTTTCCGGCCGACGACGAGCTTTGGGACTATGAGCGGGTGCTGGAGCGGTACGAGCTGCTGTACAGCGCCGGACTGGTGGAGGAGGCGCGGCGCGACCGGGCGGTGCGGGCGCGCCTGGGCCAGGGCGACCCCACCTGGACGGACGAGCCCGCCACCGCCGCCAGCCTGGGCACGCCCATGGCCCACGACAACCGCCGCATCCTGGCCGTGGCACTGGGCCGGCTGCGCGGCAAGCTGAAGTACCGCCCGGTCGTCTTCGACCTGCTGCCGGACGAGTTCACCTTGTTCCGCCTGCAGCGCACCGTGGAGGCGCTGTCCGGCATGCGCCTGCACAAGCAGAACTTCCGCCGGCTGGTGCTGGCGGGCGGGCTGGTGGAGCCGACGGGTGCGCTGGAAGCCAACACCGGAGGCCGCCCGGCCGAACTGCACCGCTTCCGCCGCGACGTCCTGCTGGAACGCGCCGCCGCGGGCGTGGGCCTGCCGACGATCCGGGTGACGGAGTAGGCATTGATTCGCGCGGTTTCCCCAATTCCGGCGTCATTCCCGCGCAAGCGGGAACCCATTTCGGGGCCGGTGCGCCAAGCGGCAGGATGGGTTCCCGCTTGCGCGGGAATGACGGGTTGAGAGTGGTGCACTTCGCCACCGCAACGCATGCTTCACACACAACCCCTTGCGTCCGTCGGTGGCCGTGCGACACTAGGCCATGCAGACGCCATCGAACCAGAACAGCGGTGCCGCCGAGACCGGGCAGAGCCGTCTCGGCCGCCGGATCGACCAGGCGCTCGGCCGGACGAAGGCCGACCTGGTCATCAAGAACACCCGCTTCCTGAACGTCGCCACGGGTGAGGTCGCCAAGGGCGACATCGCCATCTGCGGCGACCGGATCGTGGGCACCTACGAGACCTACGACGGAACCCGGGAGATCGACGGGCGCGACGCCGTGGTAGTGCCGGGCTTCGTCGACAGCCACGTGCACTGCGAATCCACCCTGGTGGCGCCGCTGGAGTTCGACCGCTGCGTGCTGCCGCGCGGGACCACCACGGCGGTGTGCGACCCGCACGAGATCTGCAACGTGATGGGCGCGCCGGGCCTGGACTATTTCTTCGAGAGTGCGGCCGCGGCGGCCATGGACCTGCGGGTCCAGCTCTCCTCCTGCGTGCCGGCCACGCATCTGGAGACGGCGGGTGCGCGGCTGACGGCGGCCGACCTCGCCCCCTACAAGGGCCATCCCCTGTCCATCGGGTTGGCCGAGTTCATGAACTACCCGGGCCTTCTCATGAAGGACCCTGAGGTGATGGACAAGCTGGCCCTGTTCGAAGGCTGCCACATCGACGGGCACTCGCCCCTGGTGCGGGGCAAGGATCTCAACGCCTATCTCTCCTGCGGCATCCGCAACTGCCACGAAACGACCAGTGCCGACGAGGCGCGGGAGAAGCTCCGCAAGGGCATGCAGGTGCTGATCCGCGACGGCACCGTGTCCAAGGACCTGACGGCGCTGGCGGAGATCATCGACGCCACGGTGTCCCCCTTCCTGGGCTTCTGCACCGACGACCGCAACCCGCTGGACATCGCGGAGGAGGGGCACCTCGACCATCTGATCCGCAAGGCGATCGCGCTGGGCGCACCCCTGGCCCATGTCTACCGGGCGGCGAGCTGGTCGGCCGCCCGCCATTTCGGCCTGTTCGACCGGGGACTGGTCGCACCCGGCTACCGCGCCGATCTGGTCATCCTGGATGATTTGGAGACCTGCGCGGTCCGCACTGTGCTGAAGGGCGGGCGGCTCGTGGACGACGCCATGTTCGCCGCCCGGCCCAAGGTGGCGCCGGTCGGCCTCGGCTCCGTCAAGCTGGAGCCGGTCATCGCCGCCGACTTCGCGACACCGGCCAGCGGGCCGACCGGCCCGGTGATCGGCGTCATCCCGGGCAAGATCGTGACGGAGCATCTGCGCCTGTCGTTGCCATACCGGAACGGTCAGCGCCACCCCGACCCGGCCCAGGACGTGGCCAAGGTCGCGGTGGTCGAGCGGCACGGCAAGACCACGGCCGACGAGAGCGGGGAGCGGCGCGGCATCGGGCGCGGCTTCGTCAAGGGCTTCGGCCTGACCGGCGGGGCGCTGGCCTCATCGGTCGGGCATGACAGCCACAACATCTGCGTGGTCGGCACCAACGACGCCGACATGGCGATCGCCGTGAACCGGCTGATCGAGCTTCAGGGCGGGTTCGTCGCGGTGCGCGACGGCAAGGTGCTGGGTGAGCTGGCCCTGCCGCTGGCCGGCCTGATGAGCCTGTCGCCGTTCGAGGATGTGCGCCATGCGCTGGAGGAACTGCGGACCGTGGTGCGGGACATGGGCTGCCCCCTGCCGGAGCCGTTCCTGCAACTGGCCTTCCTGCCCTTGCCCGTGATCCCGCACCTGAAGATCACGGATCTGGGCGTGGTCGACGTGGACCGGTTCGAACTGGTGGCGGCGTAAGCCTACCCCCACCGCGCGGCGGTAAAGCTCTGGCCGTGAGCCCATGTGTCCCGCCTTTGCGCGACAAGGTGGGTCCATGTCGAAATCCTGGCTTCAGATGCTGGCCGCGGCGGGCGTGGCGGCGGCGGTGGGAACCGCAGTACCGGAGCGGCCGGAGGCGGCACCCCAGCCGCCCTACAGATCCCTGGTCATCCTGGGCGACAGCCTGTCGGACAGCGGCAACGCCGGCCGTTTCAGCGACGGACCGGTGTGGGTGGAGGTGCTGGCGGAGCGGATCGGCGCAACCGCGCGCCCATCCCAGCGCGGCGGCGGGAACCATGCCGTGGGCGGGGCGCGGCTTCATGGCGGGATGAACTCCCTGCGCGCCCAGGCGGACCGTTATCTGGGCGCGCTGCCGCCGTCGGGTCCCGCCCCGGACGTGCTGCACGTGGTCTATGGCGGCGGCAACGATCTTCTGGCCGCCCCCTTCGCGCCGAACAGGGCCACGCTGGTGCGCGACGCGGTGGGCAGCCTGCGGTCGATCCTGGACGATCTCGCCGCCGCCGGCGCCCGCGCCTTCCTGGTGCCGAACCTGCCGGACATCGGCGTGGCCCCGCAGGTGGCCGCCTTCGGCCCGCAGGTGCGCGGCCTCGCCCGCATGCTGAGCCAGGAGTTCAACCGCGAGCTGGCGGGGACGCTGGACGGCTTCCTCGCGGCCCAGAAGCGGCTGGACCGGCCAGTGACGCTGCACCGGCTGGACGTCTGGGGGCTGGCGCAGAAGGTGCTGGCCGACCCGGCCGCCGCCGGCTTCCGCAATGTCACCAGCCCCTGCCCGGGGCGCGGCGGCTGTGACGGCTACCTGTTCTGGGACGGGCTGCACCCCACGACGAAGGCCCACGCGCGGCTGGCCGAAGCGGCGCTGGAGCTCGTGGGCGAGCGGGCGCAGGTCCGCTGAGCCGTGCCGGGGGCTGACGGTCGGGGATCACGAATGGACGCGGATGCCGGCTTCGCCGGCGCACGGATCGACACGAATGGGGATACCCGCGCCTGCGGCGCTGGTCTTCTTGAGACTTCCAAATCCGTGTTCATTCGAGCCGCCCGCATCGCGATGCGGGCATTCGTGTGAATTCGTGTTTCGTTAAACGGTCAGCGCCTGAACAGCGCCGCGAGTTCCAGGTGCGGGGACCAGAGGAACTGGTCGACGGGCCGGACCCACTCCAGCCGATAGCCGCCGTCGACCAGGGTCCGCGCGTCGCGGGCGAAGCTGGCGGGGTTGCAGCTCACGGCCACGATTGCGGGCACGGCGGACCGCGCCAGTTCCTGCGCCTGGGCAGCCGCACCCGCTCGGGGCGGGTCGAACACCAGGGCCTGGAATCCCTTCAGCTCGTCCGCCGTCAGCGGGTCGCGGAACAGGTCGCGGCGCTGGACCCGCACCTGCCCGGCTGGCAACCGGCGGGCGCCAGCCTCCAGAGCCGCCACGGGTTCGGCATCGCCCTCCACCGCCAGGACCTTGGATCGTTCCGCCAGCGGAAAGGTCAGGGTGCCGCTTCCGGCGAACAGGTCGGCCACGGTGGCAGCCCCGGCCGTACCCTCCAGCGCCGCCTCCACCAGCGCCGCCTCCCCCTCCCGGCTGGCCTGAAGGAAGGCGCCGGGGGCGGGCACCACCGGCACGCTGCCGAAGGTCACCATGCCGGGCCGCCGGCGCGCGATCGGTTCGGCCGGCTTGCCCGGCGCCGCACTCCAGGACAGGCGGGCGAGGTCGTTCGCCTCCGCGAATGCGGCAAGAATCTCGAGCTGCGGCAGCTTCGGCTCCGGCAGGCCGATCAGCAGCACCTCAGGCCCGTCCTCGAACAGGGTCAGCGCCACGTCCACCTGCCGCCCGTCCGCCAGCAAGTCCGCCAGCAGCGCGCGCAACGGCGCCACCAGGGCGACCAGGGCTGGCGCCAGGATCGGGCACATCGCCACGTCGATCTGCCGGTGCGACGCCCGCTCGTTGTAGCCGAGCCATAGGCGCCGGCCGCGTTTCGTGGCGAGCATGGTGGCGCGCCGCCGCCCGCCCGGCGGGGTGCGGGCCATCGGGCGCAGCGCCACGCCCTCCATCAGCCCCGCCCGCGCCAGCGTCTGGACCAGCAGGTCCGTCTTCCAGGCGACATAGGTGGCGTCGTCCATGTGCTGCACCGCGCAGCCGCCGCAGACGCCGAAATGGACGCAGGGCGGCTCCGCCCGGCCCGGCGCCTCGTGCAGCAGGGTGACCGGCTCGGCTTCCCAGCCGTCGGCGCGGGGCTGCCCGAAATTCACCATCAGCCGGTCGCCCGCGAGGCTCTGCGGCACATAGAGTCGGGCCCCGTGGGAGCTGGCGAGGCCGTCACCCTTGGCCCCCACCCGCTCCACCGTCACCTCCACGGGCCCGCGCACAGGCGGTTCCGGCCGCTCGGGCTCGCGGCGGGGCGGCGGGCGGCGCTTGTGGCGGTTGCCTCCACTCATGTCAGCACATAAGGCGCGCAGGCGGCGCGCAGCGCGTCGGGAAGGGGAACCGGCCGGCGCGTGGCGTCGTCGATCAGCACGGTGACGGACTCGCTGACGGCGGCGCAGCGCCCCTCCACGAACAGGGCGGAACGCGTGGTCCAGGAGGTGTTGCCCAGCCGGGCGAAGCCCACACCCACCGTCACCGTCTGGCCGTACAGCAGCTCCGCCTTGTAGTCGATGGCGATGCGGGCCAGCACGATCTGGGTGCCCGGAGCCTTCGCGGCCGTGTCCACCGCTCGGTGCAAGGCCACGCGCCCGCTCTCGAAATAGACGCCGAAGGCGTTGTTGTTCGCGTGGCCGAGCGAGTCGAGGTCGTTGAAACGGACCCGCTCCTCCACCCGGAACGGGTAGGCGGCCGGGTCGGTCGGGATGGGGGTGGAGGGCGCTGGGGTAGCCACCGGTCTATCCGGAACCTCTGCGACGGGGAGGCGGTTGACGCGGACGGTATGGGCCGCGTGTCCGTTTTTGGCAAGCCGCGCGGCGCGAGAGATGCTAAGACTCGGGCGCCCGAACGCCAACCAATCCCCCGGAGAGGGTCCGACCCATGAGTGACGCCAGCAATTCCGCCGCCGAGCAGCTGTTCGACAAGGCGCTCGACATCGCCGAGAAGCATCTCGAAGCGGCCCAGAAGGAGGCCGGCTCGCTGTCCGCCTATGTCGCCGTGGCGATGATCGAGGTGGCGGTGAACCAGGCCGTGGAGGAGACGAGCCACGCCGATGTGGTGGACATGCTCCGCGACCTCGCCAACCAGATCGAAGAGGACGCCGAAGAGGAGGAGTGATGCCACTCCCCCTCTTCCTTCCGGGATCGGAACGAACGCCCGCCGCGCCTCACGCCCGGCGGGTTTTTTCGTCGATCAGGTCCTGGTAGAGCGCCGTGTAGCGCCGCGCCGAGGCCGCCCAGCCGACATCGCGGACCATGGCGTTCCGCTGCACCCGGCGCCACAGGTCCTGCCGCTTCCACAGCGCGAAGGCCCGGTCCAGCGCCTGGCCCAGCGCCTCGGCCGTGACCGGGTGGAAGACGAAGCCGGTCGCACGCCCGTCCAGCACGTCCCGCTCCGTCACGTCGGCGACCGTGTCGGCAAGGCCCCCCACCCGGGAGACCAGCGGCAGGGTACCGTAGCGCAGCCCATACATCTGGGTCAGGCCGCAGGGTTCGAACCGGGACGGAACCAGGATAACGTCAGCCCCGGCCTGGACCCGGTGGGCCAGCGTCTCGTCATAGGCGAGCCTGACCCCGACACGGCCCGGATGGTCGCGGGCGGCGGTGGCCAGCAGGGCCTCCATGGTCCGCCCGCCGGTGCCCAGCACGGCGAGCTGCCCGCCCTGCCCCACCAGACGCGGCAGGTTCGCCAGCAGCAGGTCCACCCCCTTCTGCTCCGTCAGGCGGCTGACGATGGCGAACAGCGGACCCGGTGCGGTCTCGTCCAGCCCGAAGGCTTGCCGCACGCCGGCCTTGTTCGCGGGCTTGGCGTCGAGATCGTCGGACGTGTACGGCACCTCGATGAAGGGGTCGCGGGCCGGGTCCCAGTGGCGGGTGTCCACGCCGTTCAGAATGCCCGTCAGCCGGTCGGTTCGATGGCGCAACAGCCCGTCCAGGCCGAAGCCGAGGTCCGCCCCCTGGATTTCCGCCGCGTAGGTCGGGCTTACGGTGGTGATCCGGTCGGCATAGCTGATGCCGGCCTTCAGGAACCCGACCTGCCCCCAGAACTCCACCCCGTCCAGGTCCCAGGCGTCCGCCGGCAGGCCCAGGCGCGGCAGCGTCGATCCCGGAAACAGACCCTGGAAGGCGAGATTGTGGATGGTGAAGACGGCGCCCGTATCGACCCGGCGGTGGCCCGCGTCGAACCGGAGATATGCCGGCATCAGTCCCGCCTGCCAGTCATGGCCGTGCACGATGTCGGGCGTCCAGCCCCGGCCGTCCCCCTCCAGCCCGATCATCGCCGCCGCCTTGGCCAATGCGGCGAAACGCAGATGGTTGTCGGGCCAGTCGTTCCCGTCGCCATCCTGGTAGGGGTTGCCATCGCGGGCGAAGAAGGTGGGCGCGTCCACGGCGTAGACCGGAAGCTCATCCTCTCCGACCGATACAAGCAGCCGGGCGGGCGCGTCGTCCGGCAGGCCGGGCAGCCCGGTCAGCGGACGGGCGGTGCGCATCACCCGCAGCCGGTCCAGCACGGCCGTGTATCCCGGCAGCAGCAGCCTGACATCCACGCCCAGATCGCGCAGTGCCGCGGGCAGTGCCGCCGAGACATCGGCCAGCCCGCCGGTCTTCACATAGGGGAAGCATTCCGGCGTGACGAAAAGGACGCGCATGGACATCTCGGGCGGGGGCGCCGGTCGTTGGACGGCCGGACGCCGGGGGGATCAGCCCGGAAGGCGCGCCAGCATGTCGCGGGTGATCAGCACGACGCCGTTCTCCGTCCGGAAGAATCGCCGGGCATCCTCCACCGGATCGTCGCCGACGACAAGATGGTCGGGGATGCGGCATCCGCGGTCGACCACCACGCGGCTGAGCCTTGCGTGCCGCCCGACCTCCACCTCCGGCAGGACCACGGCGTCCTCCAGCGACGCGAAGGAGTGCACCCGCACCTTGTTGAACAGCAGCGAGCGCCGGACCGTGGAGCCGGAGACGATGCAGCCGGCGCTGACCATGCTGTCCACCGCCATGCCGCGCCGGTCCTCGTCGTCGAACACGAACTTCGCCGGCGGCAGCTGCTCCTGATAGGTGAAGATCGGCCAGTTCCGGTCATACAGGTCGAGCGACGGGGAAACCTTGCAGAGGTCGAGGTTGGCCTCCCAGTAGGCGTCCACGGTGCCGACGTCGCGCCAGTAGGGTTCGCTGTCCGGCGCGCGGTTGTAGACGCAGCTGTCGGCGAAGGGATGGGCCAGCACCTTGGCCCGGGGGACCAGCCAGGGGATCAGGTCCTTGCCGAAGTCCCGGCTGGAGCCGGGGTCGCGGGCGTCGCGCTCCAGCTGGTCGTACAGGAACTCGGCGTTGAAGATGTAGATGCCCATGCTGGCCAGCGCCATGTCGGGCCGGCCGGGCATGCCGGGCGGATCGGCAGGCTTCTCCAGGAAGCTGACCACCCGGCCGCTCTCGTCCACCGCCATCACGCCGAAGCCCGTGGCCTGCGCGCGGGGCACCTCGATGCAGGCGACGGTGACGTCGGCCGCCGTGCGGATGTGCTCCGCCAGCATGGCGGAGTAGTCCATCTTGTAGATGTGGTCGCCGGCCAGGATCAGCACCCAGTCGGCCCGGTGGCTGCGCAGGATGTCCAGGTTCTGGTAAACGGCATCGGCCGTGCCCTGGTACCAGCTCGTCTCGTCGATGCGCTGCTGTGCGGGCAGCAGATCGACGAACTCCCCGATCTCGCCGCGCAGGAAGTTCCAGCCCCGCTGCAGGTGCCGCAGCAGGCTGTGCGACTTGTACTGTGTCAGCACCGAGATGCGGCGGAAGCCGGAATTGATGCAGTTGGACAGGGTGAAGTCGATGATCCGGAACTTGCCGCCGAAATGGACGGCCGGCTTGGCGCGCCGGTCCGTCAGCTGCTTCAGGCGGCTGCCGCGCCCGCCGGCCAGCACCAGGGCGATGGCGTGACGCGGCGCCTGCCGCAGCTCATGGCTCAGACGGTCGTCCGGCAGGTAATCATCCGACACTGTCCACCCTCCCCGCTTTTCCACAGGCTGCCACATTCACCGAGCCCCGGCCACCGGTCGCCGGTGGCGATCGGCGTAATCCGATCGGGTATGAAGGCGGATCGTCGCGGCGTAACTGCACAATTCGTGTGCAACGTCGGCGCTCCTCCTCCGGATGCGGCCACCTTTTCGCCACGATCCCACCCATGCGCTTGATTCGCGGGGCTTTCCAGGCCGTGAACCACCGCCCGATCCTGCCCACGATTTAAGCAGACACCCCGATACGGCCCAGGATTATGGCCCCGTTCCGTGACGGATGCGTGACGGGCGGTCCAGGGAATCCGCCGATTCCGGAAACGGCACGGCATTTGAAAGGGAGCGCGCCGGTGCCGTGCGGCCGCCGCCCGGCGCCGCGCCTACAAGAAAGGGGAGCCAAATGAACCGTCTCTCTGCTTCGATCCTCGCGGCGTGCCTGGCGCTGCTGCCCGGAGCGGCCTTCGCACAGGATGCGCCCACCCTCGATCCGGCCGCGACGGCCTGGATCCTGACGGCGTCCGCCCTGGTGCTGCTGATGACCATCCCGGGTCTGGCGCTGTTCTACGGCGGCATGGTCCGCAAGGCGAACGTGCTCACCATGGTGATGCAGAGCTTCGCCATCTGCTGCCTCGTCTCGGTCCTCTGGGTCGTGGTCGGCTACAGCCTCGCCTTCGGGACGGGCAACGCCTACATCGGCGACTTCAGCCACGCCTTCCTGGCGGGCATCGGGGTGTCCGACATCCACTCCACCGGCATCCCGATGACGCTGTTCGTCATGTTCCAGATGACGTTCGCGATCATCACGCCGGCCCTGATCACGGGCGCCTTCGCCGACCGGATGAAGTTCTCGGCCCTGCTGATCTTCATGGCGCTGTGGTCGCTCATCGTCTACGCGCCGGTCACGCACTGGGTGTGGGGCGGCGGCTTCCTCGGCGGTGACGGCGTGCTGGACTTCGCCGGCGGCACCGTGGTGCACATCAACGCCGGCGTGGCGGGCCTGGTGGCCTGCATCATGCTGGGCAAGCGGTCGGGCTACGGCACGGCCGACATGAAGCCGCACAACCTGGTCCTTTCGCTGATCGGCGCCTCGCTGCTGTGGGTGGGCTGGTTCGGCTTCAACGCCGGGTCCGCCATCACGGCGGGCGAGCTGGCGGCCAACGCCATGCTGGTGACGCAGGTCGCGGCGGCCATGGCGGCGCTGGCCTGGATGTTCGTGGAGTGGGCGGTGAAGGGCAAGCCCTCGGTCCTGGGCATCATCTCCGGCGCCATCGGCGGTCTTGTCGCCATCACCCCGGCCGCCGGCTTCGTCACCGTCACCGGCGCGCTGGTGATCGGCCTCGCGGCGGGCGTCTTCTGCTACTTCGCCTCCACGGCGCTGAAGAAGGCCCTGGGCTATGACGACAGCCTGGACGTCTGGGGCGTGCACGGTGTCGGCGGCATCGTCGGCGCGGTGCTGACGGGCGTGTTCGCCACCATGGCGGTCACGGGTGCCGAGGAGCCGGTGGGCCTGATCGACGGCAACGCCGGTCAGGTCATCACCCAGATCTGGGGCGTGGTCGCCACCATCATCTGGTCGGCCGTGGCCACCGCCGCGATCCTGTTCGTGACCAAGCTGCTCGTCGGCCTGCGGGTGGACGAGGAGGTTGAGCGCGACGGCCTGGACGCCGCCCTGCACGGCGAGACCGTGCACTGAGCCTGACAGGCATGGTCTGACCTCAGCGGGGCGCGGTCCCTCCAGGCCTCAAGACCAGCCCTCGCGCCGCCGCCGGGTACCCCCGGCGGCGGTTTTTCTTTTGGGCTTCGCCCAGGCGCCGGGCAGCCCCCGGCGGCGGTTTTCTTTTGGGCTCCGCCGAGGCGCGCGTGAGGCTCGGCGACGGGTTTTCCCGGAGCGCCCGGCACGGCCAATGAATTAGAGAAGATATGAACCCGCGCCATCTCTGATCGCATTCTTCAGCGTCCCCAGCCCTCCTCCTCGGTGTGTGGTTGCTTCATTTCCCGGCCTGTGTACAAGTGTTACGGGAACCGGGGTTGGGACGCATGTTCAGCTTCAGATCGTTTTTCGCCGGTCGGGGGGCGCCCGATCGCGCCCCCGCCGCAATGGCGGTCCAGGGCGCCATCGTGCCGGCGCGGCCATTGGCCGCCGCCCGGCCCTTCAACCCGGCCCGCATCCGCCATCCCCGCATCCGGGAGTTCCACACGCTCTGGGACGACCTGCGCGGCGACCGGATCGCCCCGGCGCGCGACGACTTCGGACCGGAGGATTTCCGGGCGGTGCTGCCGCACCTGTTCCTGGTCGACGTGGAGCGCGGGGCCGCCTTCCGCTTCGTCTTCCGGATCGTCGGGACCGAGCTTGAGCGCCAGCTGGGCCGCAGTCTGGCGCAACAGGAGATCGATCCGCTGCCGCAGGACCGCTGGGCCGGCACCCTCTATGGCGCCTATGCCAACTGCGCCATCACGCTGCGGCCGGTCTACGATTATGTGCGAACGCGGCTGCCGGACGGAACGGTGGGCGAGTTCGAGCGGCTGACCCTGCCGGTAAGCGCCGATGGGCAGGCCGCGACGCATCTCATCGGCTGCGCGATCCTGAGCGGCGGCTTCAGCATCAGGGACGCCTGGGGGCGGGCGGGATAGACAGGCATGACCGCGGACATGACGGACCCGATGATCGACCTGGATGCGCCGGACCTCGCGGACCGCCTGGAACGGCTGAGCCGGGCGGAGCTGGACGCGCTGCCCGCCGGCGTCGTGAAGATCGCCAAGACGGGGCGCGTGCTGGTGTTCAGCGCCAAGGAGGCGGAGCTGTCCGGCTTCCGGGCCGACCGGGCCGCGGGGCGCGACTGGTTCGCGGAGATCGCCCCCTGCATGGACACGCCCGCCTTCAGGGGCCGGCTGGAGGAGGCCGCCATTCTGGGCAGGGTCGACATTTACTTGGAGCATACGGGCGACTTCCGCGACCCGGACCGCGTTCTGGGCGTCCGCATCATGGAGTCGCCCGACCGCACCGCCTACTGGATGGTCATCCAGCGGCTGGACTGACGGGGCGCCAACCTTCGGCTCACTCCATCGTGAGCACCACCTTGCCCGTGGCCTTACGGTCCATCAGCAGGTGGAAGGCCTCCGCATAGCGCTCGAGCGGAACCCGGTGGGACACATGGGGCTTCAGCTTGCCCGCCATGTAGAGGCCCATCAGCTCCATCAGGCTGCCGGCCAGTCGCTTGGGATCGTTCTTCTGGTGGGCACCCCAGTAGACGCCGGCCACGGCGATCTGCTTCACCAGCAGCAGGTTGGCCGGAACGCTGGGGATGCGGCCGCCGGCGAATCCCACGACGACGATCCGCCCGTTCCAGGCCATGCAGCGCAACGCCGCGTCGAACAGGTCGCCGCCCACGGGATCGTAGACGACGTCCACGCCCTTGGGCGCCAGTTCCTTCACCCGCGCCTTCAGGTCCTCCGTGGAATAGTCGATCACCGCGTCCGCACCGTGCGCCCTGGCGACCTCCAGCTTGTCGGCGCTGCTCGCGGCGGCGATGACACGGGCGCCCAGGGCCTTGCCGATCTCCACAGCCGTCAGGCCCACACCGCCGGCGGCCCCCAGCACCAGCAGCGTCTCCCCGGCCTTGAGCTGGCCCCGGTCGACAAGCCCGATGTGGGACGTGCCGTAGGCGACGGGGAAGCTGGCGCCCTCGGCGAAGTCCATGCCGTCGGGCAGGGGGATGACGGCGGTGGCGTCGGTCACCGTCTCGGTCGCGAAGGCCCCCTTGGGCGCCAGCGCCATGACGCGCAGGCCGGGCTTCAGATGCCTCACACCGGGGCCGACCTCCATCACCGTGCCCGCGCATTCGAAGCCGGGGACGAAGGGGAAGGGCGGCTTCTCCTGATACTTGCCCTGGATGACCAGGGTATCGGCGAAGTTGATGGAGGCCGCCTTGACGGCGATCCGCACCTGCCCCTCGCCAAGCGGCAGGCCGGGCACCTCCTCCAGGCTCAGATCCTCCGGCGGACCGAACCGCTTGCAGAGCACAGCGCGCATGGTTTCCTCCCGTTGGTCGTTATGGGCGCCCTCGCCCTAGTCGCCTTCGGCGTCCGCTAAAGTGACGACCAGCTCAGGGTGAGGGCGCTGGATTCAACCGCAACTCAATAGCCAATCCGGACCTTGCCCGATACCCCTCACCCTGAGCTTGTCGAAGGGCGAGGGGTATCCCGGCCGGATCAGAACCCCGCCTCCGTCGCACCCACGGCCACGTTGCGGCGGCTGACGATGGGCGGGCGGACGATCGGCGCCAGGGTTTCCCATTCCGCGTCCGGAATGATGCCGATCCGGCGCAGAACCTCCGCCATGGCGGGCCCGGCGGCCCGGCCGGCGCCATCGTCGATCTTCACGGCGACACCGATCCCCGCCTCCGGCACCACCGCGCAGCACACGCCCTCCGCCCCCGATTTCACCAGGATCCGGCTGCCGACGGCCCGCATGAACCGCGTGTCGAAGCTCTCCGTGCCGCCCACCAGCTCCGGATGCCTCGCCCAGGCGGCGGTGATCCGCGCGGCGGC
>JAJUIU010000080.1 GCA_029267445.1 Rhodospirillaceae bacterium
CGCGCGCCGGTGACGCGCTCCTGCTGTGTGGACAGCAGCAGGCGGCACCCGCCCAGCCGGCGCGCACGGCGCAGCCGGCCGGCGACTGGCAGATCGGTCCGGAGGTCTTCTCCGACGGGTCGTTCCGCATCTGCGTGGCGGAAGCGCGGTTCGACAACAATCTGGTCCTCGGGCTGCTGCGGAACCCGGCGAAGCGCGTCAACATGATCATCGGCGTGCCCGGCGGCAACATGCCCCCCGGCGCCCGTTTCGACGCCCGTGTGCGGATCGACAACCGTCTGGACAAGACGGTCCCGGCCATCATCACGAACCCGGAGATCCTGACGGTCAACATCGCGGCCGACGAGACCATCCCGGCCGCCATCGCCGCCGGCAACGTGCTGACGGTCGAGGTTCCGGGAGAGGCGCTGGCCTTCCAGCTGCGCGGCACGTCGAAGGCGCTGAACGACCTGTCCACCTGCGTGGACCAGGCGGCGGCCGGCACGCTGGAGCTTCCGCCGCCGCCGCCGATGATGCCGCCGCAGCTGGCGCAGCTTCTGGTCGATGCGGGACTGAAGGACGCCCAGGCCCTGCCGGTCGACAAGATGCCGCCGGACCGCCGCCCCGGCGAGTTCGCCTGGCGGATCGGCGACACCGTGCTGGGCGCGGTGGAACGCTTCCCGGTCGACCCGAAGACGGAAGGCGTCGCCAAGATCGGGGCCGACTATATCGAAGCCCTGAAGAAGGCGTGCCCGGGCACCTTCAACCCGACCACCGGTGCGGTCGAGAAGCTGCCGAACGGGGAGATGATGACCAGCAACGCCACCTGCCAGGGGCAGGAGGGCGCCTTCTATCTCAGCGTCGCCTTCCAGCTTGTGAACCCGCCGGCGGGTGCGCCGGAAGGGCTGCCGAAGCAGTTCAACGTCTTCACCCATCGCGGCCCGGTGGACGCGAAGGCGACCATGGACAACGCCACGGCCGGCATCACGAAGGTCCTGAAGCAGCGCGCCAACAACCCGCCGCCCGCACCCCCGCAGGGGCAGCCGCAGGCGCGGCCCCTGGGTCAGCCGCAAGGCCAGACCCAGGGCCAGGCGCCACGTCAGCCCTGATCCGACGGCCCCGCCCCGTCAGGGGATGAGACCCATCGCCACCGCCGCCCGCCGGACCTCCGGGTCAACGGGCGGCGGTTTTATTTCCAGCCCGTGCGACAGCGCGTCCGCAACGGTGCGGATGACGGTCGTCCGCGCGTGCCATTTGGAGTTGGCCGCGATCAGGCGCCAGGGTGCCTGATCGGTGGAGGTGCGGGCGAACATCTCCTCAGCGGCGGCGATGTAGTCGTCCCAGCGGGCGCGGGCGCGCAGATCGTCCTTTGTGATCTTCCACCGCTTCGCCGGATCCTCCAGCCGCGCGCGGAACCGTTTCGCCTGCTCGTCCGCCGTGATGTGAAGGAACAGCTTCACCACCCGCACGCCATCGTCGTGGAGCTGGCGCTCGAAGTCGTTGATCTCCCCATAGGCGCGGCGCCAGTCGGCGTCGGGCGCCACCCCCTCGACCCGTTCCACCAGCACGCGCCCGTACCAGGAGCGGTCGAAGACGGCGATGCAGCCGGGTGCCGGCAGCCGCCGCCAGAAGCGCCACAGGAAGGGGTGGCCCTTCTCCTCCTCGCCCGGTGCCGCGATGGGCCAGACGCGGACGCCGCGCGGGTCGAGCTGCCCGGTCATCCGCCGGATCGCACCCCCCTTCCCCGACGCGTCCCAGCCTTCGACGACGATGACCGCCCGGCGCCTGCGCACGAAGTGGTCGAGCTGGATGCGGAGCAGGCGGGCCTGCAGGTCCGCCAAGGCCGCCTCGTACTCCGCCTTGCCGGCGAAGGCGGGCGTGTCCATCGCGAGGTCGCGCAGGTTTGGGTGCTGGTCTCGGGTCATCGCTTCTCCTCCGTCCAGCGAGTCTGCCCCGGCGACCGCCCGGGGCCAAGGGGGGGAAGGTCTTTGGCACTACCCCGAATTCGGGTGTCAAGACCGACCCTTGTCCGGGTTGGGGAACCGGGAGGGCTGGGGCAGGGTTGAA
The DNA here is from genome assembly GCA_029267445.1 of Rhodospirillaceae bacterium. Taxonomy (GTDB): domain Bacteria; phylum Pseudomonadota; class Alphaproteobacteria; order Azospirillales; family Azospirillaceae; genus JAJUIU01. Next base: position 2,047 of record JAJUIU010000080.1, read on the forward strand.
TTCCGCCCCGGTTCTCCGCCGGCATGTTCCGCCGCCGCCATTCCGCCGCAGACAGGGTCGCACACGCCATGACGACACCCGCCCGCCTCTCCCGCGCGAAAACCGATGTCGGGGCCGGCCAGGACCGAGAGGCCATGCCGGCCGGCACCGGGCCGGCGGCCGAGGGTCCGCGCATCTACAACCTGTTTCCGCTGCTTTTCGGCGATATCGACGCCTGGGCGCGGGAGCTGCCGCGCATCAAGGGAATGGGCTTCAACTGGATCTACCTGAACCCGATCCATTATCCGGGCTTTTCCGGCAGCCTGTACGCGGTGAAGGATGCCTACAGGCTGAACGACCTGTTCCGCGCCCCGGACGACCGGTCGGACGAGCAGCAGCTCGCCGACTTCTTCGCGCGGGCGGCGGACGAGGGTCTCAGCGTCATGCTCGACCTCGTGGTGAACCACGCGGCCAAGGACGCGGTGCTGGCGGACCAGCACCCCGACTGGTTCAAGCGGGAGTATGACGGGACCCTGCGCAGCCCGCGCGCCATCAACCCGGCCGACCCGACGGACGTGACCGTCTGGGGCGACCTCGCCGAGTTCGACTATGACCGGCAGGACAGCCGGGAGGGCCTGATCCGCTACTGGGCGGAATGGATCAAGCATCAGGTGTCGCTGGGTGCGAAGGGCTTCCGCTGCGACGCCGCCTACCAGGTGCCGGCCGGCGTCTGGCGGGCGCTGGTGGAGGCGGCGCGGTCGGTCGATGCGGAGGTGCGGTTCTTCGCCGAGACCCTGGGCTGCACGCCGGAGCAGGTGGCCGCCCTGGCGGACGCCGGGTTCGACTATCTGTTCAACAGCGCCAAGTGGTGGGACCTGAAGCAGGACTGGTTCCTGGACCAGTACGAGATGTACCGGCGGATAGCGCCCACCGTCGCCTTCCCGGAAAGTCACGACACGGACCGTCTGGCCGCCGAGATCGGCACGGACGATCCGCGCCGGCTCGCCGCCGTGGCGCGCATGCGCTACCTGCTGTCGGCGGCCATCTCAGGCGGGGTGATGGCCCCGGCCGGTTTCGAGTACGGCTTCACCGGCAAGCTCGACGTGGTCGGCACCCGGCCGGACCAGTGGCGGCAGGAGGCGGAGAGCCCGAAGCTCGACCTGACGGGCTTCATCGCCGAGGCGAACGCCATGAAGGCCGCCCTGCCGGTGCTGAACCGGGAGGGACCGATCCGGCGGGTCGCGGGCCTTGCGGAGCCGGTGCTGGCGCTGCTCCGCCAGGATGCGGAGGGCGGGGAGTCGGCCCTGATCCTGGCCAACCCGGACGAGGCGGCGGCCCACGCGGTGGACCCCGGCGCCCTGCTGGCGGCGGCCGATGGCGGCCTGTTCGAGGATGTCACGCCGGGGCGGGCCCCGCTGGCCCTGGGCACGACGACGCCGATCGTGCTGGAGCCACTGGAACTGCGGGTGCTGCGGGGCCGGGCCGCACCCCGGCGGGAGGCGCCGACCCCGGCCGACAGCCTCGCCCGGCTGGCGGCATTGGCGGAGCAACGGGTCGCCATCGAGGACGTGCAGCCGGCCCTGGACGGCGGACGCTTCCCGGTGAAGCGGGCCGTCGGGGACATGCTGGAGGCCACGGCCGACATCTTCGCCGACGGCCACGACAAGATCGCCGCCAGCCTCCAGGTCCGCGCCGATGGCGACACGGACTGGCAGGAGGCGCCGATGGTCTTCGTCGACAACGACCGCTTGCGCGGCGCCCTGCCCCTGGTCAGGAACGCGCGGCATTACTTCCGGATCGAGGCGTGGCGCGACCTCTGGGCCACCTGGCGGGGCGACTTCATCAAGAAGCGGGACGCCGGCCGCGACATCGCCCTGGAACTGATCGAGGGGCGCGAGCTGCTGGAGAAGGCGGCCGCCGAGGCGGAAGGCCGGGGCAAGGCGACGCTGCAGGCGCATCTCGACCTGCTGGCCGGCGTGCCGGACTGGGACCGGACCCGGCAGGCCGACGTGATGCTGGGCGAGACGCTGGCGGCCGACATGGCCCGCTTCGGCCCGCGCACCAACCGCTCGCGCTCGCAGGAGTTCGAGGTGGTGGTGGACCGCCTCGCCGCCCGCTTCGCAAGCTGGTACGAGCTGTTCCCGCGCTCCATGTCCGACGACCCGCATCGGCACGGCACCTTCGACGACGTCATCGCCAAGCTGCCCTATGTGCGGGATATGGGCTTCGACGTGCTGTACTTCCCGCCGATCCATCCGATCGGCCGGACGAACCGGAAGGGCCGCAACAACAGCCTGACGGCCGGCGTGGACGACCCCGGCAGCCCCTACGCCATCGGGGCGGAGTCCGGCGGCCACGATGCGATCCACCCGGAACTCGGCACGCTTGAGGATTTCCGCCGGCTGGTGCGGGCGGCCAGGGAGCATGGGCTGGAGATCGCGCTGGACTTCGCCATCCAGTGCAGCCCGGACCACCCCTGGATCAAGGAGCATCCGGAGTGGTTCGACTGGCGGCCCGACGGCAGCATCAAGTTCGCCGAGAACCCGCCGAAGAAGTACGAGGACATCGTCAATGTCCACTTCTACCGGGGCGCCATCCCGGATCTTTGGTTCGCGCTGCGCGACGTGGTGCTGTTCTGGGCGGAGCAGGGGGTGAAGACGTTCCGCGTCGACAACCCGCACACCAAGCCCCTGCCCTTCTGGGAATGGATGATCCGCGAGGTGCAGGACCGGCATCCGGACGCGGTCTTCCTGTCGGAGGCCTTCACCCGGCCGAAGATGATGAAGCGGCTGGCGAAGCTGGGCTTCACCCAGAGCTACACCTACTTCACCTGGCGCCGGTACAAGCAGGAGCTGACCGACTATCTGACGGAGCTGACGCACGGCCCGGCGCGCGAGTACTACCGGCCGAACTTCTTCGTCAACACGCCGGACATCAACCCGCCCTACCTGCATTCCGGGAATCCGGCCATGTTCAAGGTCCGGGCCGTGCTGGCGACCATGCTGTCCAGCGTCTGGGGAATGTATTCCGGGTTCGAGTTGTGCGAGGGCACGCCGCTGCCGGGCAAGGAGGAGTATCTCGACAGCGAGAAGTACGAGATCCGCGCCTGGAACTGGAACGACCCGCGCAACATCCGGGACTACATCACCCGGCTGAACAGGCTGCGGCGCGACCACCCGGCGCTTCAGCAGCTCACCAACCTGCAGTTCCACAACGCCTACCACGACAACGTGCTGTACTTCTCCAAGCGCACCCCGGGTCGTGACGAGGTGATCCTGGTCGCGGTCAACCTGGACCCCGACCACACCGCCCATCATGTCTCGATCGAGGTGCCGGTCTGGCTGTTCGGACTGCCGGACGACGCGGCCGTGCAGGTGGAGGACCTGCTCTCCGGCGGGCGCTGGTTCTGGTACGGCAAGTGGCAGACCGTCACGCTGGACCCCGGTGCCAACCCGGCCGCGATCTGGCGCGTGGCGAAGCCGGGATGAGCCGCCCCCACCATCGGACGGGTGGCCTAGGCCCTTCCGCGCAGTGACCCCGCCCCCTGTTCCGCTATCCTTCGGACAGGGGGCGCAACTTCCCCCCCGCCCGTCCTGTTCCCGAGGGCACCCGCGCCCGCAACGTCATGAAACGGCCCATGATCGATCGGAACGACCGCTTCTGGTACAAGGACGCGGTCATCTACCAGACCCATGTGAAGGCGTTCTACGACGCCAACAACGACGGGATCGGCGATTTCGCCGGCCTCGCCAGCAAGCTGGACTACATCCAGGATCTGGGCGTCTCCGCGATCTGGTTGCTGCCGTTCTATCCCTCGCCGCTGCGCGACGACGGTTATGACATCGCCGACTATCGGGACATCAACCCGCGCTACGGCACGCTGAAGGACTTCCGCGCCTTCGTACGGGAATGCCACGCGCGCGGCCTGCGGGTGATCACGGAGCTGGTGGTCAACCACACCAGCGACCAGCATCCCTGGTTCCAGCGCGCCCGGCGGGCCCCGCCGGGCCATCCGCACCGGAACTACTCCGTCTGGTCGGACAACGACCAGAAGTACAAGGGCACACGCATCATCTTCCTGGACACGGAGAAGTCCAACTGGACCTGGGACGAGCAGGCCGAAGCCTATTTCTGGCACCGTTTCTACAGCCACCAGCCGGACCTGAACTTCGACAATCCCAAGGTCCTGCGCGAAGTGACCAACGTCATGCGCTACTGGCTGGACATGGGCGTGGACGGGCTGCGGCTGGACGCCGTGCCCTACCTGATCGAGCGCGAGGGGACGAACTGCGAGAACCTGCCCGAGACGCACGACATCCTACGGAAGATCCGGGCCGAGGTGGACGCCAGCTATAACGACCGCATGCTGCTGGCGGAGGCGAACCAGTGGCCGGAGGACGTGCTGCCCTATTTCGGCAACGCGGAGGTGGGCGGCGACGAGTGCCACATGGCGTTCCACTTCCCGCTGATGCCGCGCATGTACATGGCGCTGGCCATGGAGGACCGGCATCCGGTCACCGACATCATGCGGCAGACTCCGGAGATCCCGGCCAACGCGCAGTGGGCGATCTTCCTTCGGAACCATGACGAGCTGACGCTCGAGATGGTGACCGACAAGGAGCGCGACTATCTCTGGAACTTCTACGCCAGCGACCGGCGCGCCCGCATCAACCTGGGCATCCGCCGCCGGCTGGCGCCGCTGATGGACAACGACCGGCGGAAGATCGAGCTGCTGAACAGCATGCTGTTCAGCATGCCCGGCACGCCGGTGATCTACTACGGCGACGAGATCGGCATGGGCGACAACGTCTACCTGGGCGACCGGGACGGCGTGCGCACGCCCATGCAATGGTCGCTGGACCGCAACGGCGGCTTCTCCCGCGCCGATCCGGCGGGCCTCTACCTGCCGCCCATCATGGACCCGATCTACGGCTTCCAGGCGGTGAACGTTGAGGCGCAGGCGCGCAGCCCGACATCCCTGCTGAACTGGACCCGCCGGATGGTGGCCGCCCGCCAGCAGCACAAGGCGTTCGGCCGGGGCACACTGCGCTTCCTCTATCCGGGCAACCGCAAGGTCCTGGCCTATCTGCGCGAATACGAGAACGAGACGATCCTCTGTGTCGCCAACCTGTCGCGCAGCCCGCAGGCGGTGGAGCTGGACCTGCGCGGCCACAAGGCCTGCGTTCCGGTGGAGATGCTGGGCCGCAGCGCGTTTCCGCCGATCGGCGACCTGCCCTATCTGCTGACACTGCCGGGCTACGGCTTCTACTGGTTCGTGCTGACGAACGAGACGGCCCTGCCGGCCTGGCACGAACCGATACCGGAACCCATGCCAGACCTCATCACACTCGTCCTGCGCGACGGTTGGCGCGATGTCGTGACCGGCCGCGGCGCCCGCGACCTGGAGGAAACGGCCCTGCCCGGCTTCGTCCCGAAGCAGCGCTGGTTCCCGTCCAAGGACGCCACCATCACCGGCATCCGCATCGCCGGGGGTGCCGTGATGCCCGGCGAGGGTGAGGGCTATCTGCTCACCCGGCTGGAGGTGAGCCATACGGGGGCGGAGGCGCCACAGCCCTTCCTGCTGCCGCTGGCGCTGTCGTGGGAGGAGAACGCCGGCAATGTCGGCTGGCCCCTACTGCCCTACACGGTGGCCCGCGCCCGCAAGGGCCCGCGCGTCGGTGCCGCCTATGACGCGCTGCAGTCCAAGGATTTCGTGCTGCGCATGGTGGACGGAATCCGCCAGGGGCTGGAACTGCCGTCCGCCGACGGCAGCGTCCGCTTCCGCCCGACGGAGCGCATGGCCACCATCGATCTGGGAGAGGGCGAGCCGGAGGTGCGGCCGCTCGGCGCCGAGCAGTCCAACACGTCTGTCCTGATCGGCGAGCATATGGTGCTGAAGATCTATCGGCGCCTGGAGCCCGGCACGCACCCGGAGCTGGAGATCAGCCGCTTCCTGACCGAGCGCGTGCCCTTCGCGAACACGCCGCCGCTGCTGGGCTCCGTCGAGCAGCGGACGGACGACGGCTGTACCGCGCTGGCCGTGCTGCAGGGCTTCGTCCGGAACCAGGGCGACGGCTGGGGCTTCACGCTGGACTATCTGATGCGCGAGATCGAGGAGGTGCGCCTGAAGACGGCGGCCGACGGCGTATCGACCGAGGGCGAACTGGCGGACCGGGCGGAACCGGCCGACCATTGGGGCCTGTACGCCACCCTGGCCCGCACGCTGGGTGAGCGTACGGCGGAGATGCACCGCTGCCTCGCCACGCCCACCGGCGACCCGGATTTCGACCCTGTCCCGGCGACGGAAGCCGACCGGTACGCCTGGTTCGAGGCGGCCGAGCATCAGGCCAAGCGCGCCTTCCAGGCGGTCGGTCTCGCCTATGACGGGCTGCCGCAGGAGGTGAAGGCCGAGGCGGACATGCTGCTGTCCCGCGCCAACGAGATCGTGGACAGGCTGCGCGAACTCGCCCTGGCCCCGGTCGAAGTCTCGAAGATCCGCATCCATGGCGACTTCCATCTGGGCCAGGTTCTGCGCTCCGCCACCGACTGGTACCTGATCGACTTCGAGGGGGAGCCCGCGAAGAACCTGGCCACCCGGCGCAGCAAGCAGGCGGCGATGCGCGACGTGGCGGGGATGGTGCGGTCCTTCGACTACGCCTCCTGGGCGGCGCTGCACCGGCTGTCCCAGGCGCAGGCCGACGCGCTCACCCGCCTGCGCCCGATCGCGGAGGACTGGCGGCACGCGGCGCGCGCGGCCTTCCTGGAAGGCTACCGCGCCACCATCGGCGACAGCCCGGCGAACCCCGCCGACGTGGCCGCCGCCGAGCGCCTGCTGGCGCTGTTCGAGCTGGAGAAGGCGCTCTACGAGATCGTCTATGAGGCGGGCAACCGGCCGGCCTGGCTGCCGATCCCGATTCGGGGCGCGCTGGGCGTGTTGGAGCAGCCCGTCGGAACCTGAGAACGGCGCGCTTCGGCCCGCACACGTCCCGGCCCGTCGGGCCGCCCGAAACCGCAGAAGCGAGGTCCGCCCATGTGCCCAGACCGTCCGCTGACCGACCGCGTCGACACCCTGTTCCAGGGCGCCATCGAGGCGCTGGTGCGGGCCGACCATGGCGATCCCTTCAGCGTCCTCGGCCCGCACCCGGGGCCGGACGGCGGCTGGCAGGTGCGGGCCCTGCTTCCCGACGCGCGGGCGCTGACCGTGGTCGCCGCCGAGGATGGGGACGTGCTGGCGGAGGCGCGGCGCATCCATCCCGACGGGTTCTGGCTGGCCGACATCGCAGGCGATCCCCGCCCCTACCGGCTGTCGGTCGATTTCGGCTCAGGCCCCCAGACCATGGAGGACGCCTACCGGTTCGGGCCCTGGCTCGGGCAGCTCGACCTGCATCTGATCGGCGAGGGCAATCATCTCCGCCTGTGGGAGAAGCTCGGCGCGCATCCGGTGCGGCACGACGAGGTGGATGGGGTCGTCTTCACGGTCTGGGCGCCGAGCGCCCGCAAGGTCTCCGTCGTCGGCGACTTCTGCTCCTGGGACGGGCGGCGCCTGCCGATGCGGCTGCATCCGGGCATCGGGATCTGGGAAATCTTCGTCCCCCACGCGGCCAAGGGCGACCGCTACAAGTTCGAGATCCGGGGGCCGCAGGGCAACCTGATGCCCCTGAAGGCGGACCCGATGGCGCTCTACGCGGAGCGCCCGCCGGCGACCGCATCGGTGGTGCAGGGCACGCAGGCCTGGGACTGGACCGATCAGGTCTGGCGCGACCGGCGCGCCGCGGCGGGCGACAGGGCCGCCCCGATCAGCGTGTACGAGGTGCATCTGGGGTCCTGGAAGCGGGGCGAGGGCAACCGCTACCTGACCTACCGCGAGCTGGCGGACGAGCTGGTGCCCTATGTCGCCGAGATGGGATTCACCCATATCGAGCTGCTGCCCATCACGGAGTTCCCCTTCGACGGAAGCTGGGGCTACCAGCCCATCGGGCTGTTCGCTCCGACCAGCCGCTTCGGCACGCCGGAGGATTTCAAGGTCTTCGTCGAGGCCTGCCACAAGGCGGGCATCGGCGTCATCCTGGACTGGGTTCCCGGCCACTTCCCCACCGACCCGCACGGGCTGGGCCAGTTCGACGGGACGCACCTTTACGAGCACGCCGATCCGCGCCAGGGCTTCCACCAGGATTGGAACACCCTGATCTACAATTACGGCAGGCGGGAGGTGCGCAACTTCCTGTGCGCCAACGCGCTCTACTGGCTGGACCGCTTCCACCTGGACGGCCTGCGCGTCGACGCCGTGGCATCCATGCTCTACCTCGACTACAGCCGGAAGGAGGGCGAATGGGTGCCCAACCGCTTCGGCGGACGGGAGAACCTGGAGGCCATCGACGTCCTCCGCCGCACGAACGAGCTCTGCTACGCGGAGCATCCGGGCACCATAACCGTGGCGGAGGAATCGACGGCATGGCCCGGCGTGTCACGGCCCACCTACCTCGGCGGGCTGGGGTTCGGCTACAAGTGGAACATGGGGTGGATGCACGACACCCTGAACTACATGTCCCAGGACCCGATCCACAGGCGCTGGCACCACCACAACCTCACCTTCGGCCTGCTGTACGCCTTCTCGGAGAACTTCATCCTGCCGCTGAGCCATGACGAGGTGGTCCACGGCAAGGGCTCGCTGATCAACAAGATGCCGGGCGACCGCTGGCGGAAGTTCGCCAACCTGCGCGCCTACTACGGCTTCATGTGGACCCATCCGGGCAAGAAGCTGCTGTTCATGGGCGGGGAGATCGCCCAGGAGCGGGAGTGGAGCCATGACCGGGGCCTGGACTGGTTCGTGCTGGACCTGCCCGACCATGCGGGCATCAACGACCTGGTGCGCGACCTGAACCGCCTCTATCGGGAGCTGCCCGCCCTGCACCGCCTGGATTGCGATCCGGAAGGGTTCGAGTGGCTGGAGGCGGGGGACGCCGAGAACTCCGTCCTGGCGTTCCTGCGCAAGGACGGCGAAGGCCGGCAGGTGGCCGTGGTCTGCAACTTCACCCCGATTCCCCGCCACGGCTACCGGCTTGGCGTCCCGGCGGGCGGGACCTGGGCGGAGCGGCTGAACACCGACGCCGCCGTCTATGGCGGCAGCAATGTCGGGAACGGCGGCGCCCTGTCCGCGACCGGAACGCCCTGCCATGGCCGACCGTTCAGCCTGGACCTGACGCTGCCGCCGCTGGGCACGCTGGTGCTGGAGCATCAGGGCTGAACGAGGGTGAACAGGTTCACTTCGGTGTGGATGGCATTCGGTTTGCACCTTACGCGGGTGCGGGTCTCGACACCCGCGCGGGCCCGCAGGGGCCCGGAAGGGAACCGAACCGAGAGACACCGCCGATGCGCAACATCACGACAGCGAGCCTGCTCGCCGCCCTGACGATCCTGTCCACACCAGCCGCGTCGGCGCAGCCCTCGTCCGGGTCGATCGGGCTTCGCGGCGGCGTGCCCGTCGACTGCGCCCTGTTCATCAACCAATCCAGCCAGACGGTGGACATCGTGAACGGCGTCAGCAACCTGACGCTGGGCTCCGTCGGCGAGCGCTGCAACAGTGGTACCGGCTACACGGTGACGATCAGCTCCGCCAACGGCGGGGTGATGCTGAGCCAGGGCGCGCAAGCGGTGCCCTACAGCATCCAGTGGCATGACACGGGCCTGCGGAGCCTGACCACGCCCGTGGTGATGTCGCGGGGCGGGGCGCGCGCCTACCTGACCACCCGGTCGTTCCGCGTCACCGTGCCGGCACAGCCGCAGGCCCTCGCGGGCGTCTACACCGACACCATCACGATGACCATCGCCGCCCGCTGAAGACGGATGCATTGCAATCTGCATTCACAGGGCGGGGTGATCGGCGTATTGCATTGTGCAATATCCATTGCATAGAGCAGTTGCGGTTAACAGGATCGACCACGATGTTAACGAGGCCACGATCCTTGGGCGGCCTGGATTTTGCTTCGCCTTGGCATGAATGCGCCCAACGCGCGGCCGTCGGCCGAGCCGGCGGCGAACCGAAGGAACCATGATGAACCGGCAGCCATGCCGACCGCTGATCGCCTTGGCCCTGCTCCTCGTCGGCCTCGCCGCCGCCGGGGACGCGGGCGCCACGACCACGGGCAGCATCGGCATCAGCGGGCGGGTGGACCCGAACTGCTACGTCGTCGTCACCGACCAGAACCGGACCCTGAACCTCGTCGGCGGCACGACGAACCTGACGGTGGCCCGCATCGGCGAACGCTGCAACAGCTCCCGCGGCTATACCGTCACCTTCAACTCCCTGAACGGCGGTGCCGTGGTGAACGCGAACGGCAGCCGGATCGCCTATACGATGCGATATGACGGACAGACCCGCTCGCTGACGAGCAGCCACGTGCGTACGCGCAATGGACCGCAGAACACCGTGCGCACACGCGATTTCCAAGTCACGGTCCCAGCGAACGCGCAGGCGCTTGCCGGGACCTACACCGACACGATCACCGTCACGATCGCCGCGCGGTAGCGCGGGCGGGCGGGGCCGCTAGCGTCGCGCCAGCTCCACGACCGGCGCCTCCGCCCCTCCGCCCCGTTGGGCCGGGACGTCGGTGGGACCGGCCAGCATGGCGGCGCCGATGAAGATGCCGCACAGCAACCCGGCGATGGCCGCGAGGCCACGCCTGTCTTCCTTGATGGTTCCATGATGTCGCATGGCGAGTCCTCCCGGGACTGCAACAGCCGGCGCCCTCCGTCATTACCGGGAACGCCCCGCCCGGCCTTGGCCCCCGCCTGGTCCGGTGCGCGTTGCCATCACGCTAGCATGAAAAAGGGCCGCAAGGTTGCCCCTGCGGCCCCAATTCGCGGAAATTGCGGGTGAGGACCGGTCGACCTCAGTTTGGCCGACATCAATCGGGCCGACCTTAGTTGGACGGAGCCGCGGTCCCCTCCTCGATGATCCGGGGCTTGAACTGCGGCACCGGGCGCGACGCCTGCATCTGCTGGCGGAGCTGGAGCTGCATCGCCCGCATGGCCTCGCGCAGCGCCTCCTTGGCCTCGTCGTCGATCTTCACGATCGACCGATCCAGGTGACTGTCGGCGGCCTCGCGGGCCTGGGTGGGCGCCTCGTGCGCCGGCAGGGACGCGGTCTGCGTCTGGGTGGCGGAGGCGGGGAGGACGGCGATGCCGCAACTGAAGGCGGACAGGGCCGCCATGGCGAACTTACGCATTGGTGGCTCCTCTGTATTGGGTTGATCCGCCCTCGTCTTGGCGGAAAGCTTGCGAACGCCGCGAAACATAATTTCGTGACCCATTCCGATCAATCACTTAGAGCATGCGGCCGGATCGTGCCTGCCATGCTGCGCCTGCGAACGTTCGGATAATTCCACCATCAAGCGGAAGTGAGAACGAAGTGTTCGTTTCCGTCGGCGAAAGAGAACTTAGAGTGCCAGTGTTTCGCGCGCGCTTCACGGATCGGAAACACTTGAAACACTCCCGCCTTATTCGGATGAGGAGTATGGCGATTCCGGGTTGACACCCGGAGCGGGCGCCCCCGGAGGGTGACCGGTGCGGGCGCGCCGCTGGCCGCTGGACGCGTCAGGCGATCTCGGTCACCAGCTTGCGCAGGAACGCCTCGGAGAAGCTGGCCGGGCTTTCCGCAGCATGCACGAAGGCGCCGGGGCCGGCGATCACCTGCTCGGCGAAATAGCCTTCGAGCCACGGATACTCGTCCAGGATGGCGAGCGCGTTGACCGTGACCCCGGCGGCGGCGGCATGCGCCCCGGCGCTGCGGGGATCGAGCCCGGCGTTGCTGAACCCGTTGGAGACGAGATCGATCTTGCGCGCGGCCGCGACGAACGGGACCCGGTCCAGGACGCGCACCCCGTCCGCGACCGCGCTGCCGAGCGCCGTGGATCCGCCCATGGCGATGCCGGGCGCCCGATCGATGCCGTCGGCGAAGGCGGCGCAGTCGGCGGCGGTCGCCAACGCCGTCCAGGGCACGAGGCCGGTCAGGGTGCCGGGGCCGGCGAACTGCGCCAGCATGACGGCGATCCGCCCCGACCGGCCGGCGGCGATGGCCTGGGGAACCGCCGGATGGCGGAAGGCGGCGGCATGGCCGCGAAGCTGGAAGTCCAGACGCTCCCTGTCGATGCTGGCGGACGCGTCCACCAGCATGAGCAGGGCGAGGTCGACCGTCTCCTCCGCGCGGGCGCGCCGGGGCGTCGCCGCGAGGGGTGCCGCCGCCAGCCCGCCCAGAAGCCATCTGCGCGTAACCTTCACCCGACCTCCGAAGCACCGCCGCCCGTGAGGTGGACCAGGGCGTGGCGCACGACCTTGCGCATGACCGTCGGCAGGGCCTCCGCGCCCAGCCGATCCGGGGGCACCCAGACGCCGTCCGGAACCGGCGGGGCCATGTCCACCCGCCCCGCCACCACGATCAGATGGAGATGGAAGTGGGTGAAAGTGTGGCGCACGGCGCCGGGCAAGGTCCGCCAGGGGGCCGCCCCGACCGGCGCGCGGGCCAGGGCCGCCGCGATGTCGGCCGGGGCCGCCGTCCAGTCGCCCGACGGCACCTCCATCATGCCGCCCAGCAGCCCCTGCTCCTTGCGGCGGCGGAGCAGGACGTTGCCGTCGCGGTCCGTGACGAAGAAGGCGACGCCATACCGGGTCGGCTGCTCCGCCTTGGCGGCCTTCGCGGGCAGTTGCTCCTGCACGCCGTCGGCCCGGGCCAAGCAGAACTCCGCCCAGGGGCACAGCATGCAGCGCGGCTTGCGCGGCGTGCAGACGGTGGCGCCGAGATCGAACAGGGCCTGCGTGTAATCGCCCGCCCGCCGGTCCGGAACCAGCCGCGCGGCGAGATCGCGGATGACGGGCTTGGACGCGGGCAGCGGCTCCCACACCGTGAAGACGCGCGACAGCACCCGCTCGACATTGCCGTCGACAGCCGCGGCGGGCCGGTCGAAAGCGATGGCGGCGATGGCGGCGGCCGTGTAGGCGCCGATGCCCGGAAGCTGCCGCAATCCCTCCTCATCGTCGGGGAACCGGCCGCCATGGTCGGCCGCCACGACACGGGCGCACTTATGCAGGTTGCGGGCACGCGCGTAGTAGCCGAGACCGGCCCAGGCGCGCAGGACATCGTCGAGATCGGCGGCGGCCAGATGTGCCACCGTCGGCCAGCGCGCGAGGAAGTCGCGGAAATAGGGGCCGACCGCCGCCACGGTCGTCTGCTGCAGCATGATCTCCGACAGCCAGACATGGTAGGGGTCCGCGCGCTCGCCCGGCGGGCTGCGCCACGGCAGGACGCGGCGGTGGCGGTCGTACCAGTCGACGAGCTTCGCGGACATCGCCGCCGACTGTCCCTGGAAACCGGCGGCCGCATCTGCTTTAACCGGGTCGGCGACCGCTGACGGAGACGGGACGGACTTACGCGCCATGCAGGGACCCCAGAGGATTGGCCGCCACCTGTCGACCATCGCCGGCAAGGCCCTGGGCAAGCATGGGCTGGCCTTCGGAGCGCTGCTGACGGACTGGGCGAGCATCGTGGGGACGCGGCTGGCGGACCAGACCTCGCCCCTCAAGCTCGTGTTCCCAAAGGGCCGGCGGGAGGAGGCGGTGCTGCACCTCCGCGTGTCGAGCCCGGCGGCGCTGCTGCTCCAGCATGAGGAACCCCAGGTGCTGGAACGGATCAACGCCTTTTTCGGCTGGCGCGCGGTGGCGCGGCTGAAACTGGTGCATGGCGGACCGGTCCTCAAGCCCCCGCCGAAGGCGCCGCAGCCGAAGCGGCTGCCGGACGCGGTCGAGGCCGAGATCGCGGCCAGGGCCGCACAGGTCGAGAACGAGGAGCTGCGGGCGGCTTTGGAACGCCTGGGCCGGGCCATCGCCGGCGGCTGAGTCGGCTTGCCGGTCCCGGACAACGGAGTCTATAGTCACAACATCTGGTGTGGAGTTGGTCAAAATGCGTCAAAATCTGCGAAACGCCGTCACCCGCCGCGCGGTTCTGGCCGGGACCGCCGCCGTTGCCGCGCTGGGGGCGCTGCCCGCCATGGCCCAGACAGCCGCGCCGGCGCCCTTCATGGGCCTGATGACGATCGGCAGTGCCGACGCGCCGGTGACGATCCATGAATTCGCCTCGCTCGCCTGCGGCCACTGCGCGGACTTCCACACCAAGATCCTGCCGGCCATCAAGAAGGACTACCTGGACACCGGCAAGGCGAAGCTGGTCCTGAACCCCTTCCCGCTGAACGGCCCCGGCCTGCGCGCCGAGATGCTGGCCCGGTGCGCCGGGGAGCAGCGCTATCCGGCGATGATCGACATCCTGTTCAAATCCCAGGCCCAGTGGCTGAACCAGAACTTCATGGGCGAGCTGGCGAAGATCGCCCGGCTGGCCGGATTCACCCAGGCGCAGTTCGACGCCTGCATGCAGAACCAGCAGCTCCAGCAGTTCCTGGCGCAGAGCCAGCTGACGGCGCAGCAGAAGCATCAGGTGAACTCGACCCCGACCTTCATCCTGAACGATGGGGCGGCCCGGGTGGAGGGTGCCAACGAGCAGCAGCTGGTCGCAGCGCTGCAGAAGCTTGGCGCCAAGCGCTGAGCCGACGCCGGACATCTCGTAGGGACGACGCCCCGCCTTGCAGTTCACCAAACTCCGCATCACCGGCTTCAAGTCGTTCGTCGACCCGACCGAGCTGCTGATCGAGCCGGGCATGACGGGCGTCGTCGGCCCGAACGGGTGCGGCAAGTCCAACCTCGTCGAAGCGCTGCGCTGGGTCATGGGCGAGACCTCGGCCAAGCGCATGCGCGGCGACGACATGGACGACGTCATCTTCGGCGGCACCGCGCTGCGCCCCGCCCGCAACATCTGCGAGGTGACGCTGGCGGTGGACAACAGCCGGCGCACGGCCCCTGCCGGCTTCAACGATTTCGACGAGCTGGAGATCAGCCGGCGGCTGGAGCGGGGGTCGGGGTCCGACTACCGCATCAACGGCAAGATCGTGCGCGCCCGCGACGTGCAGATCCTGTTCGCGGACAACGCGTCGGGCTTCAATTCCCCCGCCCTGGTCAGCCAGGGGCGGGTCGGCGCGCTGATCAACGCCAAGCCGACGGACCGCCGCCAGCTTCTGGAGGAGGCGGCGGGGATCAGCGGCCTGCACGCGCGCAAGCACGAGGCGGAGCTGCGCCTGCGCGCGGCCGAGACGAACCTGACGCGCCTGGACGACGTGCTGGGCGCCATGGACACCCAGCTGCAGAACCTGCGCAAGCAGGCGCGGCAGGCGAGCCGTTACCGGAACCTGCAGGAGCACATCCGCCGGGCCGAGGCGATCCTGCTGCATCTCCGGTGGACCCAGGCGGAGGGGCAGCTCGCCCGCGCCAGGTCCGGATTCGCGGAGGCGGAGAACGCCGTCCGCAACCTGATGCTGGCCGTCACCCAGGCGACGACGAAGCGGACGGACCTCACGGCGGGCCTGCAGCCGAAGCGGCAGGCGGAAGCGGCGGCGGCCGCCGCCCTGCAACGGCTGCTGCTGGCCCGCGAACAGCTGGACGCGGAGGAGCGCCGGGCGCTGGACGCGTATGAGGCCCTGAAGCGGCGTCTGGCCCAGATCGAGGGCGACGTCGGCCGCGAGAAGGCCCTGGCCGCAGACGCCCACGCCGCCGTGCAGCGGCTGATGACCGAGCGGGACGAGCTGGTCGAGGCGCAGGGCGAGGAGGAACTTCAGCGCGAGCAGGCCGAGACCGCCCTGATCGAGGCGAAGGAGCTTGTCGAGACGCTGGACCGCGAGCTGTCGAAGGCCATGGACGCCATGGCGGCGGAAGAGGCCAAGCGCGCCGCCACGGAGCGGCAGGCCCGCGAACTGGAGGGCCGCGCCGGCACGCTGCGCCGCCGGCTGGACGAGCAGCGGGCCCAGCACGCCGCCCTTCAGCGGGAGCAGGATGCGCGCGGCGATCTGGCGGAGGCGGAGGCCGCCGCCACCGAGGCCGAGGAGCGGCTGGAACTCGCCAAGGCCGAGGCGGAAGCTGCGGAGAACGCGAAATCCGCCGCCGAGACACGGGCCGACGAGGTCCGCGCAGAGGGCCGCGCCGCGCAGGATCGCGCCCGTGAGGCGCTTCAGCAGATGGAAGGCGCCCGCGCCCGCCTGAAGGCGGAGGCCGACGCGCTGGCCAAGCTGCTGAAGGCCAACGCCGGCGACCTGTTCCCGCCGATGGTCGACGCCGTGACCGTCGCCAAGGGCTACGAGCAGGCCTTCGCCGCCGCCCTGGGCGACGATCTGACCGCCCCGCTGGACGAGGCGGCCCCCGTGCACTGGCGCCACTTGCCGGACCTGCCGGAGGTCGCCCCCCTGCCCGCCGGTGCCGAACCGCTGGCCAAGCATGTGAAGGCCCCCAAGGCGCTGGCCCGCTGTCTGGCCCATGTCGGCATCGTCAAGGATGCCGCCGCCGGCATCGCCGCCGCCCCGTCGCTGAAGCCCGGCCAAGTGCTGGTCACCAAAGACGGCGGCGCCTGGCGCTGGGACGGGCTCAGCATCGCCCCCGGCGCCCCCACCGCCGCCGCCCAGCGCCTGGAGCAGCGCAACCGTCTGGCCGAGCTTGAGGGCGAGATCGCCGCCGCCGACGAGCGGGTGGACACGGCACAGACCGCGTTCGACCTGGCCGCCAGGGACGCGGAGGCCAAGCTGGCCGAGGCCCGCGCCGCCGTGGATGCCGCCGCCGGCCGCGACCGTCAGGCGCGCGAGGCCGTGCGCGCCGCCTTCAGCACCAGCGCCAATGCGCGCGACG
>JAJUIU010000143.1 GCA_029267445.1 Rhodospirillaceae bacterium
ACCCCCCGTTACACTTCTTCTGGGTGGCGACCGGTGGGGGGTGGAATATTTCGCCGGGTGGCGGTGGCGGCCGCGCCCCACCCGACACTTCACCCCGGATGCCCGTCCGGGGTTGGGCCTTCGGGCCCTGCGTCTCCCAGACGTGAAGCCTCCCTGTTCAACTCGCCCGGAAAGCCCCGCTTTCCGGGCGGTTTTTTGTTCGGGGGCAGGCGCTGGGGGCAACGAGCTGGAGAGTGGACAATCGCCAGCATTTCGGGATGTCGATTGAAGTGCCTCCCCCTACGTGAGTGCGCCTCCCAGTGGCGCCGCTTCTTCCAACATAGTTCAGGCGTGAGGCGGCTGGGGCTCTAGCGGGTCCAACCCCACGCGCTCCCAATGCGCATGGAGCGCGACGTCATTAGGCACAACTCCCATCAATGCAGTTCGTATCTGAGAGCCGTGGCGACCGCTGAGCTGACTGGCGACCGCCCCTTCTTTGGTCCGCGTGTCAGCACGGACGAAAACCCTTAGATTCTGGTCCAGGGTAAACTCGCCCAACTCAAACGCCTTGTCATGAAGCACACAAAGACACAGACCATTTCCCAACTCTCCGCGCATCTGAGGACTATCGGCCCAGCGAGCAATATGAGCAGCGACCAGGAACCGTTCATCGTCGATTTCGCAACCGGGAAAGCAGCATCGGCAGCCGTAGATTTCCTTGATTTTCCTAGCAAATGCCGCTTGCCCGCTACGAGCTTTTCCCTGACGCAACACCTCGCCAGTTTCCACTTTGGTTGGCGCTGCCTGTTGCCCCGTCGCCTCCAAAAAATCACCGAACAGGAGCTGAAAAAGTTCATCATCCATGCACGAAAGATAAGCCCCATTCAAGCACTGCAGGCGATTGGATTGTACAACATAAAAAAGGTCTTTTGGCTTACTCTTTCGTTGAAAGTATTCTCTCAAAAATTGGTCGTGCCTTTGGAATAAATCGGATAGAAGGATTTTTGAGGGGAATGGCCGGTACTCCTTTAGATCGACTCTATACAAAAGCCCTGGATGCTTAATTTTGTTGGGATTCGATGGGCTTTCCCGTGTCCGGTAGCCGTCGGAAGCGGCGATTGAGCAACCGACAAACGCGGAATGCGGCCCATCTAATTTCAAGTGCAGGATCACATCTTCGGCGCGCACCGCGAGCAGATTTTCCCAATAGGGCCAGCGTCCTCGCGGCTGCCCATTACCGCCCAGCTTGCGGCTTGGGGAGAATAGCGCGCTTCCAAATGCCCATTTGCCGTCGCCGTGAGCCTCGCCGCGGGACATTTCAACAAAAATCATCGGGCACCCTCCAATCCGGCGGCCGTCAAGCTGCGGCGACTGCCCCCCTAAGCGGGGAGGGGGTAACGCCGCGCGGCTTAGTACAATCTAGGACTACATCTAGCCTGTGCGCAAGGTTGTAGAGATTAACCTATACACCAAAAGAGCTAGTATCGCTGCGCTGCGGACGCATTGCCTGAAATGATCAACTCAAGGGAATGGTTGCCGATGAGTATCTGGGCCTCAACCTTCTGGGGCGTTTTGTGCACTGAGGCTGTCACGAACGCGCTCGCCGCCATCAAGACCTATCGTCGCTCCCATGCCCGATGCCAGTAAACGTGTAGCGTTTCCCGCAGCAGTGCCCCACTCGTCATCACCAGAATTCCGTAGTTCCGCCACCGGTATCCATAGGCCGGAGATTGGTTCTGATCTCAGCGCACCACCTGCGGTGGCCGGTCTTCAATGGCGCGTGACTGGGACTTGCAGAAATCACTGCACTTGTCTTGGATCGATACACGGCGGGATTTGAAAAGCCGTTCGCGCCCGTGGTGCGGGCAGGTGCGGAAGAGGGTGTGCCGCGCGCGCGGTGGTTGGGTTGCTCCGCCCATATTTTCAATGACTTAGCCACGCTTGCCGGATGCTTCGATTTCAAAGCAACCTGAGGTTCCTGTGAAGGAGTTCACAGAACAACCGGCCCGCCGTGGCGCGTCATTCGTGGGCGCACCCATCTGGTTCGATGTGTGCCGGGGGCATGTGCCGCCTCCTTTCCGCAGGGGCCTCCGGCGACGGAGGGCCGTACCGAACGGATCGACGGGACCGATCGATGCCGAGCGTCGAGACACTGAGGAAGCCGCAGAGGACGGAGCGGACGGATGACGGCCTGCGCCGCCTGCTGGACCACTGGCGGGACCTGGCCGGGGGCTCCCCGTTGCCCGACGTGGCGGCGCTCGACCTGGTGAGCCTGCCCTTCCCGCTGGCGGACATCCTGGTGCTGTCGGCCGACGACACCTCGCTGGAGTTCCGCTTCGACTACACGGGCAGCCGGTGGCTGCTGTGGTTCCGGCGCGACGTCACCGGGCGCCTGCTGTCGGAGCTGGCGCCGGACGCCCTGGGCCGCTTCCTCATGGACGCGCTGATCAGCGCCGCCGGCAGCGTCGGGCCGACGCGGCACGGCCCGCCACCGGCCGGCGTGCCCGGTCCGGCGCTGACGATCCTGCCGTTCGGGCGGATCGGAACGCCCAGCCGCTTCCTGGTGGCGCTGAACGGGCGGATCGCCCCCGCCGCCGCCGCCGCCACCACCACCACCATCGGCCGGGCCTGACGTCGCGTCGAATTGATTCGCGTCCGTCGTTAACCCTAAGACAACCTGTCGGAGGTTACCGAAAGGGGTACGGTGCCGCGATCCATCGCGGGACGGCGCGCGGACGGGGGCTGATCCGGAATGTTTGAGCAGCCATTCAACGCCTGGCGTCTGGGGCTGAAGCAGGAGGCGGGATCGAAGCTCGTGCTGGTGCTGAACCTGCGCGACGCGAAGCGCACGGGCTTGCCGGAGGCGTTCTTCGACGGCATGGCGGAGTTCCTCGGCAGCTTCGAGGACGTCCAGGGCAACTGGAGCCGGGTCGGCCCCTACGAGTTCGTCGTCGCCCCCGTGGTGAACGAGCGGTCGGCCCTGGAGTTCACCATGCGCCTGCGCACCGGCGTGCGCACCCGCTACTACGAGCATGCGGTCAAGCTGAACCTGCCCGACCTGGACCAGGTGAAGGCGATCCAGCCCTTCACCTGGCCGCAGCGCAAGGCGGAGCTGAACGAGGCGCTGCGCGGCCTGCTGGAGGCGGCGGAGGGCGGCTGGCGGGCGCTGTCGATGACCGACGTGGCCGCCCTGCGCGACATCCTGCCCGCCATCGCCGACGCGGAATGGCTGAGCCGCATCATGGCGCACCAGACGGCCGTCATCCTGGACCAGGACGGCAAGGCGCGCCCCTGGGTGACGGAGCATTACTGCCGCATCTCACAGGTGCGGCAGCTGATCGACCCCGGCATCGACCTGCGCGGCAACGACCTGATGTTCGCCCTGCTGCTGGGCATGCTGGACCTGAAGGTGCTGGAGACGGCGCGCCTGTGGACCAATGGCGGCCACTGGTCCATTAACCTGTCGGTCAACACGTTGCTGAGCCGCGACTTCGCCACCTTCGCCGACACCGTGCCGATCAAGGGCGGGATGGTGGAGATCAAGCAGTCGGACCTGATGCTGCAGTACCATCGCGCGCTGAAGGCCATCGCCATGCTGGGGGAGGCCGGGGTGGCGGTGGCCGTCGACCTCGTCTGGCCGGACAGTCTGGGCCTCGTCGACTATCTGCGCATCCCCGGCATCGCCGCCGTCAAGATTCCGCACCAGCCGGCCCATGCGGACCTGCTGGTGGCGGAGAAGCCGACGCTGCGCCGCTATCTGGACGCCGGCATCGTCCCGGTGCTGAGCCGCGTGGGGGAGGCGGCGGGCCTGGAGGCGGGGCTGAAGGCCGGCATCCGGGTGTTCCAGGGTGATTACGTCTCGCAGACCTTCCTGCCCGGCGCCCAGGCGGCGGACTGACGGGCGGCGGGCAAACGGGCGGCGGGCAAACGGGCGGCGGGCAAACGGGCGGCGGGCAAACGGGCGGCGGGCTGAAAACCCGATCAGGCGCTTTCCTTCTTCTCCGCGTCCTTGGGTTCGGAGCCCGGGATCTTCGGATCCTCCGTCAGGTCGCCGCTGTGGGGCAGCACGTCCACCACCTCGAACCCCTGGTCGGCCACGAACCGGACCTGCGCCTTGCGCCGGGCCTTGTTGGCGTCGGTCGCGTAGAAGAAGTAATAGCGCCCCTCGTCCCACAGCCGGGTGATCAGGGCCGGCTCCAGCGGGTGGGCGCCGGCCCGGTCGCGCCGGATGCGCGCCACCCAGCCCGTCTCCTGCAGGCCGCGCCGCTCGTCCATCACCAGGACGCGCCGGTCGATCTTCTCCAGGTCGGACACCCGGCGCTGGAGCTGGGCGATGCGCACGTTCATCTCCCCGGACTCGTGCTCGTCCTTGCCCGCGGTCAGGCGCTGGCCCAGGCTTTCCCGCGCGAGGATGCGGATCTGCGCGCTCAGGCCCTGCTTGCGCCGGCGCAGCTCGGCGACGTTGTAGCGGGCGCTGCGGACGTGCTGGCGGGCCCGGATGAAGGCGGGCTTCAGGGCCAGGATCACGATCAGGATCGCCAGCGCGATGGCGAAGGGGCTCATGGAGCCGCCTCGGCCACGGCGGCGGCCTTCGCCGGGCGGGTCATGGACCGGGCGGGCTTGCCGCCCCCGTCTCCACCCCCTGCCGCGTCCGCACCGCCCGCCATCGCGGCGCCCGTCATCGCGGCGCCCGCCGATCCCGCGCCCGCTGCGGGGCCCGCCGCCCCGTCCGCACCC
>JAJUIU010000144.1 GCA_029267445.1 Rhodospirillaceae bacterium
GCACTTGGTGTCGATCGGGACGTTGTTCGCGTTCGTGATCGTGTGCGGGGGGGTGCTGATCTTGCGGCGCACGGATCCCGATGCTCCGCGGGCGTTTCGTACGCCGTGGACGCCGGTGGTGCCGATCTTGGGGATCGCGACGTGCGGGTACCTCATGGTGAGCTTGGGGGGGAGCACCTGCTCGGCCCCGGCGGCAGCGGCCGGCGGAGGCGCGGGTGGCGCGGGCGGCGCGGGCGGCGCGAAGGCGGCGGACGCTGCCAGGATGGCGTTGATCAGCGCGGTCACGAGATCGCGGTGATCCAGCAGGTTCAGCTCGGTCAGCGCCGGGTCGTTCAGGTCCGACAGGGCCTGCTTGACCTCCCGCGCGATCTCCCCGCGCGGCATGCCGACCGCGTTCTGGGGCGGCAGGTGGCGGGCCACATCTGGGAAGTAGCGCTTGGCCATCCCCTGGATCAGCTCGCTGCCGCTGCCGGCCCCCCGGTCGCCGCCGCCCCGTTCACCGCCACCATGCGCGCCGTTCAGCCCGGCGGCGCCGGGCGACCCGAACGGAACCACGCGCCCGCGCTCCCCGTCGACCGGGTTCATGCCGGCCTCCGCAGGAAGCGGTCGAGAAGACCCGGCTTCGGCGGCGCGGGCGCCCCCGCCATACGTTCGGCGAGGCTTTTCAGCGTGGCCGCGATCTGCGCGCCCTGGGCGCAGGCGCCGATGGCCTTGCCCTGGTTCGCCGCCATGGCCACGACCTTGCCATCCTCCGGCACGATGGCGGCGAGGCCGGTCTTGACGCTCCGCTCGAAGGTGGCCTGATCGACCTGCGGCTTCTGGTCCCGGCCGACCCGGCCCGCCACGATCAGCGTCTTGTAGGTGCCGCCGATGGCCGCGATGGCCTGGCTGACGCGGACGGTGTCGCGGATGCCCGCCAGCGACAGGTCGGCGACCAGCGTCACCGTGTCGGCCCCGGCGATCAGGCGGCGCTGCAACGGGACCAGATGACGCGGGATGTCGATGACCGTGACGTCGAATCCGCTGCGCAGCTCCGACAGCAGCGTGCCGGCCGCGTTGGGGTCGAAGGCGACGCTGTCCTCCACCGGCTCCTCGGCCCCCAGCACGCACAGCTTCTCGCTTTCCGCCACCATGGCGCCGGCCAGCAGGAAGCCGTCCAGCCGGTCCGGGGCCGCCAGCGCCTCCCGCAGGCCGCGCCCCGGCTCCAGGTCGAGCGACAGGGCGGCGGTGCCGAACTGCAGGTCGAGGTCGAGCAGTGCCGTCTTCAGTTTCAGTTCATGCGCCATCATCCAGGCGGTGTTGACCGCGATGGTGGAGGCGCCGACACCCCCGCGCACGCCGACCACGACGGCGACACGGCCCAGGGCTGGCTTATCCTTGGCGCCGTCGTCGGTGGTCTGCCCGGCCATGCGCAACGCCTCCCGCAGGGCTTCGGGTGTCACCGGCTTCACCAGATAATCCGACGCGCCGGCGGCGGTCAGACGGCGGTACAGCTCGATGTCGTTGGCCTCGCCCACGGCGACGATCCGGCCCTGGCCGCCCAGTCGGGCGCCGACGAGCTGCACCAGTCCCGCCGGGTCCGGCGACTCGGCGAGGTCGAGGACAACCACCCGCCCGTCGCGCCCCCCGCGCCGGCCCTGGAACAGCAGATCGAGCGCGTCCAGACCGCCGACATGGACCGCGGCGGGCGACCAGCCGAGTTCGGCTGCCAGTCCACGGACGACCTGCGCTGTCGGGTCGTCCGCGATCAGGGCGGCGAAGTCGCGGGGCGGGGCGGCGACCTGGGGGGCCTTGCGGGTGAGTGCGAGCGGCATGCGGTCCTCTATCGTGCGCGTGTCAGCGGTCGTGCGCGTGTCAGCGTCCGCCGGGGGCGGATGCGGCGGCGCCTCCTGGTGCGGCGGATACAGGTCCGGCACCGCCGGGCCCCGACGCCGCCGCACCCGAAGCGCCGCCACGGCCACGGGCGGGCTCGGGCAGGCGGGCGGGGCCGGGGTCGTCGCCGCGGGCGAGATCGGCGGGTCGGGCGGTCATCTCGGCGAGGTTCGCGGCACTGGCGCAGCCGAAGCCAGGGCTGGTCCGGTTGCGCCAGCCCTTCAGCGGGTCGGCGGTCCAGTCGGGGCAGCCGGGCGTCAGGGCGACGGTGCGGTCGACGGCGACCCGCATGACACCTGGACGCGGCTCGGGATCGCCGACCACCGCGACCCGCAGGCCTTGGGCGTACAGCAGATCCTCCACCGCCACCCGTCGGCGCGTCTCCACCATGTCCAGGTCCGGGGAGACGAGCAGCGTCACCCGGTCGCCATCACCCGCACCGGCGCGTCCGAGGAAGGTCAGCAGCTCGGCCTGCTCCGACCCGCCCAGCACGCTGAGCCCGTTCGGGAAGCGCACGGCGTGGATGGCCTGGGCCTGCGCCAAGGCCGGGCGGCCGTCCGGGTACAGCGGTTCCGGGGGCCGGCCCAGGCCGCACCCGGCCAGGGCCAGCAGGAGGAACGGGGCGGCGAGACGGGCGGGGCTGCGGGGCGCCATGGTGTCTGTCCTCAATCCAGGATGTAACCGGGGCCGCCGGCGGCGACCGGCCTGACCGCGCGGGTCGAATCCCGGCCGCTCAGCCGGCCGAACGCCACGCGTTCGATGTCGTCGGGGGGCTTCAGCCCGTCGGTCGGCAGCGCGATGCGCGACGCGTCCGTCGGGCGGACCAGGACGGGGGTGACGACGATGACCAGTTCCGTCTCGTCGCGCTGGAAGGACTGGGACCGGAACAGCGCGCCCAGCACGGGCACGTCGCCCAGGACCGGGAACTTCGAGACGCTGTGGTTGGCGTTGTTCTGCAGCAGGCCCGCGATGGCGAAGCTCTGGCCGCTGCCGAGTTCCACGGTCGTCTCCGCCCGCCGAGTGGTCAGGGCGGGAATCTCCAGCGTGCCGATGCGGATGGCGCCGGCGGAGGAGAGCTGGCTGACCTCGGGCCGGACGCGCAGGTTGATCCGGCTTTCCCCCACCAGGGTGGGCAGGAACTCCAGGCGGATGCCGAACTCCTTGAAGGAGACGGTGATGGTGTTGTCCTCGCCAGGCACCGGGATCGGGAATTCCCCGCCCGCGAGGAAGCTGGCCGGCTGGCCGGACAGGGCGGTCAGGTTCGGCTCCGCCAGGATCTTGACCAGCCCCTCGTCCTCCAGCGCGTCCAGCAGCAGGTTCAGGTTCACGCTGCCGGTGCTCAGGCTGGCGAGCAGGCTGTCCAGACCCTCCGACCGCTCGACTATCCCGTCATCGTTCAGGATGTCCCGGCCGCGCGCGAAGCCGAACCCGACATTGCCGCTGGCGCCTGTGACCTCCCAGTTTAAGCCGAACTGCTTGCCCACGGTGCGCGACACCTCGGCCACCCGCACCCGCAGATGGATCTGGGTCGGCCCCTCGATGGCGACGCGGTTGATGATGTCTGCCTCGCTCGGCACGTAGCGGGCGGCGAGCCGCCGTGCGGTCTCCACCTCCTCCAGCGAGGCGGCACTGCCGGTCAGCACGATGCTGGTGCCGACCGACCCCGCCTGGATCCTGGCGCGCGGCAGATGTTCGGCGATGACGGTGTTCAGGGTCGACAGGTTGTGCCGCACCGTGACCCGCCGGTTGACCAGCACCCGGTCGCCGCCGTCGACGGCGAACAGCGTCGTCTCCCCCGCCGCCCGTCCGAAGACGTAGACCAGCGTGGGCGACATCACCTGGATGTCGGCGACGTTCGGGTTGGCGACGAACACGGCGGCGGCCGGCTGCGGCAGGCGCACCAGCTCCCCTTTGTTGATCTCCACGGCCATGCCGGACTCGGCGGCGGCGCGCTGCGTCGCCGCAGTCGACTGCGCCAGTGGGGACGCGCCCGGTACCAGAAGGGCGAGCGACAGGGCGGCAAGGCGGGCCAGGCGGTTCATCGGCGGCTCCTGTCGAAGGCGACCTCGCCCGCGTCCTGGCCGCGCAGCACGCGGATCTTCGCGGTCAGCGCCTCCTTGTCGGCGGGGTCGGGGATGACGGCGCTGGCGTCGCTGTCCCAGCTGTAGGACGGGCGCTTCGGCGCCTGCTGCCGTGCCGTGGGCGTGGGTGGGGCCGCCGCCAGCGCGGCGGGAACGATGCCGGTCTTCGCCGCGTCCGGACCGGCGGCGAGCGCGCCCGTGACGTCGGTGGACTGGTCGAGGCTGCGCAGCGACAGCGATAGCTGGCCCAGGTCGACCAGCAGCGGCAGCAGCTCGGCCTGCTTGGGCGTCACCTCCAGCGTGGCGGTCTGGCCGACCTGCGGCTCCGCCTGCTGGTCGCTCGTCTTCTGGTCGACCGCGAGGACGCGGACGTCGGTCAGCACGGTCTCGCTGGCCCGGCGGTCCTTGCGGTTGATGTCGTCCGGACGCGGCAGCGCGTGGGTCAGGATCACATCGACCCGGTCACCGGGGAAGACGAAGCCCGCGATGCCTGTGATGGCGTTGATGGGCACGGAGACTGCGCGCATGCCGGGCTCCAGCACGGCGGCCAGGAAGCCCCGCTCGCCGGGCTTCACAAGCCGACCCTCCACGATGGGCTCCCCGGCGCGCAGGCCCATGCGCACGACGGCGCCGACGAACTCCTCCCGGGTGCGCTCACCCTCCACCATGTAGCCGTCAGTGCCGTCCTCCGGCCATTCCCGCCAGCGCAGCTGGTCCGCCTGGACCAGC
>JAJUIU010000170.1 GCA_029267445.1 Rhodospirillaceae bacterium
CGACGTCACCCTGCTCTCACCCCTGGCGCGGCCGGGCAAGATCCTGGCCGTCGGCCTGAACTACGCCGACCACGCGCGGGAGATGGGCCGCACCGTGCCCGCCATCCCCGCCTGCTTCATCAAGCCGTCCAGCGCGCTGTCCGGCCCCACGGCCGACATCCCCTGGCCGGGCTTCAGCGACACCCTCGACTACGAGGGGGAGCTCGCGGTGGTGATCGGCACCGGCGGCCGGCACCTGACGGGGGAGACGGCGCGGGCGGCCATCGGCGGCTACGCGGTCGCAAACGACGTCTCCCTGCGGGAGTTCGTGAAGCCCGACACCCTGCCGTTGGGCAAGGGGCTGGACGGCTTCCTGCCGCTGGGCCCCTGGATCACCACGGCCGACCTGGTGCCCGACCCGCAGGACCTCACCATCCGCACCCGCGTGAACGGGGAGCTGCGCCAGGACGGACGCACCGCCGACATGGCCCACGGCGTGGTGGCGCTGGTGGAGCTTTTCTCCCGCTTCATGCTGCTGGAGCCGGGGGACGTGATCCTCACCGGCTCGCCGCGCGGATCGGGCACGGCCTTCGACCCGCCCCGCTTCCTGAAGCCCGGGGACGTGGTCGACATCGAGATCGCCGGATTGGGCGCCATCCGCAACCGGGTGGCGGCATGACTTCCAAAGACAAGAAACAGGGAGAGCGGAGATGACGACGACGGACATGGGCGGGGAGCTCACGGCGCCCCGGCGCTTCCTTGGTGTGCCATTGGCGTGGTGGGTGCTGCTGGGCTGCGTGATCGGGCTGATGGCGGGTCTGGGTAGCTTCCTCGCCGTCACCTTCGGCCAGCTGGTGAAGCCGCTGGACGACGCGTTCGAATGGTCGCGGACGGAGATCAACGGCTTCTCCACCGTGATGTCGTTGACGCTGCTGGTCATGGCCCCGCTGGCGGGCGCCCTGGCCGACAAATTCGGCGCCTTCAAGGTGCTGCTGGTCTCCGCCATCCTGTTCCCGCTGGCGGTGGCGGCCCTGTCGCTGCAGACCGGCAGCCTGTTCATGTTCTATGCCACGGCCGTCGTCGTGGCCGCCGCCGGTGCGGCCACCCTGCCCATCACCTACAGCGCCATCCTGGTCAGCTGGTTCGACCGCTACCGGGGCCTGGCGCTGGGCATCGCGCTGTCGGGCACCGGCATCGCCTTCGTCGTCATCCCGCAGCTCCTCCAGCCGATGATCGCGGCCGACGGCTGGCGCTCCGCCGTGCAGACGCTGGCCCTGATCTCCCTGGTCATCGTCGTGCCCACCGTGCTCGCCGTGCTGCACCTGAAGCCGAAAAGCGCGGCGGAGGTCGACGGCGGTGCCGGCCGGGGCAAGGCCCGCCACGCCGAATCCGCCTTCGTCACGGACTTCCTGCCCGGCGGCATGAAGGAGCAGATCGGCTCGGCCCGGTTCCGCCGCGTCGGCCTCGCCTTCTTCCTGCTGTCCATCGGCACCCAGGGCACGGTGGTGAACTTCCCGCCGATGATGTTCGGCGCGGGCTTCACCCCGCCGGAGGTGGGCCAGGTGATGGGCGCCTTCGGCCTCGCCATCCTCAGCTCCCGCATCATCGTCGGGCTGTTGCTGGACCGGCTGCCGCCGCACCTCGTCACCTTCATCGTGCTGTCGGCCCCCGCCATCGGCCTCGGCGTACTGGCGGCGGAGGTGAACTTCACCACGGCCCTGCTGGCCGCCGTGCTGATGGGCTTCGGCTTCGGCGCCGAGCTGGACATCATGGGCTTCTTCGTCAGCCGCCTCTTCCCGAAGGAGTTCTTCGGCAAGATCTACGGCGTCAGCATCGCCTGCTACACCCTCGGCGCCGCCCTCGGCCCGCTGATCATGGGTGCCGCCTTCGACCTGACCGGCACCTACACGGTCGGCTTGATCGCCGCGGCGGTGCTGTTCTTCCTGGGGGCACTCCAGTTCCTAGGCCTCCCCCTCCGCCGCGCCACCCCGCAGGTGGCCACGGCGACGGCGTAACTCCGTTCTCGTCCCGGCAGTTCTCCCCTCCCCCTGAGGGGGAGGGAGGGACCCGCGAAGCGGGAGGGAGAGGGGTTACGGTGTTCGGACTGAGGGACCGTACC
>JAJUIU010000028.1 GCA_029267445.1 Rhodospirillaceae bacterium
GCGGGGGCCGGAGCCGCTGCGGCGGGCTTGGCCTGCGCCGGCTTGGGGGCCGCGGCGGCCCCGCCCTCCCCGATCAGGCCCAGCACGGCGCCGACGCCGACGGTGTCCCCCTCGGCCGCGATGATCTCGGTCAGCGTGCCCGCCTTCTCGGCGTTGACCTCGAGCGTGACCTTGTCGGTCTCCAGCTCCACCAGGGGCTCGTCCACCTGGACCGTGTCACCGACCTTCTTCAGCCAGCGGGCGATGCTCGCTTCGCTGACCGATTCGCCGAGGGTGGGTACCTTGATCTCCGTCGCCATGGTCGGTCGGGCCTTTTTCTTTCCGTGTCCTTAGGGGCTCAATTCGTCGGAAGCGCCGGCCGGGGTCAGCCGACCAGCGCGTCCTCGAGCAGTTTCGCCTGCTCCTGGTTGTGACGCTTCAGGAGGCCGGTGGCGGGCGAGGCCGCCTCGGCCCGGCCGGCATAGACCGGCCGCTTGGTCTTGTGCTTGATCTCGGCCAGCACCTTCTCGATCCTGCGGTCGACGAAGGTCCAGGCGCCCATGTTCTCGGGCTCCTCCTGGCACCAGACGACGTCGGCGTTCGGGTACTTGGACAGTTCCTCCGCCAGCGCCTTGGCCGGGAACGGATAGAGCTGCTCCAGCCGGACGATCGCCACGTCCTTCAGGCCCCGGTTCTCCCGGTCGGCATGCAGGTCGTAATAGACCTTGCCCGAGCACAGGACCACGCGGCGGACCTTCTTGGGTTCCACCAGCGTCACCCCGTCCTCGTACAGCACGCGGTGGAAGGTCTGGCCGTTGGTGAACATCTCCAGGCTGGAGACGCACTGCTTGTGGCGCAGCAGCGACTTCGGCGTGAACACCACCAGCGGCTTGCGGAAGTCGCGGCGGACCTGCCGGCGCAGCGCGTGGAAGTAGTTCGCCGGCGTGGTGCAGTTGACGATCTGCCAGTTGTCCTCGCCGCACATCTGGAGGAAGCGCTCCAGCCGGGCGGAGGAGTGCTCCGGCCCCTGCCCCTCGTAGCCGTGGGGCAGCAGCATCACCAGACCCGACATGCGCAGCCACTTGGACTCGCCGGAGCTGATGAACTGGTCGATCAGCACCTGGGCGCCGTTCGCGAAATCGCCGAACTGGGCCTCCCAGATGACGAGCGCGTTCGGCTCCGCCAGGGAGTAGCCGTACTCGTAGCCGAGCACGCCCGCCTCGCTCAGCGGGCTGTCATGCACCTCGTACGTGGCCTGTCCCGCACCGGCGCGGATATGGTTCAGCGGGATGAACTTCTCCTCGGTCTCCTGGTCGATCAGGACCGAGTGGCGCTGGGAGAAGGTGCCGCGCCCGACATCCTGGCCGGACAGGCGGACGGGCGTGCCCTCCACCAGCAGGGTGCCGAACGCCAGCGCCTCCGCCGTCGCCCAGTCGATGCCCTGGCCCGTCTCGATCATCTCCTGCTTCGCCTTGAGCTGGCGGACGATCTTGGAGTTGACGTTGAAGCCCTTGGGGAATTTGGTCAGCGCCAGGCCGACCTCCTTCAGCGAGTCGAGCGGGACGGACGTCTCGCCCCGGCGGTCGTCGCCGTAGGCGGCCTTGAGGCCGGACCACTTGCCCTCCAGCCAGTCGGCCTTGTTGGGCTTGTAGCTGGTGGACGCCTCGAACTCGCCTTCCAGATAGGCGTGGAAGTCGGCGGCGATCTTGTCCGCCTCCTCCGCCGACAGCACGCCCTCCGCCACGAGCTGCTTGGCATAGAGATCGCGCGTGGTCGGGTGGTTGCGGATGGCCTTGTACATCAGCGGCTGGGTGAAGCCCGGCTCGTCGCCCTCGTTATGGCCCTGGCGGCGGTAGCAGACGATGTCCACCACCACGTCCTTCAGGAACTTCTGCCGGAACTCGATGGCGATGCGGCTGACGTGGACCACGGCCTCCGGGTCGTCGCCGTTGACGTGGAAGATCGGCGCCTGGATGGACTTCGCCACCTCGGTCGGGTACGGGCCGCCGCGGCTGTACTGCGGGGCGGTGGTGAAGCCGATCTGGTTGTTGATGATGAAGTGGATGATGCCGCCGGTGCGGTAGCCCTTGAGCTCCGACAGCAGCAGCGTCTCCGGCACCAGCCCCTGGCCTGCGAAGGCGGCGTCGCCGTGCAGCAGGACGCCCATCACCTCCGCCCGGCTTTCGTCCTTCGGCGGGGTGGTGCCGCTGCGCTGGCACTGCTTGGCGCGCACGCGGCCGCAGACGACCGGGTTCACCGCCTCCAGGTGCGACGGGTTGGGCGACAAGGACAGGTGGATGACGTTGCCGTCGAAGTCCCGGTCGCTGGAGGTGCCCAGGTGGTACTTCACGTCGCCCGAGCCCTGCACGTCCTCCGGATGGGCGGCGTTGCCCTGGAACTCGCTGAACACGGCCTTGAACGGCTTGCCCATGACGTTGGTCAGCACGTTCAGGCGGCCGCGGTGGGCCATGCCCAGCACGATCTCCTTCAGGCCCATCTGGCCACCGCGCTTCATCACCTGCTCGATGGCGGGGACCAGCACCTCCCCACCCTCCAGGCCGAAGCGCTTGGTGCCGGTGTATTTCAGCTGCAGGAACTTCTCGAAGCCCTCGGCCGCGCTGATCCGCTGCAGGATCGCCTTCTTGCCGTTGGCGGTGAAGTCGGTCTGGTTGCGGATGCCCTCGATGCGCTCCTG
This sequence comes from Rhodospirillaceae bacterium, assembly GCA_029267445.1. Classification (GTDB taxonomy): domain Bacteria; phylum Pseudomonadota; class Alphaproteobacteria; order Azospirillales; family Azospirillaceae; genus JAJUIU01. The sequence continues at coordinate 2,675 of JAJUIU010000028.1, forward strand.
GATCCAGGCCTTCTGCTCCGGGTCCTGGATGTGCATGAACTCCACGCCGATGCTGCCGCAATACGTCGCCTTCACGGCGTCGTCGATCTGCCGCAGCGTCGCGGTCTCCATCCCCAGCACGTTGTTGATGAAGATCGGGCGGTCGAGGTCGGCGTCCGTGAACCCATACGTGCGCCAGTCGAGCTCCGGATGCTCCTCCCGCTTCTCCAGGCCCAGCGGGTCCAGCTTGGCCTGGAGGTGGCCGCGCACGCGGTGGGCGCGGATGAACATCAGGGCGCGGATGCTGTCCAGTGTGGCCTGGCGGAGCTGCTCCGGCGTGATGCCGCCGACGGCGGGTGCGGGCTTGTCCCCGCCCTTGGCGGGCTTGGCGACCGGCGCCTCGGGATCGGGAACGCCGATGACGGCGGGGCCGTTCTTGGCCCAGCTGGCGCCGTTCAGCTCCGCCAGCACCTCGCGCTCCCCGTCGCCGAGCTGGGCGAAGAAGCCCTGCCAGGAGGCGTCGACGGAACCGGGGTCCTGCTGGTAGCGGGCGTAGAGTTCGGCGATGAAGGCGGCATTGGCGCCGAAGAGGAAGGATTCGCGTTCGGTGGGTGCGAAATCGAGAGGGGCCATGATCGTCCGCGCGGGTTGGCCGTCGCCAGGAGGTTGAGGCCTTGGAAAAGGTGGACCGGTTTTACGTCAAGCGCCTGAGGCCTTCAATATGCACCGGTGCCGTAACAGACCGTCATTCTGTGCACGGTACGACAAGGATTGGCGCGATGACGCAATTTTATGTCCATGTCCGTGTCCCGACCCATGTGGCGACGCGCGAAGGAGGTTCCAACGCGACGTCGCGCCGCTGGCGCCCCGCGACGGCGCGGCCTAGCCTGTGACGATGCGCCGCCTCCTGGTCCTGCTCGGCCTGCTGCTGGTCTGCGGGCATGCCGCCGCCGACCCCGGCCGCGCCGTGGCGGAACGCGGCTGCGCCGCCATCGCGGAGCGGGTGGCCCGGCATCCTGGCGACGGGCCCCTGTTCCTGCGCAGCTGGGAGACGGCGGAGGGCCGGCCGTTGGAGGAGCCGGCGCTGCGCGACGCGGCCTTCACCTACGACAACGCGCTGGCGGCCATCGCCCTGCTGGCCTGCGGACGCCCGGCCGAGGGGCGGCGGATCGGGGACGCGCTGCGCCTCGCCGTCACGCGCGACCGGCACTGGACCGACGGCCGCATCCGCAACGCTTACCGCGCCGGGCCGGTGCCGGCCGACACGGCCCCCCTGCCCCCCGGCTGGTGGAACGCGGGCGCCAACCGGTGGGAGGAGGACGCGTATCTGGTGGGGACCGCCACCGGCAACGTGGCCTGGGCGGCGCTGGCCCTGCTGGCGCTGCTTGAGGCCACGGGTGAGGCCGGGTACCTGGACGCCGCCGCGCGGGCGATGGGCTGGGTGCTGGACCATACCCGCGCCGGCGAACCACCGGTGTTCCAGGGCGGATACCACGGGCACGAGCCCGAGCCGGTCCGCCTGACCTGGGCCGCGACGGAGCATGCGACGGACCTGGTCCCCGCCTTCGCACGGCTGCACCGGCTGACCGGCGACGCGCGCTGGCAAGTGGCGGCAGGGGAGGCCCGGGCCTTCCTGGACCGGATATGGGACGGGGCGGAGGGCCGGTTCCTGATCGGGCTGCTGCCGGACGGAGCGCCGAACCGGGCAGGCTCCGGCCTCGATTCGCAGCTCTGGCCCCTGCTGGCCGTGGCGGACCATCCGCCGGAATGGCGCCGGGCGCTGGACTTCGTCGACCGGGCGCATGGCGTGGACGGCGGCTACGACTTCGACGCGGACCGGGACGGGCTGTGGGTGGAAGGCACGGCCCAGGCCGCCCTGACTTTCCGCGCCGTCGGCCGGGGGGAACGGTCGGACGCCCTGCTGGCCGAGATGGCGAAGGAATGGTCGCCCGGCGGCCTGCTGTTCGCCACCCGGGACGCCAGCATCACAACCGGCCTCGCCATCGGGCCGGACAGCGCCACCGCCGACTTCCTCTACTACCGCCGCCCGCACCTGGGCGCCACCGCCTGGGCCGTGCTGGCGGCATTGGGCTGGAACCCGTTCACGGGAGGGCGGGTGCCGTGAGCCTGTGGCCATTGCCGGAGCCGCGCACCTCTGAAAGACTGCGAACAAGCAATACGGGGAACCCCTTTATGATCCGCCGCACCCTTCTGCTCGCCGCCGCCCTCGCCCTCCTCGCCACACCCGCCGCCGCGCAGGACGCGCGGAAGCAGCCCCTGCCCGCCGAGGTGATCGCGGCGTCGAAGCCGGAGGACTGGCGGCGGCCGGACCCGAAGCACACCCTGTACCTTGAGATGCCGGGCGGGCGCGTGACCATCGAGCTGGCGCCGCAGTTCGCGCCCCTGCATGTGGAGAACATGCGGGCGCTGGCGGCGGAGGGCGGCTATGCCGGGGCCGCCGTGCTGCGGGTGCAGGACAACTACGTCACCCAGTGGGGCCGGGGCGACGAGCTGCCGGACCCGGAGTTCAAGACGGCCAAGGCCAGCCTGCCGCCGGAGTTCACGGTGAAGGGTGGTGCGGCCTCCCTGCCCTTCGCGAAGCTGCCGGACCCGGACGCCTACGCGCCGGAGGTGGGGATCGTCGGCGGCTTCCCGGCGGGGCGCGACCCGGCCACGGGCGAAGCCTGGATGGCCCATTGCTACGGCATCGTCGGCGTCGGGCGCGGCATGGCGGCCGACACGGGCAATGGCGGCAGCCTCTATGTCGTGATCGGGCACAGCCCCCGGGCGCTGGACCGCAACATCACGCTGGTCGGCCGCGTGCTGGAGGGGATGGAGCTGCTGACCGCCCTGCCGCGCGGGACCGGGCGCCTGGGCTTCTACGAGAGGCCGGAGCAGCGCGCGCCGATCACCGCCATCCGCTTCGCCGACAGCGTGCCGGAGGCCGAGCGCACGGCCGTGGAGGTTCTGCGCAGCGACAGGCCCGTCTTCATGGAGTGGGTGGAGGCCCGGCGCCAGCGCAAGGACGACTTCTTCCACGTGCCCAGCGGCCGCCTGGACCTGTGCAACGCCCTGCCGCCGGTGCGGAAGGCGGGCGGCTGAGGGGGCCGGCTCAGGGCTTTGCCGCGGCCTGCCGGATGTGGGCGGCGAGGCCGCCGAGCTGCATGCCCTGCACCTTGTCCACCACGGCGGCGAACTTCGGCACATCCTCGGTGGCGTAGCCGCCGGCGCGGTAGCTCAGGGTGATGCGCGTGCCCTCCGGCACCGGCGCGAACGTCCAGTCCAGGGCCCCGTGCAGCCCCATGCCCTGGAGCGGCCCAAGCCCGCCCAGCATGCGCAGCATCCGGCCCGGATCGACGAATGCGATGCGCATATGCTCCACCTGCCGCTCGCCCTCGATCTCGCAGAAGCAGCCGCCGGCCTTGGCCTCGATGGACAGGTTGGCCGCCTTGCCGAACCAGGTGTGGTCGGCCGGCCACCAGACGCCGACCTTGTCCACCAGGGCGCGCCACGCCGTCATGGGATCGCCCGGCACCACCTCCACATTCTCGATGGTGAAGCCCAGGGGCGAGGCGTCCAGCACCTTGGCCGTGGCCGGGCTCGCTCCAGCCGTGAGGACCACCGCCACCGCGCCCGCGCCGATGAACCGCGCCGCACGTCCCATCGCACCCCTCCCCCATTAGGATCGTTCGGGGAAGGCTAATCCCATGCGTGCCGTGGGGGCAATGGGTGGGCGGAGGGGTTGGCAGCATGAGAAAGGCCGCCCGGTTTCCCGGGCGGCCTTCGTATCTTCCGACGATGCTTGGGCGGATCAGCCCTTCAGCGCCTTCACCATCGTGCTGCCCAGGCTGGCCGGGCTTTCGCTGACGTGGATGCCGGCGGCCTTCATGGCGGCGACCTTGAACTCCGCCGTGTCGTTGCCGCCGGAGATCACCGCACCCGCATGGCCCATGCGGCGGCCCGGAGGGGCGGTGCGGCCGGCGATGAAGCCGACGACGGGCTTCTTCAGGCCGGTCTCCTTGATGAACTCGGCACCCTTCACCTCGGCGTCGCCGCCGATCTCGCCGATCATGATGATGCCCTCGGTCTCGGGATCGTCGGCGAAGAGCTTGAGGGCGTCGACGAAGTTCGTCCCGTTCACCGGGTCGCCGCCGATGCCGATGCAGGTGGTCTGGCCGAGGCCGGCGGCCGTGGTCTGGGCCACGGCCTCATAGGTCAGCGTGCCGGAGCGGCTGACGATGCCGATCTTGCCGCGCTTGTGGATGTGGCCCGGCATGATGCCGATCTTGCACTCGTCCGGCGTGATCACGCCGGGGCAGTTCGGCCCGATCAGCCGGGTGCCGGAGCCCTGGAGCGCGCGCTTCACGCGGACCATGTCCAGCACCGGGATGCCCTCGGTGATGCAGACCACCAGCGGCAGGCCGGCGTCGATCGCCTCCAGGATGGCGTCGGCCGCGAAGGGCGGGGGCACGTAGATGACGGAGGCGTTGGCCCCCGTCTCCCGCACGGCCTTGTCCACCGTGTCGAACACCGGCAGGTCCAGGTGCTTGGTGCCGCCCTTACCGGGGGTGACGCCGCCAACCATCTTGGTGCCGTAGGCGATCGCCTGTTCGGAGTGGAAGGTCCCCTGGGCCCCGGTGAAGCCCTGGCAGATGACCCGCGTGTTCTTGTTGACGAGAACGGCCATGGTTACGCGGCCTCCTTCACGGCCTTGACGATCTTCTCGGCGGCGTCGGCCAGGTTGTCGGCCGACACGATGGGAAGGCCGGATTCGGCCAGGATCTTCTTGCCGAGGTCGACGTTGGTCCCCTCCAGCCGGACGACCAGCGGGACGTGCAAGCTGACCTCGCGCGCCGCCGCCACCACGCCTTCGGCGATGACGTCGCAGCGCATGATGCCGCCGAAGATGTTGACCAGGATGCCCTCGACGTTCGGGTCGGACAGGATGAGCTTGAAGGCCGTGGTCACACGGTCCTTGGTGGCGCCGCCGCCGACGTCCAGGAAGTTGGCGGGCTCCCCGCCATAGAGCTTGATGATGTCCATGGTCGCCATGGCGAGGCCGGCGCCGTTCACCATGCAGCCGATGTTGCCGTCGAGCTTGACGTAGTTGAGGCCGTGCTTGGTGGCCTCGGTCTCCGACGCCTCCTCCTCCGACTCGTCGCGCAGCTCCTCCACCTCCGGGTGGCGGTAGAGGGCGTTGTCGTCGAAGTTCATCTTGGCGTCGAGCGCGATCACCTCGCCGGCCCCGGTGACGACCAGCGGGTTGATCTCCACCAGGCTCATGTCCAGGTCCACGAAAGCCTTGTACATGGCGGTCAGGAACTTGGCGCACGCACCCACCTGCTTGCCTTCCAGCCCCAGGGCGAAGGCGACCTTGCGGGCGTGGTAGCCCTGGAGGCCCTCCACCGGGTCGATCGCGACCTTCACGATCTTCTCCGGGTGGCTGTGGGCCACCTCCTCGATCTCCATGCCGCCCTCGGTGGAGGCGACGACGGTGACGCGGGAGGAGGCGCGGTCCAGCAGCATGGAGAGGTAGAGCTCGCGCTTGATGTCGGCCCCCTCCTCCACGTAGATCCGCTTGACCTCCTTGCCCTCCGGCCCGGTCTGCTTGGTCACCAGGACCTTGCCGATCATGGCGCCCGCGTTGGCGACCACGTCGTCCACGGACTTGACGACGCGCACGCCGCCCTTGCCGTTCGGAGCCTCCTTGAAGCGCCCGGCGCCGCGGCCGCCGGCGTGGATCTGGGACTTCACGACCCAGATCGGGCCGCCCAGTTCCTCGGCCACCTTGCGGGCCTCGTCGGGGGTGTAGGCGACACCGCCGCGGGGTACGGCGACGCCGTATTTCTTCAGCAGGCTTTTGGCCTGGTATTCATGGATGTTCATGCGGGATCGCCGGCTTTCCTGGTGGGACGATCCGGCCGGTCCGGCGGGCAGGCCGGACCGCGAAGCCCGGCGCCACGGGGGCACGGCCGCGCGCGGGGCCTCCCCGCGCGGCGGCACTTTAGCACCGGACGATTACGGATCAACCGCGGAAAGGCGACGCCCCGCCGCAGGGCAGCATGGCCCGGCGCGCAACCCGACCGGATGGGGTAACCGCTTGATCGCGCGCCATGAAAAAGGGGGCTCCGCCGCGCGGAGCCCCCCTTCGGCGAAGTCGCGGTGGCCGCTCCCGCTCACTCCTTCTTCGGCGCGGGTTCCCGCTTGATGCCGGCGCGCTGGTCCATGACCTTCTCGTAGTAGGTCCAGGACGTCTCGTTCGGGCGCGGGTCGTTGGCCGGCGGCGGGCTGTCGTACTCCGGATAGTTCTTCCGGATCTCGTCCTTCAGCACGGCCGGCAGATCGTCGAAGCTGGCGACGCGCAGGCCCACGGCGTTGAAGTAGAGGGCGCCGTCCCTGGTGCCCATGTTCATCCAGGGCAGCCAGGGCGCCACGCGGGCCCAGGACACGGCCGCCGACGGCGCCCAGTCCTTGGAGGCGTCCAGCAGGTCGTCCGTCTGGGCGAAGAAGTTGAACAGCTCCACCGCTTGGTAGTTCGGGATGTCCTTCTGGTAGCTATCGGCCAGCGGGTTCGGGTACCAGAGCGGCACCTCGATCGCCATCTTCATCACCGGTCCCATGACCTTGCCGGGGAACCGGTACTCCCCGCCGCCGCGGGCCGACATGGCCATGAAGTTGTTCACCGGATCGTTGGCCACGTGCAGCACCTCCACCGTCTCGTTGGTGAAGGGGTTGGTCCAGTTGCGCAGCACCTCGCCGGTCTTCGGATCGAGGTAGAGCATGATCTCGCGGCTGACGAGGCGCGCACCCGGCCCGCGCTTCTCATCCACCATGGAATGGCAGGCGCGGACGTTCATTCCCACCACGCGGAACAGCAGCCGGTCGCGCTCCACGTTCGGCAGGCGGGAATAGGCGTTGCCCTCCCAGAAATAGAAGCCGGGCTTGCCGTCCTCGGTCGAGCACTGGATCTTGCGCATCGCCTTGAAGGCGTCCTCCGGCTTGGAGAGATCCAGCTTCTGGGCGCTGGCCGCCCCCGCCGTGAGGAGCAGCGCCAAGGCCGCCCCGATCGCACCCTTCATCCCACGCACCTGACACCTCCCTGGTTTATCGGACCGTTGGGGGGAGTGTGCCGCAACCCGGCATAAAGAGCTAGCATTAGGTCATTTTGTGCGGACCCCTGGGCCGCTTTGCGCGATCGATCGCGGACCGCAACTTTCGGATCGCCTGGGCGATGCGGCCGGGGCACCTTGGGTTCCCGAATTCGCCGCCCTCCCGGACAAGGACGCACCCCCATGACGAGCCCCGCCGACACCTTCCGCGCCCTGCATCAGGGCCCCGAAATACTGGTGCTGCCCAACGCCTGGGATGCCGGCAGCGCCCGGCTGATGCAGACGCTGGGGGCGAAGGCGGTCGCCACCACAAGTGCTGGCGTCGCCTGGAGCCACGGTTACCCGGATGGCGACGCGCTGCCCTTGGAGGCGCTGGTGTCGACGGTGCGGACCATGCGGCGGGTGCTGACCGTCCCGCTCAGCGTGGATGTGGAGGGGGGATATTCCGCCGATCCCGACCATGCGGCAGCCAACGTGGCGGCGGTGGTGGCGGCCGGCGCCGTCGGCATCAACATCGAGGATGGGGCGGCGCCATCGGAACTCTTGTGCGCCAAGCTTGCCCGCATCCGCGCCTCCGTCGGTCCGGGCCTGTTCATCAATGTGCGGACGGACGTGTATCTGCGCGGTCTCGCCGACAACCGGGTGGCGGCGGTGCTCGCCCGGGCGGAGGCCTATCGCGCGGCCGGGGCGGATGGGCTGTTCGTGCCGGGCCTTTCGACGCCGGAGGACATCCGGGCGGTGGTGGCGGCCTGCGATCTTCCCCTCAACGTGATGGCGGTGCCCGGCCTGCCCCCGGCCGACGCGCTCCAGGCCCTTGGCGTGCGCCGGTTGAGCGCCGGGTCGGCCATCATCCAGACCCTATGGGCGGAAGCCTGGGGACTGTCGGGCGAGTTCCTGCGCCTGGGCCGCGCCGACCTCGTGGCCGGCACGGCCATGCCCTATGGCGAGATCAACGGCCTGTTCACGCGGTGAGAGCCGAATCGGCTATCGCCACACCCCCGCAAACGAAAACCCCGCGCCGGTCGCCCGGGCGCGGGGTTTCGCGGGTGTCGGCGTTGTGCCGCCGGGTGATCAGCCCTCGGCGGTCACCTTCTTCGTCAGCTCCACCAGGCTCTTCACCGCGTTGACCGAGTGCTCGAACATCTGCTTCTCGGCGGCGTCCAGCTCGATCTCCACGATCTTCTCCACGCCACCGGCGCCGATGATCACCGGAACGCCGATGTAGAGGCCGTTCACGCCGTACTGGCCGGTCAGCTTGGCCGCACAGGGCAGGACGCGCTTCTTATCCTTCAGGTAGCTCTCGGCCATCTGGATAGCGCTGGCGGCGGGCGCGTAGAAGGCGGAGCCGGTCTTCAGCAGGCCGACGATCTCCGCCCCGCCGTCGCGGGTGCGCTGGACGATCTTGTCCAGCCGCTCCTGCGTGGTCCAGCCCATCTTGACGAGGTCGGGCAGCGGGATGCCGGCCACGGTGGAGTAGCGCACCGACGGCACCATCGTGTCGCCGTGGCCGCCCAGCACGAAGGCGGTGATGTCCTCCACGCTGACCTTGAACTCCTCCGCCAGGAAGTAGCGGAAGCGCGCCGAGTCGAGCACGCCGGCCATGCCGACCACCTTGGCGGGGTCGAAGCCGGTGACCTCCTGCATGAGGCCGACCATGGCGTCCAGCGGGTTGGTGATGACGATGACGAAGGCGTTGGGGGCGTGCTGCTTGATGCCCGTGCCGACGGCCTTCATCACCTTGGCGTTGATGCCGACCAGGTCGTCGCGGCTCATGCCCGGCTTGCGCGGCACGCCGGCGGTGACGATCACCACGTCGGCGCCCGCGATGTCCGCATAGTTGGAGGTGCCGGAATAGGCGGCGTCGAAGCCCTCCACCGGGGAGGCCTCGGCGATGTCGAGCGCCTTGCCCTTGGCCACGCCCTCCGCGTCCGGGATGTCCAGCATGATGATGTCGCCCAGCTCCTTCAGGCCGGCCAGCAGGGCCAGCGTGCCGCCGATCTGGCCGGCGCCGACAAGGGCGATCTTCTTGCGGGTGGTCGTAGCCATGGTGCGTCCTCTCATGTCCGGCCCGTGCGCAACGGGCCTGGATCCGTTGTCAGGAGGCGGGTCGGGCGCGCCCTCTTGGCCGGGGCGGGTCGCGGCTCGCCGCGAGGCCGGTGCTTAGCCTGAATCGCGGGGGCGGGCAAGGTTCCGAACGCTCAGGTCGGGCCCGCGTTCCGGACATTGCGCGGCACGGGTCCGGGGCCGGGAACCGGGCCGCCCGACGGGGGGTTTCCGAAGGGTGCCCCCAGCTTCGGAACGAGACACGCATGGCCCGCCGGACCACCGCCACCATCGCCATCGCCGCCGCCCTTCTGGCCGCCGCCGCCATGCAAGCGGGCCCCGTCGCGGCGCAGGCGCCCGGCGGGACCTCGCGCATGCCGGCGCCAGGGGCACCGGCGGAACCGGTCGGCCCCTGCGAGCGGAACGCCAACCTGCTGCAAATCCTGATCCCGCCCGACGTGCACGCGATCCCGGTCTGGATCCGGCCCTTCACGGACCATGACGAGACGCCGCCGGACCTGCTGGCGCTGTGGACCGAGTGCCGGCCCCGGCTGGCCGCCGCCGAGCCGCTGATCGACTGGGCCGGGCGCGGCCGGGGCCTGAAGCCGCTGGTGGATGTGGACGACGTGGCCCGCGAGGCGGACGCGCAGCGCCGGAACCTGCCGGACCGCACGCCCACCGACCGGCAGCTCCGCCAGGGCGACCCCCTGCCCGCCACCCGGCCCTGAGTGGACCGGTCGCCACCGGACTATTCGATATCGAAGAAATCGAGCTGCCAGCGCATCTCCGCCTCCGTCAGCGGATAGTCGGTGCCGTGCCGCGCGTTCAGGAGCTGACGCGGCGGGATGCGCGCCCCTTTCGCCTGCAGCTCGCGGGCACAGCGCATCGACAGTCCGGCCCGCCATGCCAGCGCCGTCACCGCCTTGGGGCTGGCCGTCGCCAGCAGCCGGTCCACCGTGGCCACGTCCGTCCCCGCCAGCAGCGCCAGGGCGGCCCGGACGAAGGCCCGGTCGCTCCAGGCCAGCGCGTCCCACACCGCCGCCTCGTTAAGCTGCCCGGCGCGGAACAGGCGCAGCGCCTTGTCCTCCGCCGGTTCGCGCCCGTCATAGTCGCGCGCGAAATCCAGGCGCCGGCCCGCCACGCCGGCGATGGCGGCGCGGGTCTCCGTGTCGAAATCCCCCCTCTCCGCCAGGATGCGGCGCACCGCCTCGTCCACATGCTCCGCCAGTCGCAAGGCGATGCGGGGCGGCAGGCCGGGCCGGGCGGCCAGCGGGGCTTGAAGGTCGGCGTCGACCCGGGCGCGGTCGGCCAGCATCTCCAGCGCGGTCTCGCCGATCTCCGCCCCCGGATTGGCGGCGAGCAGGCGGTCCGCCTCCGGATCGTCCACGGCCAGCACGGCGTCCACCACCGGGGCCGACAGGCTGGCGCGGCCGGCGATGGCCTGGGCGACCCAGCCCTCCCCCTGGCCTTCGGCGCGGCTGGACAGGATCGCCATCAGCTCCGCGTCGGACAGCTGGGCGCAGCTGCGCAGGACGGGTTCCGCCACCTCACGCGCCACGTCGCGGGCGAGCTTGGCGATAAGCTGCGGCGGCGCGCAGTCCACATCCTTGATGGCGCTGGCGACGGCGGCGCGGACCCGTGCGACCTGATCGGCGGCCAGCATCTCCAGCGCGTGCTCCGCCACGGCGCGCAGCGCCTCCTGGTCGGCGGGCTGCAGGGTGGGAAGCTGGCGGGCGACCTTTCCGCCCAGCAGGGCGCGCACATCCTCCCGCCGGTCGCGGGCGAGGCGCGGGGCCGCCCGCAGCGGGGTGGCCGGGTTGGCGGCGACCGCCTTCAGCACCTCCGGCTCGTCGTCGTCCGACAGGTAGAACAGCAGTTCGGCCGGCGCTTCGGGATCGCGGGCGAGGTCGAGCCGCACCTCCCCATCCCGGCTCATCGCCATCGCCTTCATCCGCTCATACGCCTGCACCCCCCGGCCTGCCGGGCCGGCGGCCTGGGATGCGGCAGGCTGGGCGGCGGCAGGCTGGTCGGCGACTGGGGACTCCGGCTTGTCGGGGGCGTCGCTCACGGGGGTCCTGGCGGCTGCGGACGGGGGCGGCAGAATCCCCGATCCGCCCGGACGGTTCAACAGCCCACCGAGACCGGACCGGGCAAGGTCACCGGCATGGCCGGACAGGCGCCAGTCGACGCAGGCCGGCCCCGCCATTAGAATGACGGGACAGCTCCTCCACCCCCGGTGCCCACAACGACGGACCCCGCCCATGCCCGCCAAGGGTCAGAAGAAAGGTGCCGACCGGCCCACCGTCAGCCTCGACCTCGCCCTGCAGGGCGGCGGCGCCCACGGCGCCTTCGCCTGGGGCGTGCTGGACCGACTTCTGGAGGAGCCCTGGCTGGAGATCGACGGCGTGTCCGGCACCTCCGCCGGCGCCATGAACGCCGCCGTGCTGGCCGACGGCTTCGCGGCGGCGGGGCGCGAGGGGGCGCGTGCGGCGCTGGAGCAGTTCTGGAAGCGCGTCTCCCACGCCGCCATGTTCAGCCCGATCCGGCGCGGCCCGCTGGACGTACTGCTGGACCGCTGGACGCTGGACAGCTCGCCCATGTTCCTGGCCATGGACATCGCGGCGCGCCTGTTCTCCCCCTACGACCTGAACCCGATGGGTGCCAATCCGCTGCGGGACATCCTGGCCGAGAGCATCGATTTCGGCCGTCTGGCGCGGACGAAGATCCGGCTGTTCGTGACCGCCACCAACGTCCGCACCGGGCAGGGCCGGGTCTTCCGGAACGCGGACGTGACGCCGGACGCCCTGCTGGCCTCGGCCTGCCTGCCCTTCCTGTTCCAGGCGATCGAGATCGAGGGCGACGCCTACTGGGACGGCGGCTATGCCGGCAACCCGACGCTGACGCCGCTGGTCAACGAGTGTGGGGCCAAGGACATCCTGCTGGTGCAGATCAACCCGGTGGAGCGCAAGGGCACGCCCCGCACCGCGCGGGAGATCATCAACCGGGTGAACGAGGTCTCCTTCAACGCCACGCTGCTGAAGGAGCTGCGCATGATCGCCATGCTGCGGGAGGTGGCGAACCCCGGCGACTGCGAAGGTGCGCGATGGGCGGCCATGCGGATGCACCGGATCGCCAGCGAGGCGATGTCGGACCTGGGATACTCCTCCAAGCTGAACGCGGAGTGGGCCTTCCTCTGCCATCTCAGGGACGAGGGGCGGAAAGCGGCGGACGCCTTCCTGGAGGATCACGGCGACGACCTCGGCCATCGCTCCACCCTCGACATCGACGCGGTGCTGGACCGCTAGGGCGGACGCTCAGGATGCGGGCGCCGCACCCGGCCGGCGGGCCAGCAGGTCCACCGTCACGGTGACCTCCAGCGCCACCCAGTTGCCGCTGGACCACTGGCCCTGGCCGACACCGTAATCCGTGCGGATCAGCTGAACCTCGCCCCGCGCCCGGGTGGCGTCGCCCTCCGGCGTCAGGGTGAAGGGCAGGGTCAGCGGCTGGGAGATGCCCCGGATGGTGAGCGTGCCCTCGGCCTCGTACGCGTCGGGGCCGGTGCGGCGGAAGGCCGTCGCTTCGAACCGCGCCTCCGGGAACTGGCCGACGTCGAACCAGTCCGCGCCCGGCATGGCCGTGTCCTTCTGGCTGTCGCCGGTGCGGGCACTGCCGGTGTCGATGACGACCAGCGCGCGCCCCGTTTCCGGAGCTTCAGGGTCGAAGACGATCTCCGCCGTGAAGCGGTCGAATCGGCCGGAAAAGGCGGTGCCCATCTGCGATCCGGTGAAGCCCAGGGTGGAGGCCGCCATGTCGACCACCCAGGCGTCCGCGGCGGCCGACGCGGCGGGCGGTGCCGCCACCGTCGGGGTGGTCGTCTCCGCCGGGCCGCGCAGGGACAGGACGGCGACCAGCGCCGCCACGGGCAGGACGACGAATCCGGCCTCCCGCAGGGTCGGGGCGCGGGACGGCAGCATGCGGGCCAGCATCCCGTCCTTCAGGATCAGCGCGTGGCGCAGCGCCGCCCCCACATGCACGGCCACCAGCGCCAGCATGACGTAGCCGCCGATGGCGTGCGCGTCGATGAACACCGTTTCCAGCGTCCGCCGCGTCTCCATCGATTCGGGCGCCGGGAGATGCGGGACGGTGAACAGGTCGAACCAGGTGGTCGGGATGTTGAGTGTGGAGACCGACACCAGCGCCCACCCGCCCAGCGGCAGCGCCACCAGCAGCACGTAGAACCCGGCGTGGCCCAGCGTCGCCGCCATCCGCTCCCAGCCGGTCATGGTGTCCGGCAGGGGTGGGGGCGGGTTGGCCAGCCGCCAACCGATCCGCGCCAGCGTCAGGACGAGGACCGTCAGGCCCAGCGCCTTGTGCCACTGGAACAGGCTGTAGGCGAGCGGCCCCTCCTCCATCCGGGTCATGACGAGCCCGCTGGCGAGGAGGAGCAGCACGGCGAGCGCGATGGCCCAGTGCAGGGTCATCGCCACACCGGAGTAGCGCCGGAGGGGGCCGGCGTCCGCCGTCGCGGCCGGTTCGGAGCGCATGAGCATGGCCGGGCCCTCCCGTCGGATGCCGAAGCTTTACTGCTGCAACAGGAACTCGGCGCCGATGCGCAGGGTCACCTTCTCGCCCACGGCCGGGGCGTAGGTGGAGATGCCCCAGTCGGTGCGGTTGATGGTGGTCTCAGCGTCGAAGCCGATGGTGTAGGCCTTGCTGATGAAGTTGACGCCCGCCTGGTTGAAGGTGGCGTCCAGCGTGACCGGACGGGTCACGCCCTTCAGCGTCAGGTCGCCCGTCACCTTGGCCGTGCTCGGGCCGGTGCGCTCGATCTTCGTGCTGCGGAAGGTGGCGGTCGGGAACTTCGCCGTGTCGAAGAAGTCCGGCGAGCGCAGGTGCGCGTCCAGCTTGTCGTCGTTGCTGTCGACGGCGGCCACGTCGATGGTGATGTCGACCTTGCTGTTCTCCGGCTTGGCCGTGTCGATCACCAGCGTGCCGTCCATCTTCGGGAAGGTGCCGAAGTACGTGGAGAATCCCAGATGGCTGATCGCGTAGGTGACCTTGGCGTGGGTCGGCTCGACCCGGTATGTGCCGGACTTCACCTGGGCCGGGTCCTGCGTGACCTCCTGGGCCAGGGCGGGGGCGGCGCCGGTGAGGGCGGCGGTGAAGGCGACCGGACCGGCGACCAGGGTGGCGGCCAGGACGGCGGAGGAGAGAAGTGCCGAACGCATGATGTGAACTCCTGGAGGGGGGTGGAACGACATGGCCAAGAAGTAGCGCCGACATCCCCTGAGCAATAAGTGAGCCCGTCCGCGACTCATTGTTGCGGAATACGGAAAAATCGGATCAGGCGCCGACGGCCACCGGCGGGCGCGTCAGCCGGTCGGCGATATCCAACGGCCGGCAGGATGTCATCGCCGGCCAGCGGATGGACACGGCGGTCCCCGTCACCGGGCAGGAGGCGATGTCGAGCTGGGCGCCGCAGCGGGCGGCCCGCTCCCGCATGCCGCGGATGCCGAAGCCGTTGCCCTCCGCCTCCGGGCGGAAACCGGCGCCGTCGTCGCGGACGGTCACGGTCCCGCGCCCATCCGGCGCGTGGGCGAGCGCGACCTCGATGCGTCGGGCCCCCGCATGCCGGGACGCGTTGTTCAACGCCTCCTGCACGATGCGGAACACCTCCGCCTCGATCGCCGAGGGGAACTGGATGTCGGCGTCCACGCGCACGATCACCGGCGGACCGCCCGTGCGTTCCACCGCCTCGGCGAGGCTGCGCACGGCGCCGCAGAAGCCGCGCTCCTCCAGCACCAGCGGGCGCAGCGCCCGCACCGACCGGCGGGCGGCGATCAGGTTCTCCTGCGCCAGCGACTCCAGCGCCTCCAGGGTGGCGACGGCGCGCGGCGTCAGCCTGTCCCGCTCCCGCCCGATCAGCTTCAGGTTCATCAGCACGGCGGTGAAGCCCTGCGCCAGCGTGTCGTGGATCTCACGGGCGAGGCGGTTGCGCTCGTCGGTCACGGCGGCGTGGCGCGCGGCCTCGCCCAGCCGGCTCAGCTCCAGCGCCAGGGTCGCCTGCTGCGACAGCGCGTTCAGCAGTTCCAGCGCTTCCGCCGCAGGCTCCACGTCGGTCGTGAAGGTGAGGCCGAGGAACCCCACCGTCCGCTCGCCCAACGGCATCGCCGCCAGCAGCACCGCCCTGTGCCCCTGCGCCCGGTGCCACTCCACCGTGCCGGGGGCGAGCAGGCCCGTCGGCCCGCCGTCCAGCGGCACCCACAGGGGGCGTTGGCGCCGGCCCAGGATCTCCAGCGCGTCGGGTTCGCCGACGGGCATCAGGCGATCGCCGCCGAACGGGTAACCCGGGATGGTGTCGGTGAACCGGCCCATGACATGGGCCCCGACGACCCGGATCGCGTTGGCGCCGGGTTCGAGGACGAAGGCGGCGGCACCTGCGGCGCCGACATGGGCGCAGGCCTCCGCCAGGATGCCGGCGAGCAGGCCCGGCAGCTCGCCGCCGACCGCCAGGGTGGCGTTGACCCGGCGCAGGGCGGCGTTCGCCCGTTCCACCTGGGCCAGACGTTCGACCGCCGCCGCCTCCCGCTCCCGCGCGACGGCGGCCGCCACGGCCCGCTCCTGCGCGCGGGCGCCCAGGCGGGTGAGCCGCAGGGCGAGTGCCGCCTGCTGGCCCAGCGGCGTGCACTGGACCAGCCGGTCCTGGGTCACCGGCGACTGCTTGGAGAAGCACGGCCCCATGAATCCCAGGACCTGATCGCCCACGAACAACGGGATCACGCCCACGACCTGGTGCCCCATCATGCGGTGCCAGTCGACGGACACCAGTCCATCCGGCCGGGGCTCGTCGTCCACGTCGAGCAGGAGCGGGCGCCGCTCGCGGCATAGGCGCCGCCAGAAGCCGATACGGTCGGTGGGAACGGCCTCCCGCCAGAGCGCGAAGCGGGGATCGGCGGCGATGTCGATGGACCGGCCCCGGGTCACGTAGCCGACCATGCGCATCAGGCCCGTGATGTCGTCATGGACGAGGATGCCGTTGCTGACGGCGCCGGTGAGTTCCGCGCTCTCCATCAGGACGGTGTTCAGGAAGTCGTCGATGCCGCCGTCGCTGACCAGCCAGGAGGTCGACCGCCGCAGCACCTCGTTGGCGCGCTCCAGCGAAACCTTCGCCTCGGCCAGTTGGAGCTGGTCTGACACGTCCACCACCGTGGCCTGGACGGCGGGAAGCCCGCGCCACAGGATGCGACGGGCCAGGACGTCGACATGGATCGGCGTCCCGTCGGAGCGCAGGTTGCGGACGGCCCTGACGGCGGGCGGTGACGCCCCGCCCTCCAGCGCGCGCCAGACGATTCCGGCCTCCTCCAGCGCCTCGGCGGGGATCACGGCCCGCAGCGTCGCCCGCCGCAGATCGTCGAGCGACGCGTAGCCGAACATGTCCAGATACGCCGCGTTGGCGAACAGGACCTCCATGCCCCGGTGGATCAGCACGCCCTGGAGCGAACCCTCCACCAGCATCCGATAGTCGCCGGATTCCATCGACATCGCCGCGCATCCCCAGGTCGTCGGCCCATGCCTCCGGGAACGATGTTTCATCGGCGCTGCGGTGTTCAAGCCGCATGGGGCGCGCCCGTGCCGTCTGTCCGCCTGTCGGCGCGGGCCGGCCATGCAGGCTCGTCTTGTGAATTATCCGAATTCCACATGGCGCACGTGGTAAAGATTTTTCACCACGCGTTTCGCTGTGGCAAAAATGGATTGACGTCCTGGAGTTTGTACAATTCCGGCTGCGAGTAACGAATGAGCATCGGCCGCACCTTCGCGGCGCGAGGCCAGTCGTCGACCCTCCCCCGCCATAGGCGGAGCAAGTCCCCGCCAAATGCGGGGACGATTTCACAGGGGGACAGGGCGGAATGGTCTTGGCGCCGACACGCTCCCAGGGATCGCAAGGCCCGCTCGATCCTGAACGCCCGCGACCGGGTCGATTCACACCCTATCGAGGACATGCGAGGTACTGCAATGCAGCAAGAATGGCGAACCTATTTCACGTTGCCAAAATATTCCACCGCAGTAATGTTGACCGGCCGCGACAGTTCCCGGACGCAACCACGGGCGACGCACGGCATGGAGGAGACGCGGTCCGGACCGCTCGGCGGAGACCGGATCCCGGTTCGGGAAGGCGCAGATGCACACTAGCAAGCGATCGATCATCCATGCGGTCCGGTCCGGCGCGGTGATGTCCGCCCTCGCCGGCCTCGCCCTCGCGGGCCTGCCGGACAGCGCCGCCGCCAAGGAGGCCAAGTTCGAGAAGGTGCCGATGACGACCGAAGGGTCGGCCGGCCCGACCCCCTGGGAACGCTACAAGGGCTGGAACAAGGCCACCTGGGACACCTACAACTCCCTGACCGAGCGCAAGCGCACCCCGCCGCCTCCCGGCGAGGGGCAGGTCAGGAAGATCGCCACGCCGATCGAGGGCAACGCCGAGAACGGCAAGAAGCTGGCCTTCGACCGCTCGCGCGGGGGTGGGTGCCTCGCCTGCCACGTGATGGGTCCGGAGACGGCCGAGCTGCCCGGCAACGTGGGCGTCGACCTGTCGGAGGTCGGGGCCGCCGGGCACGACGACACCTACCTGTTCAACTACATCTGGGACCCGCGCGCCTACAATCCGGAGAGCGTGATGCCGCCCTGGGGCGCGCATGGCTTCTACACGGAGGAGGAGGTGCGCGACATGGTCGCGTTCCTGAAGACGCTGAAGACCCCAGCCGTGTTCAAGAACGCCCTGGACGATCCGGAGAAGCGCCCGATCCCGGTGGAGGACCGCGACTGGCAGGACCCGTTCGTGAACCCTGCGGCCGAGGCGTTCGACACTGGCAAGGACGTGTTCGCCAAGGCGGGTGCGAACGGGAAGTCCTGCGCCAGCTGCCATGAGGACGCCAACGCCCTCAAGGGCTGGGCGGTGGGCATGCCGAAGTGGCACGCGGGCATGAAGAAGGTGATCGGCATCGAGGAGTTCGTGGCCCGCCACGCCAAGGCGACCATGGACACCGACATGCTGATGCAGAGTGCCGACAACATCACCCTGTCGGTCTATCTGCGGTCGCTGTCCAACGGCATGCCGATCAAGGTCGACACCGAGAGCAAGCAGGCCAAGGCGATCATGAAGGAGGCGGAGACGCTGATGACCACCAAGGTGGGCCAGCTGAACTTCGCCTGCGTGGACTGCCACAGCCCCGAGAAGGGTGCCCTGAAGTGGATCAGGGGCCAGTATCTGGGCGAGAGCGCCGGCCAGATCCCGCACTTCCCCGTCTGGCGCACGAGCCGCAACGAGACCTGGGACATCCGCAAGCGCCTGCAATGGTGCAACGTCCAGGTCCGGGCCAACGAACTGCCGCCCGACGCGCCGGAGTACGGCGTCCTGGAGTACTATCTGACGGCCCAGAGCAACGGGATGGAGATGGAGTCGCCGGGCATCCGCCATTGATCCGGACGGCCCGGCTTCCGACATTGGATCACGAAGCAGACGAGTTCAGGAGAGACGCATGACGACCAACCTTCATCTCGACCGCCGGGTGGCGCGGCGGACCGTCCTGCGCGGGGCCGCGACGGCCGCGGCGGCGGCCGGCACCGTCGGCCTGTTCGGCGCCTCGGCCTTCGCCACGCCGGAGAAGGCGAACGAAATGATGACCAAGCTCCTGGGCGGGAAGACGGCCAAGGAGGGCAGGGTCACCCTGACCATGCCGCAGATCGCCGAGAACGGGAACACGGTGCCGCTGACGGTGTCCGTGGACAGCCCGATGACCGACAAGGACTACGTGAAGGCCGTCCACATCCTGGCCGACGGCAACCCGGAGCCGGCGGTGGCCAGCTTCGGCTTCACCCCGGCCAGCGGCAAGGCCGAGGTGTCCACCCGCATGCGCATGGCCAAGACCCAGAACATCCTGGCCGTTGCCGAGATGAGCGACGGGTCCGCCTGGATGACCAAGACCGAGGTCAAGGTCACCATCGGCGGCTGCGGCGGCTGACGCGGAAGGAGGAGAGAGAACCATGTCGAAGGCACGTATCCGCCTGCCCTCCACCGCGAAGAAGGGCGAGGTCATCGAGATCAAGAGTCTGGTCAACCACGCGATGGAGTCCGGCCAGCGCAAGGATTCGGCGGGCAATCCGATCCCGCGCAAGATCATCAACAAGATGACCTGCAGCTTCAACGGGAAGGAGGTCATGAACGCGACCCTCCACCCCGGCATCTCCGCCAATCCCTACATCTCCTTCTTCGTGAAGGTGGAGGAGAGCGGCACGTTCGAGTTCGCCTGGACCGAGGATGACGGCAACGTCATCAAGGAAACGGCGCAGATCACGGTCGGCTGAGGCCGGCAGGCACGCAGACAGTCCGACAGCCCCGCCCCCGACCGGGGGCGGGTGACCGGGAATCGTTTTCCCGGAACGGGCGGGGCTTGCCCGGTTCCGGGGATGCATCGGGGGCGACGCGCATGGGGGCGCAACACGGATGAACAGGCGCGATTTCCTGCAGGTGGCCGCGGCCGCCGCCACGGTGCTGGGCGTCGGCCCCGGCGGTCTCGCCCGCGCGGCGACGGCCCAGGGGATTTCACAGGGCGACCTGCTGCGGTTCCCGGCGAAGGGCAACGTCACGCTGCTGCATGTGACGGACATCCACGGCCAGCTCCGCCCCGTCCATTTCCGCGAACCGTCGATCAATCTGGGCGTGGGGGAGGCGGCGGGCCTGCCACCCCACATCACCGGCAAGGACTTCCTGAAGGCCTTCGACATCAAGGCCGGGAGCCCCGAGGCCTTCGCCCTGACGATGGAGGATTACGTAGCCCTGGCCCGCCAGTACGGCCGCGTCGGCGGGCTGGACCGGCTGGCCACCCTGGTGAAGGCCATCCGGGCGGAGCGCGGAGACAAGGTGCTGCTGCTGGACGGCGGCGACAGCCTGCAGGGAAGCTGGGGTGCGCTGCAGACCAAGGGCGGCGACATGGCCCGGGCGCTGAAGGCGCTGGGGGTGGAGGGCAGCACCGGCCACTGGGAGTTCACCTACGGCAAGGACCGCGTGCCCGGCCTGATCGAGGAGCTGGGCTGCCCGTTCCTCGCCTGCAACGTGAAGGACACGGAGTGGGAGGAGAACGTCTTCGACGGCACCCACATGTACGAGCGCGGCGGCGTGAAGATCGCCGTGGTCGGACAGGCCTTCCCCTACACCCCTGTGGCCAATCCGCGCTGGCTGATGCCCAACTGGTCCTTCGGCATCCGCGAGGAGACGATCCGCGAGCAGGTGGAGGCGGCCCGCGCCGCCGGCGCCCAGCTCGTCGTGCTGCTGTCCCACAACGGCTTCGACGTGGATCGCAAGGTGGCCAGCCGGGTCGAGGGCATCGACGTCATCCTGACCGGGCACACCCATGACGCGCTGCCGGTGGCGGTGCAGGTCGGCAGGACCCTGCTGATCGCCTCGGGCAGCCACGGCAAGTTCCTGTCCCGCCTGGACCTGGACGTGCGCGACGGGCAGGTGAAGGATTTCAGCTACCGCATCATCCCGGTCTTCGCCGACGCCATCGCCCCCGATCCGGAGATGGCGAAGCTGGTGGAGGATCTGCGCGCCCCCTACGCGGCGGAATACGCCAAGGTGGTGGGGGAGACGGACGGGCTGCTGTTCCGCCGGGGCAACTTCAACGGCACCTGGGACGACCTGATCTGCGAGGCGCTGCTGGCCGAGCGGGACGCGGAGATCGCCCTGTCGCCGGGGTTCCGCTGGGGCACCACCCTGCTGCCCGGCGAGAAGATCACCATGGAGGATGTCTGGAACCAGACCGCCATCACCTACCCGGCGGCATACCGGATGGAGATGAGCGGCCAGATGCTGAAGGACATCCTGGAGGACGTGGCCGACAACCTGTTCAACCCCGACCCCTACTACCAGCAGGGCGGGGACATGGTACGCGTCGGGGGCATGGGCTACACGATCGACATCGCCAAGCCCATCGGCAGCCGCATCGGCGGCATGACCCATCTGAAAAGCGGCAAGCCCATCGACCCGGCGCGGAACTACGTCGTCACCGGCTGGGCCAGCGTGAACGAGGCGACGTCCGGACCGCCGATCTGGGACATCGTGTCCGCCCATATCGGCAAGCGGAAGGTCGTCACCGTGAAGGACAACCAGTCGGTCCGGATCGTCGGCGCCTGAGGTCGCGGGACCTCTGGCGGCGACGGCGGACCAAGCGTTCGGGGGAACGAGATGAACGGGGAGAAGACAACGGGCGGGCTCGGACGGCGGCGCTTCCTGACCGGAAGCGCCAAGCTGGCCGCAACGGGCCTGCTGGCGGGCGGAGCGGTCACCGCGAGCGGTATCGTGCGGGCCGAGGGCATCCCGAAGGAGCTGCCGGACCATTCCCGCTACCTGGGGCCCGGCGTGACGGACGAGCCTTACGGCGTGCCGTCCCAGTACGAGGCGCACGTCATCCGCCGCAATGTGGAATGGCTGACCGCCTCGGCCGAGAGCAGCGTGAACTTCACGCCGCTGCAGGACCTGCACGGCATCATCACGCCCAACGGCGTCTTCTTCGAACGGCACCATTCGGGCCGCGCCGACATCGACCCGAAGACGCACCGGCTGGTCATCCACGGCCTGGTCGACCGCGAGGTCAGTTTCACCATGGAGGACCTGCTGCGCTTCCGCCCGGTGGACCGCATCTTCTTCACCGAATGCGCGGCCAATGGCGGCATGGAATGGCGCGGCGCCCAGCTTAACGGCGTGCAGTTCACGCGCGGCATGCTGGGCTGCGCCCAGTGGACCGGCATCCCGCTGAAGACCCTGTTCGACCATGTCGGGCTGAAGCCGAAGGCGAAGTGGCTGCTGGCCGAAGGCGGCGACGCCTCCGCGCTCACGCGCTCCATCCCTATGGAGAAGGCGCTGGACGACTGCATGGTCGCCTTCGCCCAGAACGGGGAGATGCTGCGGCCGGGCCAGGGCTATCCGATCCGGCTGGTGGTGCCGGGCTGGGAAGGCAACATGTGGGTGAAGTGGCTGCGCCGGCTCGAGGTCGGGGACCAGCCTTGGTACACCCGCTGGGAGACCAGCAAGTACACCGACCTGATGCCCAGCGGGAAGGCCTACAAGTTCACCTGGGTGCAGGAGGCCAACAGCGTCATCACCAGCCCCAGCCCGGAGAAGCCGCTGAACGGGGCCGGCCCCTACATCATCCGGGGCCTCGCCTGGTCGGGCCACGGCAAGGTCAAGCGGGTGGACGTCTCCACCGACGGGGGCAAGAACTGGGTCACGGCCCCGCTGGAGGAGCCGGTGATCAGCAAGGCGCTGGTGCGCTTCTACCTGCCCTGGCGCTGGGACGGGAAGTCGTCCGCCCTGCTGCAGAGCCGGGTGATCGACGAGACCGGCTATGTCCAGCCCACCATCGCGCAGCTGCGCGAGGCGCGGGGCGTGCACTCGATCTACCACAACAACTCGATCATGACGTGGCTGGTGAACCCGACGGGCGAGGTGGAAAATGTCCAGGTCGCTTAAGCTCCTCCCCCTCGCGCTTGCGGTCCTGGCCCTGCCGGCCCTGGCCGATCCCAACCTGCCGAAGAAGGGCGAGCTGGGCACCACCCTGAAACCGGAGGAGGTCGCCCGCTGGGACATCGACGTGCGCCCCGACGGCCAGGGCCTGCCGCCCGGCAAGGGGACCGCGCGGGAGGGCGAGCAGGTCTGGATGGAGCAGTGCGCCTCCTGCCACGGCGAGTTCGGCGAGGGCGTGGACCGCTGGCCGGTGTTGATGGGCGGCAAGGGCAGCCTCGCCACCGACGCGCCGGTGAAGACGCCCGGCAGCTACTGGCCCTACGCCAGCACGGTCTGGGACTACATCTACCGCGCCATGCCCTTCGGCAACGCGCAGTCGCTGACCCACGACCAGGTCTACGCCCTGACGGCGTACATACTGAACATGGACGACGTCATCCCGGCCGACTTCGTGCTGGACGCCAAGACGCTGCCCACCGTGAAGATGCCGAACGCCGACGGCTTCGTCGTCGATCCGCGCCCGGAGATGAAGGCGGCCGATCCCTGCATGAAGAACTGCAAGGCGGAGGTGACGATCACCGGGCATGCGCGCAAGATCGGCGTGACGCCCGAGGAACAGGCCCCGATGCAGTGAGGACACCCCCGCCGGTGACCGACCAAGCCCCCCTCTCCCGCCGCCGCTTCGCCCTGCTGGCCGCCGCGACCCCGCTGCTGGGGTTCGCCCGGCCGGGGGTGGCGGCGACGGTGATGGGGGATGACGGGCTGCATACCCAGGACTGGTTCCTGCAGACCTTCCTGCACCTGCCGGAGGACACGGCGGAGGCGCACGCTGCGGGCAAGCTGCTGGCCGTGGTGTGGGAACAGAAGGGCTGCCCCTACTGCCGCGACCTGCACCAGGTGAACTTCGCCGATCCGGACATCGCCGCCTACGCCCGGGCGAAGTTCAACTGGATCCAGATGAACCTGTTCGGGGAGCGCGAGGTGACGGACCTGGACGATACCGCGATGCCGGAGAAGCAGCTCGCCCGCAAGGCGCGGGCGACCTTCACCCCCACCATCCAGTTCCTCGCCATGGACCCGCAGCCGCGCGAGGTCACCCGCATGCCGGGATACCTGAAACCGGCTGAATTCATGCTGATGCTGCGCTATGCCGCCGAGGGGCACTGGCGTGGTGCGGATTTCCCAACATGGGCCAAGACGCGGCAAGGAGCCTGAACCGGATGAGCCTGAACCGGATGAGACACGCCATCGCCGCCAGCCTGCTGGCCCTCGCCGTCGCCGCACCGGCCATGGCCGGGGAGCCGGTCAGCCGCCAGCAGGGCGGCGTCACCGTGCTGGGCGACATCGCCCTGGCGCCTGGCAAGACCCTGAAGGACGGCGTCGTGCTGATGTTGCACGGCAGCCTGCAGCACCGGGACCAGGAGCTGCTGGCGGCACTGGAGGAACGGCTGACGGAGCGCGGGCTGAATACCCTGTCCGTCAGCCTGTCGCTGGGCGTGGACAAGCGGGAGGGGCCGTTCGACTGCGCCCAGCCGCACCGCCACCGCCACCAGGACGCGGTGGCCGAACTCGCGGGCTGGGTGGATCACCTGAAAAGCCAGGGTGCGGGGCCGATCACTCTTCTGGGCCACAGCCGGGGCGGCAACCAGGTGGCCCGCTACCTCGCGGCGGGCGCCGATCCTGCGGTGGCGAAGGCCGTGCTGGTGGCACCCGCCACCGGCTTGGACCCGGCGCAGTCCGCCGAGCTGCTGAAGCTGGCGGAGGGCAAGGCGGACGACGCGCTGGTGGATGTGCCGCGCTTCCTCACCTGCCCGGCGGGCAAGGCCACCGCCGCCAGCATCCGCTCCTACCATGCCGACGATGGCGGCTTCTCCACCCCCGCCCTTCTGCCCAAGGTGAAGCCACCCGTGCTGGTGCTGGCGGCCAGCGACGACGCGGTGGTGCCCGACCTGCCGAAACTGATGGCGGACGTGAACCAGCCGAACGTCACCTTCCGCACGATCGACCAGTCCGACCATTTCTTCCGCGACTTCGCCGCCGACGACACGGCCGACGCCATCGCGGAGTTCCTGGAGACGCCGTGAGGCGCCCAAACCGCGCGGATCAGGAGGGCGCCTTGGCCGCGTGCTTCTCCAGCAGATCGTTCAGCAGGCCCCAGAAGAAATCCTCGCCCGGATACCCCTGGATGCGCCCGATCTCCCGCCCCTCATGGATCAGCACGAAGGTGGGGGTGAAGACGACACCCTTGATGAACTTCAGGTCGTCCGGCGGGCTGCGGAGCTGCACCGCGCGCAGGGGGGCCGCCTTGCCCTCCGCCGTCTTCGGGTACGCGTCGCCGACCTCCGCGTGCCACTGGGCGCAGTACGCGCAGCCCGGCGCTTCGAACATGACGAGTTCCAGCGCCCGTGCCGGCACGGCGGTCAGCGTCAGGACGGCGGCGATGACGAGGGCGCGGAGCATTCCCCCCATGTACGCCCGCAGCGACGGCTGGACAAGGCGGGGCGATGCTTGACGTGTCCCATCTCGGGGCCGCCGGGGCCGGGCTGCTGAGCTTCCTCAGCCCCTGCGTGCTGCCGCTGGTGCCGCCCTATCTCTGCTTCATCGCCGGGTTGTCGCTCGACCAGATGACGGCGCCCGGCGGAGGTGACATGACGGCGGCGCGGCGCTGGCAGGTGCGGCTGTCGGCGGTGGCCTTCGTGCTGGGCTTCGCCACGGTGTTCGTGCTGCTGGGCGCGACCGCGTCCGCCGCCAGCCGCCTGCTGGCGGAGCATATCGACACGCTGGCGAAGATCGCCGGGGCCGTGATCCTGGTCATGGGGCTGCATTTCCTGGGCATCATCCGCATCCCGCTCCTGTACCGGGAGGCGCGGGTGCATGTGGCGGCCAAGCCGGCCGGGCTGATCGGCGCCTATGTGATCGGGCTGGCCTTCGCCTTCGGCTGGACGCCCTGCGTCGGCCCCGTGCTGGCGACCATCCTGATGGTGGCGGCCAGCGACACCAGCCTGACCTACGGGGCCAGCCTGCTGCTGGCCTACGCCCTGGGCATCGGCGTGCCGTTCCTGCTGGCCGCCCTGGCGATCGAGCGGTTCATGGGCTTCATGAAGCGCTTCCGCCGCCACCTGGGCACGGTGGAGAAGGCGATGGGCGGGCTGCTGGTGGCGACCGGCGTGCTGTTCATCGCGGGCGCCATCCCGGTCATCGCCGGCTGGATGCTGGAGACGTTCCCCGCCCTGGGCCGGATCGGCTGAACCCGTCCGGCGCCTCTTGCCCGTCCGCTCAGGGCCGGACGTAGCTCCAGCCCTGGAGCTGCCGTTCCACGATCTCGGCGATCCCGGCGGTGACCACCTCCACGCCCTGGATCAGCTCCTCCGGCCTGTGGCCCGTCGTCTCCATCGTGTTGCCGCAGCCGATGAACTCCACCCCGTACTGGAGCAGGCTCTCCACCCGCTCCCTCACCGGCGAGGATCTGGCGTACAGCGCCTCCATCCCCGGACCGAAGGCGACCACAGCCACCTGCACATTGTCCTGGCCGTAGAACTTCTGCAGGTTCACCGCATTGTAGAGGATGTTGTTGATCACCTTCGGATCGTCACTGGTGAGCTGCAGCATGATCCGGCGCGGATTGTCGAAGCCCGGCTTCGGATCGGCCAGCACGGTTTCCTTCGCGACGGCCGGCGTCGGCAGCGCCAGGGCCGGCACGATCGCCAGCAGGGCCGAGAGGGCGGCCACCTTGATCGACATGGGAACACTCCAGGACAACTGGGGTCGCGGTACGCCGGGCGGACCGGCCAGCCCCGATCATAGGCCGAAGCGGGTGGCTCTGACGACGCCCGAGACGCCCGCCTCGGCCCCGTCCAGCCCCTACCCCGCAAGAGACGGGATCGATCCCGAAAGGTGACACCCCGGCGGCGCGGACGCACCGGTAGGGTTGCGCCCGCGTCCGACCCGGGCGCCGCCACACAGGAAGAAGCGCCGATGCGGTCCGCCGCCATTCTGACGACCGTCCTTCTCACCGCCCTGGCACTGCCGGGCAGCCTCCGCGCGCAGACGGCCGACCCTGCGTCTCCCAGGCCCACGTCGCCCGCCGCCGACGCGCCCCTTTCGGCCGACCGCGTCCAGCGCTTCGGCGCGCTGTGCCTGGAGACCAAGCGGGCCCAGGCGGGCAAGCCGGGGTCAATGCAGGCCATGAAGGAGGTCGACCTCGACGCGCTGGCCCGCAAGCATGGGTTCAGCGGCCAGGAGGAGGCGATGGAGATCGCCATGCGCATCGCCATGACGGAGATGTACGCCTCCGACCCCGCGGCGGCGGAGGAGATGATGGCCGGGCCGATGGACCCGGAGATGAAGGCGGTGCTGGCGCGGGCGCTGAAGGACGCGCCGGCCGTGGCCGCCAACGCCGACGCGCTGAAGGCCTGCAAGGCCGGTTGACGCAGGCGGCGGGAACGGCGCGGCGGGAACGGGGGGGCGCGCCCTCCTGTTCGGATCAGGGATGCGCGACCGTCTCCGCCATGTCTGGACGATCATCCAGGGCAGCCTGTGGTTCGTGCCCGTGCTGATGGGCGCGGCGGCAGCAGCCCTGGCGATCCTGCTGTTGAACGTGGATACCGGGCTGATCCGCGACGCCGGGGAGTTCTGGCTGCTCTACACCGGCGACGCCGAGAACGCGCGGGAGCTGATGTCGGCGCTGCTGTCCGGCATGATCACCATGACCTCGTTGGTGGTCTCCATCACCATGGTGGTGCTGACCCTGGCCGCCGGACAGATCGGGCCGCGCCTGATCCGCAGCTTCATCCAGGACCGGGTGACACAGGCCGTGCTGGGCCTCTTCCTGGCCGACATCCTTTATCTGCTGGTCGTGTTCCGCACCATCAACGGCCCGCCGGAGGGCAGCGGCGGCGGGGGCAGCGTGCCGCATCTGGCGGTCAGCACAGGAACCGGGCTGACCGTGCTGTGCCTGCTGGTGCTGCTGTTCTACATCCACAAGCTGGCCCGTTCGATCATCTACGACACCGTCATCCGCAACGTGACGACGGAACTGCAGGAGACGGTCGCCCGCCTGATGCCCGCGGCGGACGAGACCGACCCGCGGGATGAAGAGGGTCCGGAACCCGCTGGACACGGCGCGCCCGTCTCCCTGGACCGCGACGGCTATGTCCAGGCCATCGGCCATGACGGGTTGGTCGAGGCCGCCCGGAAGGCCGGGGCGGTGATCCGCCTGCGCGCCGGGGCCGGCGACTTCGTCCTGGCGGACACACCCGTTGCCACCGTGCATCCGCCGTCGGACGCGGTCGCGGCCGCCGTACGGGACGCCTTCGTCATCGGCCCGGAACGCACGCCGGCCCAGGATGTCGGCTTCGGCATCCGCCAGCTTGTGGAGATCGCCACCCGCGCCTTGTCGCCCGGCCTGAACGACGTGTTCACGGCCATCGCCGTGATCGACAACCTGTCCGCCGCCCTGGCCGACATCTTCCGGCACGACCCGGAGCCGGGGCGCCTGCGCGACGGGGACGGGACGGTCCGGATCGTGCGCGACGTGCCGGACCATGGCGCGCTGGTCGGCGCCGCCTTCGACCAGATCCGGCATTCGGGCGGCGGCAACCCGGCCGTCCTCACGCGGCTGGCGGACGCGATCGGGCGCCTCGCCAGCGTCGCCCGCCGGGAGGATCAGCGTGATGGCCTGCGCCGGCAGCTTGACGCGGTGCGCGCCACGGGGGAGCCGACCATCACCGTGCCCCGCGACCGGGAACGCCTGCGCCACCACTGCGACCGCGCAGCCCGGCTGCTGGCGGCGGCGACGGCGCCGGACATGAGGAAAGCCGGATCCTGACGGACCCGGCTTCCCCCTATGCGTGCGATGCCGAACCGGCTTGCTGGCGCGGCCCTACTGGCGCGGCGGCCTGCGGATGTCGTCGGTGTTGCCCGGCGAATCCGTGCCGTCGGTGGGGCCGGTCCTGGCGTCGGGCCGATCGCGCCCGCTCAGCGCCGTCTCGGGTGCGGGCTCGATGTCCGTGGCGCGCTGCTCGTTGTTGCGCACCCGGTAGCGCAGCTCGACCGGATCGCCCGGCTGGTACTGGCTGAGGTCGACGTCCCCGGCGACGCGGTAGGAACTGCCGTTCTCCAGCGTGATCGTCCGGTTCCGCGTGTCGACGGAGGCCACCGTGCCCAGCACCGCGCGGTCGATCTCAGCACCGGCCTGACCGCCCTGGCCCTGCTGGCCGCCCGGCTGCTGGCTCCCCGACTGCTGGCCCCCCGACTGCTGGCGATCCTGCCGCTGGCCATAGGCGTCGGAGCCGTAGCCCCGCTGGCCGCCCATCTGGCCCTGCTGCTGGGCCTGCCGGCCCCGCGTGTCGCCCTGCATGCCGGCCTGATCCTGCGGGGCGGCGACGATGCCGATCAGCAGCGCGTCGGGCGAGAGCGTGAAGGACTGCCCCTCGGCCGCCAACTCCAGATCCTGGAACGAGATCGGCACGAGGTTCGCGGCCGCGCTTCGGCCGCCGGTCTGCTTCGCCAGGACGTAGGAGACGGTCCCGCTGTCGGCGTTGATCATCACCATGTCCACCTGACCGACGGTGCGCCCGTCCGGCAGCGCGATCTCCAGCCCCTGCATACGCTCGACCGTGGTCACGGCCGGCGGGGCGAGCATGCCGACCACGCCGTGGCCGACCACCATGCCCCTGTCACCGCCCTGGGCTCCACCGCCCCGCTGCTGGCCCTGCCGCTGGCCCTGCTGCGGGCGCTGCTGCTGGCGCTGCCCCTGGGCCTGCTGACCGGCGGGGGCGTAGTATTCGACCAGCTGGGCGATCACGCGCGGGCTGGTGACCTCGGCGATCTCCTGGTCGGTGAAGGTCGGGACCTGCCGCACGGTGCTCATCGGCACCTTGGCGACGATCTCGCCCGTGTCGCCCAGGTTGATGTCGATGGCGTGCCACGGCATGGCGACCATCGGTGCGCCGCCTTGCGCGCCGCCCTGCGCTCCCTGGGCCTGCTGGCCCGGCTGTCCCTGCCGCTGGGTCTGCAGCGCGGATGCGCGGACCAGCAGCGTGGTGACGAGGCCGGTCGCGGGATCGACGATGATGTAGTCCACCCGGCCCAGACGCTGCCCGTCGCGGGTCACCACGTTCTTGCGGACGAGCTGGTTGGCCGAGATCAGGCGGGCCGACACGGCCTCCGGCGACACGGTCCGCTGGGTGCCCGTCGCGTACGGCCCCGTCCGGTCCATCTGTCCACCCGGCTGCCCACCCGGCTGTCCACCCGGCTGGCCCTGCTGCGCCAGGGCGGCGCCGCTGAGGCACAGGGTGAGCGCGGTCGTCATCAGAAGGGATTTCATCGGAGTTCTCCTGCGGCTGGGGATCGGACGGGGGGCGCCGGCCGATGCCGACGCCACCCATCGCTCCCGCATTGGGTTCACGCTGCGCGGACCGGCGTCAGAGGACGCCCTCGTCCTCGCCGATCAGGCCGTCGTTCTCGCCGAGCCAGCCCGCGTCGCTGCCGAACAGCCCGCCGCTGTCGTAGCCGGCGGCCTCCCACTCGTCGGCCTCGATCACGCCGTCGGCGTTCCGGTCCCATTCGCCGAACAGGCCCTCGTCGTAGATGCCGGAGGCGAACTCGTTCTCATCGAGCCAGCCGCTGTCGTCGGCATCCCAGTCGCCGAAGAAGTCGCCGTCGAAGTAGGTGTCGGCCTGCGCACCCCACTCGTTGCGGGTGACGCGGGCGTTGTTGTCACGGTCGAAGCTGTTGTAGAGCCCCACCGCGACCTCGTCGTACGGGGCCGCCTGTCCGGTGTTCGCGGCGGCCTGTCCGCTGTTGCCGCCCGTGTTTCCGGCCGTCCGGATCTCCCGCATGGTGACGCGGTCGTTCCCGTCGCGGTCGATCTGCTGGAACAGGTTGCTCCGGCGCACACCCTGCTGGAACTCGGACTTGGTGATGCGGCCGTCGCCGTCGCGGTCGAAGGCGGCGGGGTCGAGGTTGGCGTTCTCCTCGCCGAACATGCGGTCCACGCCGCGGTCCCATTCGGCGATGGTCAGCACGCCGTTGCCGTTCTGGTCATAGCGGCCGAACAGCATGTCGGCGAAGGCCTGCTGGTCGAACGACCGGCCCTGCTGACCCTGCTGCCCCTGCTGAGCCTGCTGGCCCTGGCCGTCCCGGGCCATCGCCTGGCGCTGGCCGCCTGACCGCATCATGGCCGGCCGGTTCACGTCATAGGCCTTGCCCTCGTAGCTGACGGCGTTCGCCTGCAGGATAACGCGTTGCTGCCCGACCATCACCGGCCGGCCGCGCACGGCGAGCTCCGCACCCGGACGCAGCCGGATGCCCAGCCGCTCGGTGCCCAGGTCGACGACGGCGCGGTTGCCGCCCTCGGTTTCAAGCAGGACCAGGGTGGCCGGCTGCTTGCTGCCCCGCACGGGGACGCGCCGGGCGTCGACGATGGTGCCCTTGATCTGCCGGTACTCCATCGGCATCTGCTGCGCCTGCTGCTGGCGGTTCTGCCGCATCTGCTGCTGGCCGCCCTGGCGCTGCTGCTGCATCTCCTGCTGGCGGGTCTGCTGCTGGCCCTGCTGCTGGCCCTGCTGGGCCTGCTGGGCCTGGGCCGCACCGGTCAGCGCCACGGCGGAAACGGCAAGGCTGGCGGCGATGAGCCGCGGATCGAATCGCTTGCTCA
Organism: Rhodospirillaceae bacterium; assembly: GCA_029267445.1. Classification (GTDB taxonomy): domain Bacteria; phylum Pseudomonadota; class Alphaproteobacteria; order Azospirillales; family Azospirillaceae; genus JAJUIU01. Next base: position 33,981 of record JAJUIU010000028.1, read on the forward strand.
TGTCAATCGCTCCTCGGACTGTTTCGGAAGTGACGGGGGGCTCAGAACCAGTCGAACCAGCCCTCGTCCTCGAAATCGTTGTCGTAGTAGCCGGCGGTATCCCGCTCGTACTCGGTGTCGAGGCCGGCCTCCTCGCCGACGATGCCGTCGTTGTCGCCGAACATGCCGTCATCGGCGCCGTCGGTCATGGCGACCTCGTCGTCGTAAAGGCCGCCGCCATAGCCGTAGTCGTCGTAGTAGTCGTAATCGGTGAAGAGGCCCTGCCCGTCGCCGTACTCGTAAGCCTCCTCATCCTCCCACCACTGGGCGGCGGCCGGCATGGGCGCCGCGAACAGCAGGGTTGCGGCGATCATGGCGGTGCCGCTCCTCAGGAGCCGGTTCTTCCATTCGGCCATCTCTTCCTCCGTCTTCGCTGGATCCGCCGGCGCCCGGGCCGTCCCATCGGGGGCGGCCTCCCGGCCCGCTTGCGCGCGTGCCGCGGCACCGGCGATCGGCCCCCTCCCAACCGGAGCCGTCCACGGCCGTTCCCTAAAAAAGTCCCATCCAGGCCACGGGCCCGGCCAGGAATGCGGGGGGAATGGGTCAGCGTCGGGACATGCCGGCCAGCAGCTCCGGCAGCGTCACCGTCGTCCGCCCGCCGAGCTGCTTCACCTGGCAGCGGCAGCTGAAGCCGTCTGCCACGATGGGCACATGGCCGGGCGTGTTGCGGACCGACGGCTCCCAGGCCTGGGCGTAGATGGCGCGGGAGACATCGTACTTGCGTGTCTCGTACCCGAAGGCGCCGGCCATGCCGCAGCAGCCGCTGTCGGCAACCTCCGGCTCCGCCCCCGCGCGGCGCAGCAGCTCCGCCGTCGCCGACAGGCCCAGCACGGACTTCTGATAGCAGTGGCCGTGCACCACCACCGGCCCCTGAAGCCGGGGCGGGTGCCAGTCCAGCACCTCCAGCAGGAAGCGGTCCAGCATCAGGGTGCGCTCCGCCAGGACCTTGGCGCGCGGATCGTTGGGGAACAGGTTCAGCAGCTCGTCCTTGAAGGTGGTGACACAGCTCGGCTCCACCCCCACCACCCAGGCCCCGGCATCAAGTGCCGGCCCCAGCTCCTCCAGGCAGTCCAGCAGCAGGTCCCGCGCCTCGTCCAGCCAGCCGAAATCGTAGAGGGGGCGGCCGCAGCAGGCGTCCCGCTTGGTGATCCGCACGTCGCAGCCGGCCGCGCGGAGCAGGGCCAGCGCCCCGTGCAGGGGTCCCGGCTCGAAATGGTTGGAGAAGGTGTCGGTCCACAGCACCACCAGCGGCCCCGGTCCGGGCCGTTCCGCGAACCCGGACCGGAAGGTGCGGGCGGCGAAGGTAGGCACCGGCCGGTCCGGGTGGATGCCCGCCACCTCGCGCGACATTCGGCCGAACACGGGTAGGCCAGTGCCGAGGTTCGGCGCCCAGGGTACGGGCGCCAGCATGCGGGCCCAGCGGTGGATGCGCCCCATGCTGTAGGCCGCGCGGGGGCGCATCTTGCCGGCGTAGTGGTGGGCCATGAACTCCGCCTTGTAGGTGGCCATGTCCACGTTCACCGGGCAGTCGGACTTGCAGCCCTTGCAGGAGAGGCAGAGGTCGAGGGCGGAGTGCACCGCCTCGCTGGCCCACCCGTCGCGGATGGGGTCGCCCTGCAGCATCTCCTGCAGCAGGTGGGCGCGGCCCCGTGTGGAGTGGCGCTCGTCCAGCGTGGCCTTGTAGCTGGGGCACATGGTGCCGCCCTCGCGCCGGCGGCATTTGCCCACGCCCACGCAGCGCAGTGCCGCGCGGGTGAAGTCCCCGCCCTCCTCCGCATAGCTGAACCAGGTGTCGCCGGGGGCGCGCTGATTGAACCGGGGGCCCAGGCGCAGGTCGGCGTCCAGCGGGCGCGGATCGACGACGATGCCGGGGTTCATCTTGTTGTGCGGGTCCCAGATCGCCTTGAACTCCCGGAAGGCCTGGATGATCTCCGGCCCGAACATGCGCTCCAGCAGCTCCGACCGCGCCTGCCCGTCGCCATGCTCGCCGGAATTGCTGCCGTCATGGCGGCGCACAAGCTCCGCCGCCTCGAACAGGAAGGCCCGCATGCGGCGGACGTCCTCGTCGGTGTGCAGGTTGAAGTCGATCCGGGTGTGGACCAGCCCGTCGCCGAAATGGCCGTACATGGCGCCGTGGTAGCCGTACCGGTCGTAAAGGTCGTAAAGGTCGCGCAGGTAGTCGCCCAGCCGCGCGGGGTCCACGGCGCTGTCCTCCCAGCCGGGCCAGGTGTCCCGCTCCTGTCCGGGCACGAAGGCGGTGCCGCCCAGGCCGGATTCCCGAACCAGCCACAGGCGCTTCTGCTTGCGGGGATCGACCATCAGCCGCATGTCCTGGACGGCGCGGTTGGGGCCAAGGTCGTCCATCACCCGCCGGGCCTTGTCGGCCGCCTCCTCCGCCGTGTCGCCGCCGAACTCCACCAGAAGCCAGTTGTCCCCGCCCGGCAGCAGCTTCACGTCGTCGGGGTGCAGGTCCTTCTTTTTCATGTTGTCGACCAGCCGCCGGTCGATCCCTTCGATCCCGTCGGGGCCGAACTCCAGCAGGCGCGGCACGAAGTCGGCAGCACGGCAGATGTCGTCGAACCCGATCGCCAGCAGCACCTTGTGGGCCGGATCGGGAATCAGGCGCAGGGTGGCGTTCAGCACGCTGACGCAGGTCCCCTCCGTCCCCACCAGGGCGCGGGCCACATCGAACCCGCTTTCGGGCAGCAGCTGGTCCAGGTTGTAGCCGGACACGCGGCGGGGGATGGCCGGGAACCGCTCCCGGATCAAGGGCGCGTAGCGGTCGCGCAGGGCCCGCAGCCGGCCGTAGATGGCGCCCCGCCGCCCGCCGCTGGCGATGATGGCCGCGAGCTCGTCCTCCGGCGTGGGGCCGACCTTCAGGCGCAGCCCGTCATAGGTCATCACCTCCATCTCCAGCACATTGTCCACCGTCTTGCCGCCGACGACGGAATGCACCCCGGCGGAGTTGTTGCCGATCATCCCGCCCAGGGTGTTGTGGTCGTGGGTGGACGGGTCGGGGCCGAAGCGCAGGCCGTGCGGCCGGACGGCCGCCTGGAGGGTGTCCAGGATCGTTCCCGGCTCCACCACCGCGCGGCGGCCCGCCGGAACGACGGCCAGGACCCGGTCGCACCAGCGCGAACTGTCGATCACCACCGCCTCGTTCGCGCACTGGCCCGCAAGGCTGGTGCCCCCGCCCCGGTGCAGCACCGGGGCGCCATGCCGCGCGGCCACGGTGACCGCCCGCGCCAGCGCCTCCACCGAGCGCGGGACCACCACGCAGATCGGCACCCGGCGGTAGTTGGACGCGTCGGTGGCGTAAAGCGCGCGGGAGCCGGTGTCGAACCCCACCTCCCCGTCCACCTCCCGCCGGAGGTCGGCCTCCAGCGCCTTCAGATCGAGGCGGCGCTGGGCTTGGGCTTGATGCGTGTCGAAACGGGCGAAGGCCATGCATGGGCTCCTTCATGCTGTCCGGCGGCCCGCCGTCAGACCGCGAACCGCGCCGCCGCGTCGCGCCGCAGGGTGAGGCCCAGGCCGGGGCGGTCGGTCGCCGGGACCAGATCGCCGCCGACGGGCGCCAGCGCCCCGTCGAACAGCAGCGCCTCGATCCGGGCGTGGTCGTAGAAGTACTCGACGTGGCGGACCCGTCGGCTCGCCAGCGCCAGATGCGCGTGCAGCGTCGGTGCGGTATGGGCGGACAGGACGGCGCCGAACGCGTCGGCCAACGCCACGGCCTGGAGGAATCCGGTCACCCCGCCGCAGCGCGTGGCGTCCGGCTGCAGCACGTCGACGGCCCCCGCTTCCAGCATGCGGCGGAAATGGATCGGGCCGTCCCCGTACTCCCCGGCGGCGACGTCCATGCCGGCCGGCCCCTCCCGGCACAGGCGGGCCAGACCGGACAGGTCGTCGCCGCTCACCGGCTCCTCGAACCAGACCACACCGACATCCGCCGCCGCGTCGGCCAGCGCCAGCGCGTGCGGAACGGTGAGCGCGCCGTTGGCGTCGATCATCAGATCGACATCCGGCCCGATCACGCCCCGCGCATGGGCCATCCGGTCGGGATCGTCCTCCGGGGCGCGGCCGACCTTGATCTTCACCGCGCGCACGCCCGTCGCCAGGAAGCCCTCGAGATGGCGGGTCATCGCCGCCGCGTCGAAACTGGTGAAGCCGCCGCTGCCATAGGCGGGCACCCGGTCGCGCGCGGCGCCAATCAGGCGGAAGAGCGGCAGGCCGAGCAGCCGGGCCTTCAGGTCCCAGAGCGCGGTGTCCAGCGTGGAGATCGCCGCCATGGCGATGCCCGACCGGCCGATGTTGCGCACGGCCCGCACCATCCGGTCGAAGCCCGCACGGGTGTCGACGGCGGGAAGACCCGTCAGCAGCGGCGCCAGCGTCCGCCGCGCCAGGTCCGCCGCCGCCGGGTCGCCATAGCCGTAGCCGAGGCCGGTCACGCCGCCCGCCCGCACTTCGGCCACCAGCAGGGTGGTCGAATCCCAGTCCAGCGTGCCGTCCTGTTCCGGCGTCTCCGTCGGGATGGTGAAGGCGGCGACCTCCACGGCCTCTATGCGCGGGTCCGTCATAGCCGGACCCTCAGATCAGCTCCCGCACGGTCTGGCCAGTCACGCTGCCGATGATCTTGCCTGCCGCCGGGGTGCCCCGCGCGATCGACTTGGCGAAGCGGTAGGCCTGCCCCGGCTTGATGTGCGGCGGCATCGGCGGCAGGTGGGGATCGACGATGGCGTCGATGATCACCGGGCCCGGCGTGTTCAGCGCCTGCTGCAGCACGTCGCCGCAGAGCTTGGGATCGCTGATGGTGTAGCCGGTGCCGCCGCAGGCGCGGGCGAAGGCGGCGAAGTCGATGGGGGCGAGGTCGCAGACATATTCCGGGTTACCCAGGAACACCATCTGCTCCCACTTGATCTGGCCCAGCGCCCGGTTGTTGACGATCACGACCTTGATGTTCAGCCCGTACTTCACGGCCGTGACGAAGTCGGCCATCAGCATGCTGAAGCCGCCGTCGCCGACGAAGGCCACCACCTGCCGGTCCGGGAAGGCGAGCTGGGCCGCGATGGCGTAGGGCAGGCCCGGCGCCATGGTGGCGAGGTTTCCGGACAGCGTGTGCATCTGCCCGCGCTTCGCCGGGATCTGCCGCGCCCACCATGTGGCGATGGTGCCGCTGTCGCAGGTGACGATGGCCGTGTCGGACAGGCGCTTGCCCAGCTCCCACGACACCACCTGCGGGTTCATGGGCATGTCCATGGCGGTGCCGCGCGTCTCCATCAGGCGCAGCCAGTCCCGCTTCTCCGCCTGCGCACGCTCCAGGAAGGGCCGCTCCCGCCGACGGCGCACCAGCGGCAGCAGCGCGTCCAGGGTCAGCGCGCTGTCGCCGACCAGCCCGATCTCCATCGGGTAGCGCAGGCCCAGGCGCATCGGGTCGATGTCGATCTGGATGCCGCGCGCCTGGCCCGCCGGGGGCAGATATTCGATGTAGGGGAACGAGCTGCCGACCATCAGCAGCGTGTCGCAGTTCATCAGCGCGTTCTGCGACGGCTCGGTACCCAGCAGGCCGATCTGCCCGGTGGTGTAGGGGCTGTCGTCCGGCACCGCCGCCTTGCCCAGCAGCGCCTTGACGATCACGGCACCCAGCTTGTCGGCCAGCCGCTCCAGCTCGTCGGTGGCGTGCAGGGCGCCCTGCCCGGCCAGGATGACGATGCGCTCCCCCCGGTTCAGGATGTCGGCGGCGGCACGGATGTCCCCCTCGTCCGCCATCCGGGCGGAGCGGGAATAAAGGCTGGAATGGTGGCCGGGCGTCTGCCGCTTGGATGGCTTCTCGTCGTCGGAGGTCCAGTCCTGGACGTCCACCGGCACGGTCAGGTGGGCGACACCCCGGTAGGCCAGCGCCGTGCGGCAGGCCACGGGCGCCAGGTTCGCCATGTGGCCGGGTCCGCCCACCCGCTCGTTGAAGACGGAAACATCCTCGAACAGCTTGTCCAGGGCGACGTCCTGCTGGGTGTGGGTGCCCACGAGGTCGTGGAACTGCAGGCCCGTGATGGCCAGCACCGGCTGCTGGTCCAGCTTGGCGTCGTACAGCCCGTTCAGCAGGTGGATGCCGCCGGGGCCGGAGGTGGCGACGCAGACTCCGAGCTTGCCGGTGAACTTCGCCCAGCCGCAGGCCATGAAGGCGGCCGCCTCCTCGTGCCGGGTCTGGATGAAGCGGATGTCGTCCTTGGCGACGCGGAAGGACTCGATGATGCCGTTGATGCCGTCGCCCGGAATGCCGAACACGGTATCCACGCCATAGTCGATCAGCGTGTCGACGAGGATGTCGGACGTCGTTCTGGCCATGGCGAAGCGCTCCCCTTCTCCGGCGGTCGATGTCGGCTGGTCCCTCCCCAACCGGCCCGGTCCCGAAATGTCACCGCGAAAGCGACGGGAAGGCGGTCGCCAGGAACCGATCCGCCCGGGGGCCTGTTGGACCGGCATCCCCACCCCATCCCGTCAGCGCCGGAGAGCCGCCATGCAGACCGCCTGGGACCGCATCGAGGACGACTGGCACGCCTATGCCCCCATGGCGAAGGCGAAGTGGAAGCGGGCCGATCCCATGATCATCGACGCCACCGGCGGGCGGCGTGACGCGCTGATCGACGCGGTCGAGCGCGCCTATGACATCAGCCGTGAACAGGCCCGGCGGGAGGTCAGTTACTGGATGACCACGGCCCCGCACGACCGGGCGGCAAAGGCCGACAATCTGCGCGCCGGGCGCCGCCGGGTGGAGCGGCGCACGGGCCAGCAGCGGCCCCGGATCGATGCGGCGGGACAGGACCGGAGCACCGGTGCGGGATGGATGGAGCCGGTGCGGGACTACGCCCTGGCCCCGGTGGACCAAGTCCGCCAGCACCCCGTCGGCGCCATGCTGGTGGCGGTCGGCGTCGGGCTGCTGATCACCCGGTTCGTCGCCGCCGGCCGGCGCTGAGGTGCGTTCGCTGACGGGCGTTCGCTGACGGGCATCTCTGGAGGGGGTTTCAGGAGGGCGGCCATGACCGAGGCCATCGGGCACCGTTGCTGGGCCATCGCGGACGGCTACATCCCGGCCTGGAGCAACGGGCCGCCGCCGGAGATGGAAAGCCATGAGGGCCTTTGCATCCTCAACGCGGGCGGCGATCCGGCCTCCGTCGCCGTGACCGCTTACTTCGAGGACCGGGAGCCGTCCGGCCCCTACCGCTTCACGGTGGCGCCCCGCCGCACCCTGCACATCCGACTGGAAAAGCTGGACGACCCCGCCCCCATCCCGCGCGGCCTCGGCTATGCGCTGGTGGTGCGGTCGGACCGGCCGGTGGTGGTGCAACAGACACGGCTGGACAGCCGGCAGGCGGAGAACGCCATCTTTTCCACCATCGCCTTCCCGGTGACCGGAATCGGCTGAGGCCGTTCTCTTCCGTCCCTTGAACAGGCCCGCATACCATCCATTTACCATCCACTGGGATGGTTGAAGGATGGTGTGAGCGAGATGGAGCCGGTGTCGGAAACGCGTCCGCGACCGCAGGACAGCGAGAAGATCACGATCAACCTGGGTTTCGTCGACCTGGGCCATATCGACCTGCTAGTCCAGGAAGGCTTTTATTCCAACCGCACCGACTTCATCCGGACCGCCATCCGCAACCAGATCGACCGTCACGGCGACGCGGTGCGACAGGCCGTGACGCGCAAGAGCGTCGATCTCGGCCTGCGCCACTTCACCCGCGCCGATCTGGAGGCGGAACGGGCGGCGGGGCGGATGCTGGAGGTGCGGGTCCTCGGACTCGCCAGCATCGCTCCCGATGTCACGCCCGACCTCGCCCGCGCCACCATCGCCAGCCTCACAGTTCTGGGGGCGCTGCACGCCAGCGCCGCCGTGAAAGCGGCCCTTTCGGACCGCATCCGATGACCAATAAGGACAGACACGGAATGAACCCGAATTTCGCCGCCGGCATGGAGGAGGCGACCCGCCTCACCCGGTCCGGACGGCTCGCCGAGGCGTCCGCCCTGATCCAGCGCCTGCTGAACGGCGGCCGCGATCAAGCGCCCGGAACCAACGCCCCGGCCCCCACCGCCCCTGCTCCCACCGCCCATGACGGGCGGACAATCGAGACGGATTATGTGGTTCTGGACGCGGCCGACGCCGCCGCCCGGCCGGACCCTGCACCGCGTCCACAGGCCAGGACGGACCGCAGGCCCCGCACCGGGCTGGCTGAGACGCTGGCGAAGCTGAAGGCGATGACCGGCAAGGCGCGCCCCGCACGGGTGCAGGAGCCGCTGCCCGAGGGGGCCGCGTTCCTCAGCGAAAGCTTCGGCAACGCCGCCGGAACGCGGAACTACAGGCTTTACGTCCCGGCCCGCCGGGCGGACGGGCCGATGCCGCTGCTGGTCATGCTGCACGGCTGCACCCAGGACCCCGAGGACTTCGCCGCCGGTACCCGCATGAACGCGGTGGCGGAGGAGCTGGGGTTCCTGGTCGCCTACCCGGAACAGCCCCGGTCGGCGAACCCGCAGGGCTGCTGGAACTGGTTCAAGCCGGAGGACCAGCGGCGCGACCGGGGCGAGCCGTCGATCCTGGCGGGCATCGTCCGCCAGATCGCCGCGACCCACCCGGTCGACAAGGGCCGGATCTATGTCGCCGGACTATCGGCGGGCGGGGCCACCGCCGCCGTGCTGGCGACGGAGTATCCGGACCTGTTCGCCGCCGTGGGCGTGCATTCCGGCCTCCCGGCCGGGGTGGCGCGCGACATGCCGTCGGCCTTCCAGGCCATGCGCCAGGGTGGCGCCGGAACCGCTGCCCGGCGGCCCGTGCCGGCCATCGTCTTCCATGGCGACCGGGACGGCACCGTGCATCCGGCGAACGGGGAGGCCGTGGCGGCACAGCTCGCGGGTGGGTCCACCGGTCTCAGGTCGGAGACGCGGCGGGACGGCACGCCGGGCGGCCACGCCTACAGCCGGACGATCCACCAGGATCCCGACGGGCGCACGGTGGCGGAGCACTGGACCGTCCACGGGGCGGGTCACGCCTGGATGGGCGGCAGCCCAAGCGGAAGCCACACCGACCCGCGCGGGCCGGACGCCAGC
>JAJUIU010000008.1 GCA_029267445.1 Rhodospirillaceae bacterium
ATGATCATGCCGACATCCCGCCCGCAGCCTCCGACCGGGCCAGGTCCATCAGCGAGCGCATGCGGCGGATCGTGCTGTCCAGCCCGCCGAAGATCGCCTCCCCGATCAGGAAGTGGCCGATGTTCAGCTCCACGACGGTGGGGATGGCGGCAACGGGGGCGACGTTGTCGAAGCTGAGCCCGTGGCCCGCGTGGCATTCCAGGCCGATCGCCTCGGCATGGGCGGCGGCGGCGCGCAGGCGTTCAAGCTCGTGGTCGCGCTCCACCCCGTCGGCGTCGGCGTAACTGCCGGTATGAAGCTCCACGACCGGGGCGCCGAGCGCCTTGGCGGCGTCGAGCTGGCGGGTATCGGGGGCGATGAAGAGCGAGACGCGGATGCCGGCACCCGCCAGCCGGTCCACCATCGGCCGCAGCGTGTCGGACAGGCCGGCGGCGTCAAGCCCGCCCTCCGTCGTCCGCTCCTGCCGGCGTTCCGGCACGATGCAGCAGGCGTGCGGCCGGTGGCGGAGCGCAATGTCCAGCATCTCCTCCGTCGCCGCCATCTCGAGATTCAGCGGCAGGTCGATGCCGGCCATCAGGCGGGCGATGTCGTCGTCGGTGATGTGGCGGCGATCCTCGCGCAGGTGGGCCGTGATGCCGTCGGCCCCGGCCTGGGCGGCAAGGCGCGCGGCGCGCACCGGATCGGGATGCCGCCCGCCCCGGGCATTCCGGATGGTGGCGACATGATCGATGTTCACGCCGAGCCTTAGATGGCGCTTCATGGTCCGTCCTCCGTTCCTGGAGCCGTCGGGGCCGGTTCGCGCCGCCGCGCCGCCAGGGCCCGCCTCTCCGCCCGCCGGCGCTGATACAGCTCCACGGGCCACTTTACCGCCATATAGGTCGCCGGCCAAACGACGGCACCCATCAGCGCGCCGCCAAGCAGCATGGGCAGAAGCAGCGCCCAGGGCTGTTCCATGAGGAAGGCCAGGGTCAGTCCCCGCGTGGAGCCATGGTCGGGCTGCATGCCGGTGAGGGCGCAGCCGATCTCGTAACTGGCGTACCAGATCGCAGGAAAGGTCCACGGGTTGCCGACCACGGTGCCCAGTGCCGCCGCGAGCATGCTGCCCCGCGCGAGCCATGCGATGCCGAAACCCAGCAGGAAATGCAGGCCGAGCAGCGGCGTCATCGACACGGCCGCCCCGGACGCGAAGCCGGCGGCGATGGCGTGGGGGGTGGCCGGCAACCGGCCGACCCGGTGGCCGAGATAGCGGGCCAGCCGGCCGAACCCCATCCGCGGCCAGAAGAACTCCCGCGCCTTGCGGCCGAAGCCATGGTGATAGCGCCTGCGGAACATCCCACCGTCCAGCCGTTCCCCGAATCCGTGCCCGCCGCCCCCGTCGAACGCGCCCTGCCGGTCAGCGGCTACGCGCCCGTTCAACGGAGTTGATGACCGGGGTGGCCCGCAGGGCCGCCATGATGTTGGTCAGGTGCTTCACGTCCCGCACGTCGATGTCGATCAGCATGTCGAAGAAGTCCGGCGTACGGTTGGTGATCTTGAGGTTGGTGATGTTGCCGCCGTTCTTGCCAATCACCGTCGACAGCGTGCCCAGCGCCCCCGGCTCGTTCGACACCACCACGGACAAACGCCCGACCGTGTCGTCCAATCCATCGGCATCGGGGTCCCAGGAGACGTCGATCCAGCGCTCGGGGCTTTCGTGGAAGCTTTCCAGCGTCTCGCAGTCGATCGTGTGGATGGTCACACCCTTGCCGGTGGTGACGATGCCGACGATGCGGTCGCCCGGGATCGGATGGCAGCAGCGGGCGTAGTGCACGGCCATGCCGGGGATCAGCCCCCGGATCGGCAGCGCCGCCCCGGACCCCTTCTTCGCCCGCGCCCGGGCGATCGGGACGATCTTGTCCTCGGCCGGCTGCGGGGCGGCGCGATGGCCGGGGAAGATCGCGTTGAAGACATCGCGCGCCCCGGTCTGACCGGAGCCGATGGCGGCCAGCAGATCCTCGCCCGAGGGCTGCTGATAGATCTTCAGCACCCCGTCCAGCGCCTTGTCGGAGTAGTCGTAGCCTTCCTGCTTGAACACGCGTTCCAGCAGGCCGCGGCCGAGCTTCATGTGCTCGTCGCGCTGCTGGGTGCGGATGAAGCGGCGGATGCGGGCGCGGGCCTTGCCGCTGACCACGAAGTTTTCCCAGTCCGGCGAGGGCGTGGAGTTCTTCGAGACCAGGATGTCGACCTGATCGCCGTTCTGGAGCTGCGAGCGCAGCGGCTGCATGCGGCCGTTGATCTTGGCGCCCACACAGGTGTCGCCCACCTGGCTGTGCACCGCGTAGGCGAAATCGACCGGCGTGGCGCCGCGCGGCAGGGCGATCAGATCGCCCTTGGGCGTGAAGCAGAAGACCTGGTCCTGGAACAGCTCGAGCTTGGTGTGCTCCAGGAACTCCTCCGGCCGGGTCGCGTGCTCGAGGATGTCCAGCAGTTCGCGCAGCCAGCGGTACTGCCGCCCCTCGGTCAGGGCGCCGGCCGGCCGCCCCTCCTTGTAGGACCAGTGCGCGGCCACGCCGACATCGGCCACCTCGTGCATCTCCGCCGTGCGGATCTGCACCTCGATCCGGTGGCGCTCCGGCCCGATCACCGTGGTGTGGATGGAACGGTAGCCGTTGGGCTTGGGGGTGGAGATGTAGTCCTTGAAGCGCCCCGGCACGACCGGGTAGCGGGCGTGGATGGTACCCAGCGCCTGATAGCACTGCTCGATCGAATCCACGACGATGCGGAACGCCATGACGTCGGACAGCTGCTCGAACGCGACGTTCTTGCGCTGCATCTTGCGCCAGATGGAATAGGGGGACTTGCGCCGGCCGGAGACCGAGGCGGCCGGCAGGCCCGCCTCGGCCAGGGTCGCCTTCAGCTCGGCGATGATGCGGTCGATATGGCCGGCGCCCTGCTCCTCCAGCTGCTGGAGGCGGCTGCAGATGCTGTCATGGGCGTCGGTGTTCAGCTCCGCGAAGGAGAGCTCCTCCAGCTCGTCCTTCCAGCGGTGGATGCCGATACGCTCCGCCAGGGGCGCGTAAATCTCCAGCGTCTCGCGGGCGATGCGCTTGCGCTTGTCCGGGTTCTTCAGGTGGTGGAGCGTCTGCATGTTGTGCAGGCGGTCCGCCAGCTTGACCAGGAGGACTCGGATGTCCTCCGACATGGCCAGCACCAGCTTGCGGAAATTCTCCGCCTGCTTGGTCTGGTCGGACTGCTGGACGTTCTGGAGCTCGATCCGCGAGAGCTTGGTGACGCCGTCGACGAGGCGCGCCACCTCCGGCCCGAACTGGCGCTGGATCTCCTCCAGCGTCGTCAGCGTGTCCTCCACCGTGTCGTGCAGGAGGGCCGTGATGATGGAGGCAGTGTCGAGCTTCAGCTCGGTGAGGACGTAGGCGACCCAGATCGGATGTGTGAAATAGGGGTCGCCGCTGGCCCGCGTCTGCGAGCCGTGCGCCTTCATCGTGAAGACGTAGGCGCGGTTGAGCGCGTCCTCGTCGGCGTCGGGATCGTAGCCCTTGACCCGCTCGACCAGCTGGTACTGGCGGATGATGCCTTGCTTGGCCTGGCGGGTCATGGTGGTCTCGGCGGACATGGGCAGCCATCCACGCGGGTCACGTCACGCAGGACGCCCGGCCGCCCATGCAAGCGACCTCAGATGCCCTCTTCGTCTTTGAGGTCGGACAGCGGCACGTCCATGTCGCCGAAGTCGGGCTCCGCGCCGTCGGCCGCGGCCTCCCCCTCCTCGTCCTGGAGCTCGGAGACGTCGCCGCCCTCAACCCCCTGGTCGGCGATGGCCCAGGCGTTCTCCCCGGCCATGAGCTCGACGATCTCCTCCTCCGGCTCGTCCTGCTCGGGCACGCGCTGGTGTCCCTTCACGAGGGCGTTGCGCAGGCTGTCGAGGATCACCGTCTCGTCCGCGATCTCGCGCAGCGCCACGACCGGGTTCTTGTCGTTGTCACGGTCGATGGACAGCGGCGCGCCGGCCGCGATGTCGCGGGCGCGCTGGGCGGCCATCATGACGAGCTCGAACCGGTTCGGAACCTTGAGGACGCAGTCTTCGACGGTAACGCGGGCCATACTTCGGACACTCCAACGGAACGGAAGCTCACATATATACGGACCGGCCCGCCGCGAAGCAAGACGCGCGGCCGGAAGGGCAGACACGCGCCGGGCCAAGCCCGGCCGGGCGGAACCGCGCGCGGCTCACTCCAGGCGGAGGGTCAGGCCAGGGGCCGGATCGACTGGCCCGGCGGCAGGGCGGCGATCATCGCGGCCACGTCCTGGCCGGTCACCGGATGCCGCCAGCCGGGCGCCACGTCCGCCAGCGGCAGCAGCACGAAAGCCCGTTCATGCAGGCGTGGGTGGGGCAGCACCGGCGCTTGGGTCCGCACCGCGTCGCCATGGGCCAGCAGGTCGAGGTCGAGCACCCGCGCCTCGTTCAGCACGCGCCGCGTGCGCCCGAACCGGGCCTCGATCGCGTGCAGCAGCGCCAGGATTCCGGCCGGGTCCAGCCGGCTTTCCACCCGCGCCACGCCGTTGACGAACCAGGGCTGGTCGGAGGCGGGCACGGGCGCCGTCTCATACCAGCGCGAGCGGGCGGCGACGGTCAGCCCCTCCGCCGCGAGCGCCGCCAGCGCCGCCTCGCACACCGCGCGCGGACCCGGCAGACCGGCCCCGGCAAGGTTCGACCCGAGGGCCACAAGGATCATGGGAACCACCCTGCGGTCCCGGACGCACGGCTATAGCCCGAACGAAGGGGATGCCACTTTGAACCGGACGGCATTGATGCCATATTTGTCGTGAAAATATTGGTTCCCACGGCGACAGGGCGATTCCGGCCCGCTGCGATTGTCGTGCCCGCCGTGGTTTTTAACCGTGACATCATTTCGAGGCACCAGATGGACAGGAAGATATTCTATCAGGAAGAGCGTATGGCGATGTTCATCGACGGCGCGAACCTGTATGCCGCCGCACGCTCCCTTGGTTTCGACATCGACTACAAGCGCCTGCTGGAGCTGTTCGCCTCCAAGGGCCGGCTGGTCCGCGCCTTCTACTACACAGCACTGCTGGAGGATCAGGAATACTCGCCGATCCGCCCCCTGGTCGACTGGCTGGACTACAACGGCTACACGATGGTGACCAAGCCGACCAAGGAATACACCGACGCCTCCGGCCGGCGGAAGATCAAGGGTAACATGGACATCGAGCTCGCCATCGACGTGATGGAGATGGCCGAGCATGTCGACCACATCATGCTGTTCTCCGGCGACGGGGATTTCCGCCGCCTCGTCGAGGCGGTGCAGCGCAAGGGTGTCCGCGTCTCGGTGGTCAGCACCGTGCGCTCCACCCCGCCCATGGTGGCGGACGAACTGCGGCGCCAAGCGGATAACTTCCTTGAGCTGCAGGACCTCGCCCCGGCGATCCAGCGGGTGCATGCGCCCCGTTACCAGGGCCAGCAGGGCGGTGGTACGGGCGACCAGGGCCCGGATGACGGACCCGACGACGACGAGGAGGTCGGGGGCTGACCTGGAGGGCGCGGCCCGCTAAGGTCGCGGCCCCCGCCCGGCTCGATCGGTTCCCGACAGCATGACCGCCCCACCGTTCCATGGCCCGTCGCCCGGCCCGTCCCCTGGGCCGGACTGCCCCCTCTGCCCCCGCCTGGCCGCGTTCCGGGTGCGGAACCGCGAAGCCCATCCCGGCTACCACAACGCGCCGGTGCCATCCTTCGGGACGGCGGCCGCGCGGCTTCTGGTGGTCGGGCTGGCGCCCGGCCTGCACGGCGCCAACCGGACGGGCCGCCCCTTCACCGGGGACTACGCGGGCGATCTGCTGTACGCCACGCTGCTGAAGTTCGGCTTCGCGGCGGGCGATTACGACAAGCGGGCGGAGGACGGGCTGACGCTGGTCGACTGCCGCATCACCAACGCCGCCCGCTGCGTGCCGCCGGAGAACAAGCCGACACCGGCGGAGGTGGGTACCTGCCGGGGGTTCCTGACGGCCGAGATCGCGGCGATGACGGGACTGCGCGCCATCGTGGCACTGGGCGCCATCGCGCACGGGTCGGTCGTCACGAGCCTGGGCGGAAAGCCGTCGCGCACATCCTTCGGCCACGGCGCCCGCCACCCGATGCCGGGCGGCGTCACGCTGTTCGACAGCTATCACTGCTCCCGCTACAACACGAACACCGGGCGGCTGACGCCCGCCATGTTCGAGGCGGTGTTCGCCGCCGTGCGGGCCGAGCTGGATAAGGCTTAATCGGTCAGATTGTGGGTGACGGCGGTGGCGCCGTCCGTGGCGATGGCGAAGAAGCCCGCCATCCGGTGCCCGCGCTTCTCACAATCCTGGTCGCCGTCGATGGTGAAGTCGGAGGCCGCGACGCAGAAGGCGAAATCCCCGCCCCAGCCGGCACCGGGTGGAATAGGTTCCGCCAGCAGGTAGTATTCCAGCAGGCGCAGCGGCTCCTCGATCAGGCGCACGCAGGCGCCCGGCTCGGCCGTCCACCAGCCCCGCGACTGCCATGCCCCGGCGGCGCGTTCCTGACCAAGCGCGATGCGCACCGTCTCCTTCGTCCGGTTGCAGACGGTGAGACGGGCCTCCGCCGGACCGGCCCCGGCGCCGAGCGAGACCGCCAGCGACAGGGCGGCGGCAACGGTGGAAAGGGCGCGCGGCATGGGGCGGCTTCCCGGGTGGCGATTCCGGAAGGATAATCCCGGGCGGGGCGGCGGCAAAGGGGCCCTTCAGCCCTTCTCCCGCATCAGGCGCGCCTTGTCGCGTTGCCAGTCCCGCTCCTTCTCCGCCTCGCGCTTGTCGCCCTTCTTCTTGCCCTTGGCGAGGCCGAGCTCGACCTTGGCGATGCCGCGATCGTTGAAATAGACGGAGAGCGGGATGAGCGTCATGCCCTCGCGCTGGATGGAGGCGAGCAGCTTCGCCAGTTCGCGCCGGTGCACCAGCAGCTTGCGGGGCCGCTTGGTCTCATGCTGGAAGAAGCGGCCGGCGAGCTGATACTCCGGGATATAGGCGTTGAACAGGAACAGCTCGCCCCCCTGCTCCCCGGCGTAGGATTCGTTGATGCTCGCCTTGCCGCTGCGCAGGGACTTCACCTCGGTGCCGGCGAGGATGATGCCGGCCTCCACCGTGGACTCGATGAAGTAGTCGAACCGGGCCCGCCGGTTCTGCGCGGCGATCCGTCCCACTGAAGACGCCCCACGCGCCATGGACTTAGAACCTTTTCTTAAGCTATCAGGTCAATAATCCGGCCGTCGCCATGGCCTCACGCACCGCCGCCCGCGTGGCGTCGCCAATCGGCACCAGCGGCAGGCGCACGTCGGGCGCGCACTTGCCCAACAGGCTGGCGGCGTACTTCACCGGAGCGGGACTGGTTTCCAGGAAGAGCGCATGGTGCAACGGCATCAACATGTCCCTGAGCCGCGCCATCTCCGCGAGGTCGCCGCGCGTCCAGGCGTCCTGCATGGCGGCGCAGAGGCGCGGGGCCACATTGGCGGTCACCGAGATGCACCCCACCCCGCCCTGGGCCAGGAAGGCCGTGGCGGTCGCGTCCTCTCCGGACAGCTGACAGAAGTCGGGCCCGATCTCCACACGGGTGCGCAGCGGCCGGACGAGGTCGGCCGTGGCGTCCTTGACCCCGACGATGTTCGGCAACTTCGCCAGCCGCGCCATGGTCGCCACCGACATGTCCACGACACTGCGCGCGGGAATGTTGTAAATGATGATCGGCAGGTCGGCGGCGTCGTGGATGGCCTTGTAATGCTGGTAAAGACCTTCTTGAGTCGGTTTGTTGTAATAGGGCGTCACGACCAGTGCCGCGCTGGCGCCAGCCTGCTTGGCGAAGCGGGTGAGGCCGATCGCCTCCTCCGTCGAGTTCGAGCCGGTGCCGGCGATCACCGGCACGCGGCCCCGCGACACCTCCACCGTCATCTCGATGACGCGGCGGTGCTCGTCGTGGCTGAGGGTCGGGCTCTCGCCGGTGGTGCCGACCGGGACGAGGCCGTGCGTGCCCTCCGCGATCTGCCACTCGACGAAATCCATGAAGGCGCGCTCGTCCACCTTGCCGTCGCGGAACGGCGTGATCAGCGCGACGATCGACCCTCTGAACATGCGAACCTCCCTGGGGCCAACGGAATGACCCTGCGAACGAAGCGCGGCACATTAGCGGCACCCTCCCGGCGAAACAAGGGTGCCGGGCCGCTGTCCGGACTGGCCCGGATGGCGGCCGGCGCGCTGCTGGCGGGCCTGCTGACACTGGCGCCGCCCGCCGCCGCCGAGATCGCCGCCGGCGACGCCCAGATCTACCGGCAGGCCTTCGCCGCCGCCGAGGCCGGGCGCTTCGCCGAGGCCCGGCAGATCGCCGCGCGGGCCCGTCAGGACCTGCCGGCAAAGGTCGTCCGCTGGCTGGAACTGGCCGACACGCGGACGACCGCGACGTGGCGGGAGCTGGCCGAGTTCCTGGACCGCAATCCCGAATGGCCGAACCTGGGAGCCATCCGGCGCAACGCCGAGGAACGGATGCCCGACCTCCCGGCGAAGGAGGCGCTGGCCTGGTTCGAGAAGTACCCGCCGCTGACCACGGCCGGCTTCCTGCGCCAGGTGGACGCGCTGATGGAGACCCGTGAGTCCGACCGTGCCATCCGGCTGGTGCGGGAGCGTTATGTCCAGGGCACCTTCGGCGCGGTCGAGGAGCGCGATTTCCGGCGCCGGTTCAACAGCCTGCTGCGGCCGGAGGACCACTGGGCGCGGCTGGACCGCCTGCTGTGGGACGGCGACGACGCGGGGGCCAAGCGCATGATGCCGCTGGTGGACAAGGGCCGCCAGCACCTCGCCCTCGCCCGGATCGCGCTGGCCAACGCGGCCGGCGGGGTGGACGGCGCGCTGCGGCGGGTGCCGTCCAACCTGCTGGACGATCCGGGGCTGCAGTACGAGCGTCTGCGCTGGCGCCGCAAGCGGGACCTGGACACCGGCGCCATCGAAATCCTCGCGAAGCCGCCGAAGACCCTGGGCCGCCCCGACGCCTGGTGGCAGGAGCGGCACATCATGGCCCGCCGCCTGATCGAGAAGCGCGACTTCCGCCGCGCCTACCAGCTGGTCGCGGGGCATGGGTCGAAGGACGGTCTCGCCTTCGCGCAGGCGGAGTTCCTGGCCGGCTGGCTGGCGCTGCGCTATCTGGAGCGCCCGGCCGACGCGCTGAAGCATTTCGAGACGCTGTACCGGGGCGTCACCTCCCCCATCAGCCGGGGGCGCGGCGCCTATTGGGCCGGGCGCGCGGCTGCGGCCATGGGCGACAAGGCGCGGGCGACGACCTGGTACGAGACGGCGATCTCCCACGGCAGCACCTATTACGGGCTGCTGGCCGGCGACGAGATGGACCTGAAGCCGGGCGCCCTCGTGCGGCCGTCGCCGATGCCGACCGACGGCGCCATGGCGGACTTCAACCGCCGCGAGATGGTCCGCCTCGTCCGCATGCTGGACCGGATCGAGGGGGCCGACGCGCGGCTGACGACGCTGTTCGTGCGGCGGCTGGCCGCCGATGCGAAGACCGAGCCCGAGTATCTGATGCTGGGCCGGCTGGTCGCCGATCTGAACCGGGCGGAACTGGGGGTGCTCGTCTCCCGGCAGGCGTTGCAGGACGGCGTTCTGGTCTTCGAGGCGGGTTTCCCGATGCTGGACGCGAAGCTGCCGCCACGCCCGGAGCCGGGGCTGGTGCACGCCATCGTCCGGCAGGAAAGCAATTTCAGCCCGACCGCCGTCAGCTCAGCGGGGGCACGCGGGCTGATGCAGCTGATGCCGGCGACGGCCCAGCACGTGGCGAAGAAGCTGGGCGTGCGGCACACGCATGAGAAGCTGACCACCGACCCGGCTTACAATGTACGCCTTGGCACCACGTACCTGCAGGAGCTGATCGACCGGTTCGACGGGTCCTACGTCCTCGCCATCGCCGCCTACAACGCCGGATCGGGACGCGTGGCGTCCTGGCTCAAAACCTATGGCGACCCACGGTCGGCCGCCATCGACACGATCGACTGGATCGAGCTGATCCCGATCCAGGAGACCCGCAATTACGTTCAGAGGGTACTGGAGAACCTGCACATCTACCGTGCGCGGCTGTCGGCCACGCCCGTGTCGCTGACCCAGGACCTGAAACGGGGCAGCACCGGCCCGGGCTGACCGGCGGGCGCTGGCCAGTCGGGAGGACGTCCAATGATCAGGGTTGTCGCGTTCGACGCCTACGGCACGCTGCTGGACTTCAACAGTGCCGCCGCCGGCTGCGCCGACGCGCTGGGCGACAAGACCGCCCTGGTGTCGGAGCTGTGGCGGCGCAAGCAGCTGGAGTACACGTGGCTGCGAAGCCTGATGGACCGGCATGCGGATTTCCGCCGTGTGACGGCGGACGCGCTGGATTTCGCACTGGAAGCGGCGGGGATCGCGGACCGGACTGTCGCGCCCCGCATGCTCGCCCTCTATGACAGACTGGCCCCCTACCCCCATGCGGCCGAGACGCTCGCCACATGCCGCGGGATGGGCCTCGCCACCTGTGTGCTGTCCAACGGGACGCCGGACATGCTGACGGCCGGCCTCTCGTCGGCGGGATTGGCCGAGGGGTTGGACGCGGTGCTGTCGATCGAATCAGTGGGGGTCTACAAGCCCCGGCAGAACGTCTACCGGCTGGTCTGCGACCGCTTCGACACGATCCCGCCGGAGGTCGCCTTCGTGTCGGCCAACGGCTGGGATGTGGCCGGCGCGGCGGCCTTCGGGTTCCGCGTGGCCTGGATCAACCGGGCCGGCGCGCCTTTGGAGCGCCTGCCGGCGGGACCGGCCGCCACACTGGATAGCCTGGCCGGGCTGACGGACGTGATCGCGCGCTGGCGTGACGAGGACTGAAGAAACGGCGCCAGTGTTAGCTCAAAAGAGGTGACACGATCGATAGAGGGACAGGCCGTTATCCGGATGCCAGTATACGTCCTTCGAGGGTGACGGGCGCGCCACGCGACTAACGCGAAAGATGCACGAGGCCCTTTACCAGTCCTTAACTGCGATCGCCTGAACTATGGCGTAAGTGAGCCCCTGTCATCCGGCCCCCCGCCGCGCAAGCCAAGACAAGTCACCGCCATCACTTCCGTTCGATCACGTCCAGCCACTTCCAAGCCGAGGAAAGACGTCCATGCGTGGTGTCGCGATTGAGACAGAGATCCGTCGTTCCTGCCATGTCCACGCGCGTCTCCTGGACGCCTTCATCGCGCTGACGGCGGCCGAACTGGACCGCCATAGTTCCGGCTTCGTGGGCGAGAGCCTACAGGAACTGCTGGAAGCCCTCAGGACGGAACGGAAGGTCTATGGCGTGGCGGGCGGCATCATGCCGATGACCGCCCCCGTGATCGAGAACGCCGCCTGATCGAGCCGCCACGGCCGGCGGACGGCCGGCCGCCGCATCAGGTGTGCGCTCAGGCCTTGCCGCGCGCCGGCTGCTTTGCGGTGGCGGAGGGCGACTTGGCTCCCGCCTCGGACTTCTTCGGCTTGGGCTTGTCGTTCTCCCCGGCTTTCGGTGCCGGTGCCGGCTTTGCCGGAGCGGACTTCGCCCTTTTCATGCCGGCAGGCGGCTTCTCCGGGACCTGGGCCTTCGCCTCCGCCCGTTCGGCGGGAGGCAGCTCCTTCAGGACCTCCTCGCGGGCCTGGAGCCAATGCTCCGCGTCGCGCCCATGGGGCCGGCCTTCACGCTCCCAGATCTCATAAGCCCGCCTGCGGATCCGCTCTTCGATATCGTCCATCGCTGCGCCTCTCCTGTCGGTCTCGTCGACATGTTCTGATCTTCCGGTGTCCAACGGGGCATGCGGCCCGCCTGTTCCGACCATCCGGATGGGCCAAACCAGGGCCGGTCGCGACCCCACCCGCCGCCCCGGACGCCCCGCGCCCAATCCCCTCATCCTATGCGGGACACCCTCCACGACCAACCGCAATCGGGCGGCTTCCGGGCCGTGCCGTCGCATTCGGGCGGTGCGCCGCGTCAGCGCCCGCCGTTGCGCGCGAGCAGCACGCCGCAGAGGATCACCACACCGCCAACCGCCTGCAAGGGCCCGACCGGCTCGGCCAGCACGATCCAGGCGAACAGGGCCGCGAGCACGGGCTGCAGGAGCAGGGTCACCGCCGTGAAGGGGGCCGGCAGGCGGACCATGGAGAAGGCGATCAGGCTCTGGCCGAGCACATGGCTGACCAGCGCCAGAGCCGCCAGGGCCGCCCACCCTTCCGCCGTCCGCGGGACCAACGCCCCCTCCGTGAGCAGCGCCAGCGGAAGCAGCAGCAGGGCGCCGGCACCGGCGTTCCAGGCCATGATGCTGGCGGTGCTGTGGCGCAGGCGCAGCCGCTCAACCGTGAGCAGATAGCCCGCGAGGAACAGGGCCGTGACGATGCCGAGCAAGTCACCGAAAAGATTGTCGATGCCGACCTGGAGACTGCCGCCCATGAGCAGCCCGGCTCCGGCGATCGCCAGCGCGAGCCCCAGCAGGAAACGGCCGGAGAAGCGGCGTCGCAGGAGGAGCCAGGCGGCCAGAGTGACGAAGATCGGCGCCGCGTTGGCGAAGAGTGTCGCGTTCGCGACGGTCGTCCAGGTCAGCGACCAGTGCCAGAAGGCGAGATCGCCCGCGAAGAAGGCCCCGGCGAGGAAAAGTCCCAATCGTCCATCAAGGCCATATGCGGAGGTCGCGGATACGGGGGGATCGCCATCGCCGGAACGCATCGGCCGGCCAGCGCGCCGCGACTCGGCGAAACGCCACGCGCAGAGGAACGGGAAGGCCAGCGCCACCCGCCAAAACGCCGTCGCGACCGGGCCGATTTCACTGAGACGGAACAGGATCGGCGCCCAGGCGATCCCGAACACACCCAAGCATAAAGCGATGAATGCAATGTGATCGGACCTATTCGTCGGTATGATGGGCATCCTCGCCACTTGGGGAAATCGTGCGATTGGTCGTGCCAACCATAAAGTGCTTCGTTCGATCCACTATGGCGATTTTCGAATGCCCCCTATCCCTGACATACTGCGTCGGCGGCAGAGTCTACGTCTTTGTTTCATGAATATGGCGCGACGTTCGCGATTGGCGTACATTTGAATACGTACGCATGTCGCGACCGGCCCGAAGTCCATGTCGAACCCTTCGATGCCGCACCTTCTTACAAAGGTTGTCAAGGACCGAAGTTGCGCATACTCTTTTAAAGCGACCGGGCGCCGAGGGCCGTGACGGCTGCGCAGGCGATCATCCGGGCGACGGAGGTAAAGAGAGAAGAACGATGCCCAGAAGAACCAAAAACGCAGCCGTCGCCGCCCTGGAGACGCGTATCGAGAACCATGTCGCGGGGCGCATTCGCCTGCGCCGGGGCCTGCTCGGCATGAGCCAGTCCGATCTGGCCCGCAGCCTGGGGATCACGTTCCAGCAGGTGCAGAAGTACGAGCGCGGATCGAACAGGGTCTCCATCGGGAAACTCTATCGTCTGGCTGAAATACTGGACGTTCCGCTGACCTTCTTCTTCGATGGCCTGGATCTGCCGGAGATCGGCAAGCCGCCGCAGGCGAACGCGGGCTTCGGCGAGGAGCCGTCGCCGATCCTGTCGCGCCGCGAACTCGACCTCCTGCGCGCGTGGCGGCAGTCGCCGTCCGACGTGGCAGACGCCGTCTCCTCCCTGCTCAGGGCCGTGGCGCCCTATGGGGACGCGGCCGACGACGGTGCCGACGAAGCGCCGCCGGCGGAACGGACGCCGCGCAGCGCCGGGAGCGCCGCCGCGACAACCCGGGCCGCACGCAAGACGGAAACGGAATCGGACGCTGACGGCGGGCGCCGCCGCCGCCGGGGCGCCATCTGGGATCCGGCCGACATCACGCGGGCCAGCACCAAGGGCGGCCCGCGCGGACGCGGCTGAACCGGGATACCGGGGAGCCAGGATGGAATGAAGCAGGCCGGCATCGCCGGCCTGTTTCATTTCAAGGACGGGTCCCGGCGAGCGCCATGGGCCGGCGGACCCAGAGCATCACGGGAATGCCGAGCCCCAGGACCAGCAGTCCGAACATCGCGCCGACGCCGTTATAGTCCAGGCTCGCCTTCAGCATGAACACACAGGCGAGCGCGAACAGCACCGGCGTGACCGGATAGAGCGGAACCTGGAAAGGCGCCGGGCCCGACGCGCCCCGCAACCTGAACAGGGCGAGCGCCACCCCCAGCAGGAACAGCCAGAAGACCGGGGTCGTGTAATCGACCATGGTCTGCACGCCCTTGCGGGTCAGGGCCGCCGCCAGCACCAGGACGAGCGCGATGCCCGCCTGGACAAGGAGGGCCATGGCCGGCGTGTCACGCCCACCGCTCCAGCGTCCGAGAACGCCGAGCCGCTCGAAGTCCCGCCCCGCAGCATAGGCGGCCCTGGCGCCCGTGAAGATGCAGGCGTTCAGGGTGCTGAGCGACGCCAGCGCCACGATCATGGCCATGACCGTGCCCCCGGTGTCCCCGAACACGGCGCGGGCGAGGTCGGCGGCGACCGTCTTCGATCCGGCCATCCCGCCCATGCCGAGCACATGCAGATAGGCGAGGTTCATCAGAAGGTAGAGACCCGCCACCACCGCGATCCCCAGCACCAGGACACGGAGCATGGACCGCCGCTCGTCCTTAAGCTCGCCGGCGAGGTACGCAGCCTCGTTCCAGCCGCCATAGGTGAGCAGGACGAAGATCATGGCGAAGCCGGCGGCCGTCGTGGCGGTCGCGGAGGCGGGAACCGGCGGCGCGTCGGCCGGCGGACCGGCGAGAAGCGCCCCGACGGCCAGCACAGCGGCCGCCAGCACCAGAAGCCCCGCCAACACGGCCTGGGCCCGTGCCCCCATCGTGGTGCCGGTCAGGTTCACCGCCGTGAAGGCCAGGATGGCGATCGCCGCGTAAATCGAACTTCCGTAGGGCCCGAGCGGCAACAGCGACTGCGCATAGTCGCCGAACACATAGGCGACGAGCGCGATCGCCCCCGTCTGGATCACGGCCATGCGCGCCCAGACGAAGAGGAAGCCGATGCCATCACCCCAGGCCGCCCGAAGGAAGCTGTACTCCCCGCCCGCATCGGGCATGCGGCTCGCGAGCTCGGCGTAGCAGAGCGCGCCGACCAGGGAGATCGCAGCACCCGCCAGCCAGAACCCCAGGAACGCGCCGGATGAGCCCGACGCGCCGGCGACCTGCGCCGGGAAGGTGAAGATCCCGATGCCGACGACCATCCCGACCAGGATGGCTACGCCGTCGATGACCGACAGGCGCCGGTCGGGCGTGGACGGATGGGTCACGGGGTCAGCCGCCGACGCGCTCGGCGGTCCAGCCCTTCCCGGTGATGCGGCCCCCTTCGACCTTGCCGGTCAGGGTCCGGTCCTGGCCGCCGGCGCCGGCCAGCTTCAGCGTGATGTTCGTCCCGTCGAGACGGCCATCCACGGTGCCGCCACCCTCGGCCTCGCCTTCAAGCATCTGGTACGTCTGCGTCAGCTTGACGGTGCGGGTCTGGTCACCCTCCTTGACGCGCCAGGAGCCTTCCACCTTGGCGGGAACGACCCAGTAGAAGACCTGCTTGCCGTCCACCTCGCGGCGCTGATCCGGCTCCCAGTCGCCCATGTCGAAGGCGTGGGAGACGATCCGCGTGCCGGGCTTCAGCGTGTCGAGGATGACGGGACGGAGCCGCAGATTGACCTGCGGCAGGAGGTACATGGTGAGGACCGTGGCCTTGGAGAAATCGGTGGTGAAGAGGTCGGCCTCGATGAACTCCACCCTGTCGGAGACGCCCGCCTCCTTGGCGTTCTGGTTGCTTTCGATGATCCGCTCGGGATCGATGTCGACGCCGAAGCCTTCCGCGCCGAACTTCTTCGCGGCGGTGATGACGATGCGGCCGTCGCCGGAGCCGAGATCGATCAGGTAGTCGCTGGAGCCGACCTTGGCCATGTCGAGCATGGCGTCGACAACGGACTGCGGCGTGGGAACATAGGGCACGTCCTTCGCGACCGCCGGTGCCGCAAGCCCCGCCAGCAGGGCCAACGCGGCGAGGCGGCCGACGACCTTGCGGCCGAAATC
Organism: Rhodospirillaceae bacterium; assembly: GCA_029267445.1. Classification (GTDB taxonomy): domain Bacteria; phylum Pseudomonadota; class Alphaproteobacteria; order Azospirillales; family Azospirillaceae; genus JAJUIU01. The sequence goes on from JAJUIU010000008.1 coordinate 16,104, forward strand.
GAGAGAGCGAACCAGTTCCATCCCCATGCTCCTTCGGCGCCCGTTCATGTCCGGCGGAAGTCAGGCCGCGCCGATGGCCCCGCCCGCCCGTGTCGCGGCACAGAGATGCGATTGCGAGCGCGTCGCTTCAATCACCGGGCCGCCGATTCCCATGACGCCAGTGTGGTTATATCCACCCCATCGGCACACCACGACAGGGACGCCATCCGCCAGGCGGGTTGCCCAGACGGATCGGACGCGGTGGAAAAAGCGGGGAATGGCGACAGCCGGGAAGTGGCGGAGGGGATGGGATTCGAACCCACGATACGAGTTTCCCCGTATGACGGTTTAGCAAACCGTTGCCTTCAGCCACTCGGCCACCCCTCCGGGCACCGGCCGCCGCGGGGCTGGCCCGCCGCCGGTGAGCCCCGGTTTCTAAGGGGCCGCGCCCCCCTTGTCAACGCGTGTCACGGGGGCCATCCTGCGTGGGTGCGCCCGGTGGTTCGGGGAACGGGGCGCGCCGGGACGGGGGCAGCCCGCGCGCGTCCATCCGACAGCGGCGGTCCAAGGCCTGGGGAAGGCCGGCATGGACACGCCACGCCGAAGCCGGGGGCGCTGTTATCGGGAAAGGAGCCCCCCCATGCCTCGCAAGACCATTTCCATGATCACCATTCCCGCCCTGGCGCTGGGCGCCATGCTTATGGCCGCGCCCACCCTGGCGGCCGAAGGGCCGGCGCCATTACCCGTGGAAGGGCTGCGGGAGGTCGAGCATTCCAGCCTGGACACCGTGCGCGTGCGGCCGGGCGTCGACCTTGGCCAGTACCGGCAGATCCTACTGGCACCTATAGAGCTGGCGATCGCGCGGGAGCGGGACGCCCTGGCCCTGGAGCCGCGCGACAAGGAGCATGCCCAGGAATACTTCACCCGCAAGCTGACGGACGCGTTCGGCCGGACCAATCTGGCCACGGCACCCGGCCCCGGCGTGCTGGAGCTGAAGATCACGATGACGGAATTCGTCCCGAACAGCCCGGCCTTCGCCCGGCGGCAGGACGGGCTGGGTGGCCTCGTCACCCGGTCGTACGGTGTGGGCAGCGCCGCCTTCCAGGCCGTGCTGACCGACACGCAGACCGGACAGGTGGTCGCGGCCCTTGCGGACGCGGATGTGGGCCTGCCCTTCACGCAGAACCTGAACGTGAACACCCAGTACGGCGACGCCGACAAGTTCATCCGCCGCTGGGCGAAGGAGATCGCGCGGATGGTGGAAGGCCGCGCGGCGAGCTGACGCCCGCCGCCGGACAAGGCTGAAGGGTGGTCAGCCCTTCAGCTTCCTCGCCAGGATGTCGTTGACCAGGGCGGGGTTCGCCTTGCCCTGGGTGGCGCGCATGACCTGCCCGACGAAGAAGCCGAACAGCTTGTCCTTGCCGGACCGGTACTCCGCCACCTTGTCGGCGTTGGCGGCCATCACGTCGTCGATCGCCTTGTCGATGGCGCCCGTGTCGGTAACCTGCCGCAGGCCCTTCTTCTCCACGATGACCGACGGCTTCTCCCCCGTCTCCAGCATCTCCGCGAAGACGTCCTTGGCGATGCGGCCGCTGATCGTGCCGTCGGTGACGAGGTCGATCAGCCCGCCCAGATCGGCGGCGGAGATCGGGCTTTCGCCGATGTCCTTGCCGGTCTTGTTCAAGGCGCCCAGCAGGTCGCCGATCACGTAGTTTGCGGCCATCTTGGCGTCACGGCCCTTGGCCACGGCCTCGTAGAAATCGGCGCGCGCCCGCTCCGCCACCAGCACGCCCGCGTCGTAGGCGGATAGGCCGTAATCGGCCATGAAGCGGGCCTTCTTGTCGTCGGGCAGCTCCGGCAGGGTCTGCTTCACCCGGTCGACCCAGGACTGCTCCAGGACCAGCGGCAGCAGGTCGGGATCGGGGAAGTAGCGGTAGTCGTGCGCCTCCTCCTTGGAGCGCATGGAACGGGTGATCCCCTTGTTGGGGTCCCACAGCCGCGTCTCCTGCACGACCTGCCCGCCCTCCTCGATCAGCTTCACCTGGCGGTCGGCCTCGTACTCGATCGCCTGCTGCACGTAACGGATGGAGTTGACGTTCTTCGTCTCCGTCCGGGTGCCGAGCCGGCCGCCGACCTTGCGCACCGAGACGTTGACGTCGCAGCGCATGGAGCCCTCCTCCATGTTGCCGTCGCAGGTGCCCAGATAGCGCAGGATCGTGCGCAGCTTGCGCAGGTATGCGGCCGCCTCCTCCGGGCTGCGCAGGTCGGGCTTGGAGACGATCTCCATCAGCGCGACACCGGCCCGGTTCAGGTCCACATAGGTCTTGGACGGATGCTGATCGTGCAGGGACTTGCCGGCGTCCATCTCCAGGTGCAGGCGCTCGATCCCCACCTCGCGCGTGCCGCCGTCGGACAGGTCGAGCACGATGGTCCCCTCGCCCACGATCGGGTCCTTGTACTGGCTGATCTGGTAGCCGGCCGGCAGGTCCGCGTAGAAGTAGTTCTTGCGGTCGAAGATGCTACGCAGGTTTATGCGCGCCTTCAGGCCCAGGCCGGTCTTCACCGCCTGCTCCACGCAGAACTCGTTGATGACCGGCAGCATGCCGGGAAAGGCCGCGTCGACGTAGGAGACCTGGGAGTTGGGGGCCGCCCCGAAGGCCGTGGCGGCCCCGCTGAACAGCTTGGCGTTGGAGATGACCTGGGCGTGGACCTCCAGCCCGACCACCACCTCCCACTCACCCGTCTCACCCTGAATCCGGTAGGCCATCTTGAACCCGTCGACGATAAGGACACCGAGACCGGTTTCATGGCCGGATTCCGGGCCGAGGGCAAGGGGGATGGAACCTACGGCGTCCCGGCCTCCGCCTTGGCGTTCGCCTCCGCGTTGGAGTTCAAATCCGCTCTACATTGGTTCAGTTTCAGGTATCTTCTATACACAGCACTCGTCAACAGGATGCTATAGATTGCGAGTATCAAAAACATCATAAAGCAAATCACATCGATTAGCGACAAGCCTATGCCGTCACCTACTTCATTGTTCCAGAATGCGACAACAGGAAACGGAAGCAGCATGAATGAGAATGAGATAATGGACCAGAGTATAACTGCATCACCATCTTTGTCCTTAAAGCGATAATTCATTCTATCAATGTACAATTGAGTTTCCCAATCATTTATCCTGAATGCTCCAAGCTGAGGAACCAGCCAAATTTGCGACTGATCCGCAGCATTGTCCGACAGGCTAGCCGCGCTTGACGACAGCCCATCAGCAACGCCCTTTACTTTCGGACCAATCCCAGAATATATATACTTTGATGCAGAGTAAATATGATGACAATGAGTTATATATGTTCTCAGCAGGTGAACCGCGCATAGCAAAAGAACTACGATGAAAAAATAAATGAGAACAAAAGTTGCGCTTGCGCCGTCACTCCCCAGATAAATGCCGTTTTCGTCGAACAAACTCTTGACAGCAAAGCTAATCGCACCTGTGAATGCCACCAATATCGCGAACATATGGTTTATCGTCTGCGACCTTAGCTGTAAGCGTCGATACACTTCCAACTGCGCCCTTTTGTGCTCCTCAATCAGATGCCATGACAATACGTCGGCTGATTTGATGAAAAGATCAACTTTCGCCTTGAACACGGCGTCTTCAGTGGGCATAGCAGGACACTCCATCGGAGGAAGGACTCCGAAAAATGCGCATCGCCTCACGATATCCGTCTAAATTGAATTCTTGCAATAAAAATCTCTTTTTAGGACTGCCAGAGAACGCACATTGCTGTGGCGCGCGTAAAGAACGCGCAGCTACAAAAGTTTCGATTTTCACCGAATAGTCTGAAATCTATCTCACTTCCGCTCGATGCGGACGAGCCTGCCGCCGGGGGCGTTCTCGTCGATCAGGGCGTAGAGGGCGCCGTCGGGGCCGACCGCCACGTCGCGGGTGCGGCCGAGCTCATCCTCCAGCACCCGCTCCATGGCGACGACCCGGTCGCCCTCCACATCGGCGCGGACGAGGCCGCCGGCCAGCAGGGCGATCACCATGTCGCCCCGCCAGTTGGGCAGCGCGTCGCCCTGGTAGAAGGTCATGCCGGCGAGCGCCAGCGACGGCACGAAGTGGGCCCTGGGCTGCTCCATCCCTTCCTTGGCGGTCCCCTCCCCGATGGGCAGGCCGAGGCCGTAGGTGCGGCCGTAGGTGATGACGGGCCAGCCATAGTTCACGCCAGCGCGCATCAGGTTGATCTCGTCCCCGCCCTGGGGGCCGTGCTCAACCGACCAGATGGCGCCGGTGCCGGGCTGCATGGCCATCCCCTGGGGGTTGCGGTTGCCATAGGTGAAGATCTCCGGCCGTACGCCCTGCTTGCCGACGAAGGGGTTGTCGGCCGGGACGGTGCCGTCGTCGTTCAGGCGGAAGACCTTGCCGTTAAGGCCGTTCAGGTCCTGGGCCGTGTCCTGGCGGCCCCGGTCGCCGATGCTGACATACATCTTGCCGTCGGCGCCGAAGACGATGCGGGAGCCGAAATGGTGGCGGGAGCGCACGGTGTCGCCCCGGAACACGACCTCCATGCCGGTCAGCTTCCCGCCCTCGTCCTTGAAGCGGGCGACAGCCGTGCGGTGGCCGTCGGCGTTCGGGTCCTTCTCCGCATAGGACAGGTAGATCAGCCGGTTCTCGGCATAGTTCGGGTGCAGCGCGATGCCGAGCAGGCCGCCCTGCCCCACCTCCTCGATCGCGGGCAGACCGGCGACCGGCTCGGGCAGCAGCTTGCCCTCCTGGATGGTGCGCAGCTTGCCGGTGCGCTCCGTCACCAGGATGCGGCCGTCGGGCAGGAAGGCCATGCCCCAGGGGTGGTCCAGCCCTTCGGCGACCGTGGTCACCTTCAGCTCATGGCGGGAGGCCGGCGGCGGGAACTCCGCGAACTCGCGCGAGGCCTGCTGGGCGTGGGCCATATCGCCCCCCGACGGACCGGCGAAAAGCGCACCCAACGCAGCGGCGACCAGCAGACCACGACGCATATCCAGGCTCCCCTTTGGTGACAGGCACCGGAGATAGTGCGTCGGAGGGCGCCTGTGAAGTCGGGATGCTAGGGTCGGAGTGCCCGCAGGGCGGCCAGATCGGACCGGACGAGGGCCGGAATGGCGCGGGTCAGCCGCTCCGACTCCCAGTCCCACCAGGCGAGGTCCAGCAGTTCGGCGATGACGTCGTCGGCGAAGCGCATCTTGACCACGCGCGCCGGATTGCCCGCGACCACGGCGTAAGGCGGGACGTCGGCCGCCACGACGGACCGGCTGGCGACGATGGCGCCTGAGCCGATGCGCACGCCCGGCATGACGAGGCTGTCATAGCCGAACCAGACATCGTGGCCGACCACCGTGTCCCCCTTCATGGGGAAGTCGATGGCGTCCATGGGTACGGCGTCCCAGCCCTGGCCGAAGGCGGCGAAGGGAAAGGTGGTCAGGCCATCCAGCGCGTGGTTGGCCCCGTTCATGATGAAGCGCGTGCCCGTGGCGAGGGCGCAGAACCGGCCGATCACCAGCCGGTCACCGATGAAATCGAAGTGGTAGAGGATGTTGTCGCGGAACCGCTCCGGCCCGGCCGGGTCGTCGTAGTAGGTGTAGTCGCCCACATCGACATTGGGAACGTCGGCCAGGATGGGCTTGAGGAAGCCCACCCGGCCGTGCCCCGGCATCGGGTAGCGCGTCATCGGATTTGGGCCCATCCCCTGTGCCGCAGCCATGCCGGACACCTCAGGCCGCCGCCCGGTCCCGCGCGGTCCGGCGCCACATGGTGACGTGCGGAACCCCGCCATCGTCGTAGACCTCGCCATCACGGACGAAGCCGAAGCCGGCGTAGTAGTCCTCCAGATGCGCCTGGGCGCCGATACGGATGTCGCACAGCGGGTGCAGGCGGGTCAGCAGAGCGATCCCCTCCGCCACCAGACGGCGGCCGAGGCCCGTGCCGCGCTGGCCCGGCGCCACGACGATGCGGCCGATGAAGGCGGGCTCGTCCCCCTCGGGTCCGCGTGCCCGCAGGCAGCCGACGAGGGGACCGCCCGGCCGTTCGCGCACCAGCAGGTGCCAGCAGCCGGGGTCGAGCCCGTCCAGGTCCTGGTACGGGCTCGCCTGCTCGACGATGAAGACGTCCTGGCGGAAGGCCAGCAGCTCGTAGAGCTGGGCGGCGCTCAGGTCGTCGAATGTGGTCCAGCGGTAATGCATGCGGACCTCCCTTGCTCAATGCCCGTCCGGGGCTATTCGGCGGCGGCGAGGAAGCCGCCCGACTGCCGGTGCCAAAGCTGCGCGTAGCGGCCCCCGAGCTGCAAGAGCTCGGAATGGCTGCCCTCCTCCACGATGCGTCCGTTTTCGACGTAAAGGATGCGGTCCATGCCGGTGATCGTGGAGAGCCGGTGGGCGATGGCGATGACCGTCCGGCCCTGCATCAGCGTCCACAGCGCCTCCTGGATCAGGTGCTCGGACTCGCTGTCGAGCGCCGAGGTCGCCTCGTCCAGGACCAGGATCTTCGCGTCCTTCAGGAGCGCGCGGGCGATGGCCACCCGCTGACGCTCCCCGCCGGACAGCTTGATCCCCTGCTCGCCCACGATGGTGTCGTAGGCGGTCGGCCGCTTGACGATGAAGTCGTGCGCGTGCGCCTGCCGGGCCGCCTGCTCGATCAGGTCCTGACCGGCGCCCAGGCGGCCATAGGCGATGTTCTCCCCCACCGGCCGGTGGAAGACGCCCGGCTGTTGCGGCACCTCCGCCACGGCGGCGTTCAGGCTTTCCAGCGTCACGGCGGCGATGTCCTGCCCGTCGATCAGGATGCGCCCGCCCTGCGGGTCGTACTGGCGCCGCAGCAGCTTCACCAGCGTCGACTTGCCGGCCCCGGAGCGGCCGACCAGCCCGATCTTCTCCCCCGCCCTGATGGTCAGGTTCAGCCCGTCGAACACCTTGGTGCCGTCCGGGAAGCTGAAATGCAGGTCGCGGACGTCGATCCGCCCCTCCGCCACCTGGAGGGCCGGGGCGCCCGGCACGTCCACGATCTCGTGCGGGGCGGAGACGAGTTCCAGCGCCTCCGACAGGGTGCCGAGCTGTTCGAAGAAGTTCAGCAGCCGGTCGGACAGGTGCCAGACGGTGCTGGAGATCTGGAAAGCCAGCGTGAAGACGAGGGTGAAGTCGCCCACCGTCATGGCGCCGGCCAGCGTCCGCTGGATCGCCACCCAGACCAGGACGCCGAGCAGCAGGATGATGCTGACCATCTGGAACAGGCGCATCAGCACCAGGAACCAGCGCAGCCGGCGGGACCGGAACCGCTCCTCGTTGATCCAATGGCCGAGGAAGCTGCGCTCGAACGCCGTCCGGGCGAATCCCCGGATCAGGTCGGCGTTGGTGATGGCGTCGATAATCCGGCCGGAGGAGGAGGACACGGCGTCCGACATGGCGGCCGACAGGTGGAAGCAGTGCCGCGCGAGCCAGGCGGACACGCCGACATAGACCACCATCCAGGCCAGCAGCACGGCGGAGAAGGTGGGCGACGCCGTCCACAGCAGCCCCAGCGCCACGACCAGCAGCACAGTCACGCGGATGACGTCGAACATCAGGATTTCGATGACGCCCAGGATGGCGTTGGCGCCCTGCTTGATCTTCTGCCCGAGCTTGCCGGCGAAATTGTCCTGGAAGTAGCGGGGGCTGTGGCCCATCAGCCAGCCGAACATGCGCTTCTGCGCCAGCGCCCGGATGGAGGGCGAGGTGTAGATGTCGACGATCTGGTAGACGCGGTAGAAGCCGACGCCGAAGAACCAGATGCCAAGCAGCACCAGAAACCAGCCGACGAGGCCGATCCCCTCCACCGCCTGGCCCTGGGTGGCGGCGGTCAGGTTGTCCACGACGGCCTTCAGCGCATAGGGCTCGAACGCCTCGATCGCCTGGCCGCAGACGACGGCCAGGACCATGACCGTCAGGCGCCAGGGGAAGTCGTTCCGGATCATCTGCCAGATGAAGGGGAACGGCTTGCCGGGCAGCGGCCGCACGGGCTCGCTGTCCTCCCAGGCGAACAGGCGGTCCTGCTCCTCCAGGCTGTCGATTCGGACGGCGCGCATCGCCCTTTGACCGAGGGATGAGCGCAGCATTGCGGCGAACATGGACCGGGGCTCCGAGACTGGGACGGCGCGATTGCCGCCCGGACGACACGGGCGGCCCCGCACGCCTGCGCGGGACCGCCCGTCCTTGAGAAGAAGATGGTTGGGCCGGGCCGCCCGGCGAGGGCGACCGCGATCCATCCGACATCGGAAGATTTGCAGAGCGGCGGACATCCGTCAACGGCGAAAATCCGGATGCCAGCCATCGAACGGGCTTATGCGTCGCGGATGCAACGGTGGTCACCGTCCCTGGCGGAACCGGGCCGCCCACGCGGCTGTTTCCGCCGCGTGACAAGCCCACCCGACCATAATCCGCCGACCTCCGGTCCCTCGGGCGAAGGCGGATACTCCACCATCCCCGGGTCGCCACCCCCGCCCCATGCCGGAGCCCCGGCGGAGGCGGACCTGTTCTATGCCGAGTCGCTGCGCATCCTGAAGGACAGCGGCATCCCGTTCCTGGTGGCCGGGACCTTCGCGGTGAACTGCTACACCGGCATCAACCGGGCGACGAAGGACCTGGACATTTTCTGCAAGGCCGGGGATTTCCCGCGCATCCTGCTGCATTTCCAGGAGCGCGGCTTCGAGCCGGAGATCGAGGACGAGCGCTGGATCGCCAAGGTGAAGCGCGGCGGCTGCTTCTTCGACGTGATCTTCAGTTCCGGCGTGGCGGTCGTCCCCATCTCGGACGCCTGGTTCCAGGAGAGCCATCCGGCCACCTACTACGGGATCGAGGTGCGGCTCACTCCGCCGACGGAGCTGATCTGGTCCAAGGCGCTCCTGCAGCTCCGCCATCGGTACGACGGGGCGGACGTCGCCCACCTGATCCTGAAGCAGGCGGACCGGATCGACTGGACGCGGCTGCTGGACCACATGGAGCAGTACTGGGAGGTGCTGCTGATCCATGTGCTGAACTTCCGCTTCATCTACCCGTCGGAGCGGGACAACGTGCCCCGCTGGCTCTATGACGAGTTGCTCCGGCGGGCTCGGGAGCATGCGGACCTGCCCATCCCGCTGACCAAGGTGTGCCGCGGGCGGCTGTTCTCCCCGGTGGACTACGAGATCGACGTGCGCCAGTGGGGCTTCGCCGATCTGATCGGCGCGGGCCGGGCGGTGGACAGCGGAGACGCGACATGAGCGATGATCCGACCGACATCCTGCGGGTCGCCGCGATCGGCGACGTGCACGCCTCCCCCACCCATAAGCATCAATGGAAGGAGGCCTTCGCCAGCGCCGCGCGTGAGGCGGACGTGCTGTGCCTGTGCGGCGACCTCACCAACATCGGCACGGCGGCGGAGGCCGAAGCGCTGGCCGAGGACCTGCGCGGTCTGGACATCCCGGTGCTGGCCGTGCTGGGCAACCACGACCACCAGTGCGGCACGCCGGAGGAGGTGCAGCGGGTGATGGTCGACGCGGGCGTGACATTCCTGGAGAACGAGACCTGCCAGGTGAAGGGCGTGGGCTTCGCCGGGGTGAAGGGCTTCGCCGGCGGGTTCGACGGCAAGATGCTGGACGCCTTCGGGGAGGCGCCCATCAAGGCGTTCGTGCAGGAAGCGGTGGACCAGGCGCTACGCCTGGAACACGCGCTGAAGATGCTGGAGACGGAGCGGAAGGTCGTGGTGCTGCACTACGCGCCGATCGCCGCGACGGTGGCGGGCGAGCCGGAGGCGATCATGCCGTTCCTGGGGTCCTCCCGCCTCGCGGAGACGATCGACCGCTTCGACGGGATCCGCGCCGTGTTCCATGGGCACGCCCACCATGGCACCTACGAGGGGCGCACCCGGGCGGGCATCCCGGTCTTTAACGTCGCGGCCCATATCCCCAAGCCGACCGGCAAGCCCTACGCGCTGATCGAGGTGTAGGCATCAGCCGCCCGCGACCTCCGGCGGCCAGACCACCGTGAAAGGCTCCAGCACCAGGAGTTCGTCCTCGCTCATGCCACGACCGAACTTGGCGCGCAGGAGCGGATCGAAGTACCGGAAATGACCCTCGCGCCAGTAGGCGAGGCTGCCGTCGCCCTCCCCCTCCCGCGCGGCGAAGGCGGCGTCCACGTCGCCGAAGCGGCAGAGGCGGATCCCCTCGTAACGGATGATGCAGCCGGGCCGGCCGCGCCCGTCCACCACCACCTCGTGGAAGCCGTCGCGGAACGGGTCCACCCCCTCCGCCTCGTACTCCGCCAGCAGGCCGGCGGTGGCGCGCTTGGCGCCGGACAACACGAGGGCAAGGAGCTGGTCGGCCATCCGCTCCCCGCTGCCGAACGCGAAGGCGCCATGCGGCGTGTCCGCCGGCAGGCCGGCCGCGGCGCGGTAGGCGTCCCAGAAGGCCGCCACGGCGGCGTCGTCGGGCGCCACCTCCGGCGCCAGCGGCTCGATCGCGAGGTCGGCGGTCACGACCGGGCGGACCTTACGAATGCACCGGCGGCAGCGGCTGCGGGCCGGCGGCCTGTTCGATCACGCCGGCGACGCGGAACAGCGTCTCCTCGTCGAAGGGCTTGCCCAGCAGCTGGAGCCCCAGCGGCAGCCCGTCGGAGCCGAGACCGGCCGGCACCGAGATTCCCGGCAGGCCGGCCAGATTCGCCGGCACCGTGAACACGTCGTTCAGGTACATGGCGATCGGATCGTCCTGCTTGTCGCCGATGGCGAAGGCCGTGCTGGGCGCCGTCGGCGTCAGGATCACGTCGCACTTGTCCCAGGCGCTGGTGAAGTCCTGGGCGATGCGCGCACGGACCTTCTGGGCCTTCAGGTAATAGGCGTCGTAATAGCCGGCCGACAGCACGTAGGTGCCGATCAGGATGCGGCGGCGCACCTCCGCCCCGAAGCCCTCCCCGCGCGTGTTTTCGTACATCTCCTTCAGGTCCTTGCCCTCGACCCGGAGGCCGAAGCGGACGCCGTCGTAGCGCGCGAGATTGGAGGAGGCCTCGGCCGGGGCGACGATGTAGTAGGCCGGCAGCGCGTACTTCGTGTGCGGCAGGCTGATCTCCACCGGGACCGCACCGGCGGCCTTGAGCCAGTCCATGCCCTGCTGCCACAGCCGCTCGATCTCGGCGGGCATGCCGTCGACCCGGTACTCCTTCGGAATGCCGACGCGCAGGCCGCGGATGTCGCCGGTCAGCGCCTTCGTGTAGTCCGGCACGGGCAGGTCGACTGAGGTGCTGTCCTTCGGGTCGAAGCCGGCCATGGAGCGCAGCATGATGGCCGCGTCCTTCACCGTGCGGGTCATCGGCCCGGCCTGATCCAGCGAGGAGGCGAAGGCGACGATGCCCCAGCGGGAGCAGCGGCCGTATGTCGGCTTGATGCCGACGATGCCGACGAAGCTGGCCGGCTGGCGGATGGAGCCGCCCGTGTCGGTGCCCGTCGCACCCATCACCATGCGCGCGGCGACGGAGGCGGCGGAGCCACCGGACGAGCCGCCGGGGACCAGCCTGCGGTCCCATTCCCACTCCGTCACCGGGCGGGGCTGGCGCAGCCCTTCCAGCAGTTCGGAACCGGCCGCCGTGGTGCCGGCGTCCCGCTGGATCTTGCGGCCGGGCGACCAGGGGCTGACCACCGGGCCGTAGTAGCTGGTGATGTTGGCCGAACCCATGGCGAACTCGTCCAGGTTCAGCTTGCCCAGCATCACCGCGCCGTCGCGGAAGAGATTGCTGGTGACCGTGCTCTCATAGGGTGGGACGAAGCCGTCCAGGATGTGGCTGGCGGCCGTGGTCAGCACGCCCCTGGTACAGAACAGGTCCTTGATGCCGAGCGGCAGACCGTCGAGCGGTCCGGCCTCCCCCTTGGCGTAGCGGGCGTCGCTGGCCGCCGCCTGCTCCAGCGCCAGGTCCGGCGTCTCGGTGATGAAGGCGTTCAGGCCGCGCAGGTCGGCGATGGCATCGATATGCGCCCGCGTCAGCTCGACGGCGGTGAAGTCCTTCGCCTTCAGCCCCTCCAGCGCCTCGGCCATGGAGAGGTGGGTCAGTCGCGTGGGCTTGGTCATCGCTGGGCCCTCACTCCACGACCTTGGGCACGGCGAAGAAATGCTCCGCCCCGTCCGGCGCGTTGGCCACCACGCGATCCGGGTAGCCGCCGTCCGCCACCGCGTCGGCGCGGCGGCGCAGGGTCTGGGCCACGACGCTGGTCATCGGCTCGACCCCGTCGGTGTCCACCTCGCGCAGCTGTTCCACCCAGCCCAGCAGACCGTTGAGCTGTCCGGCGAGGTGGTCGAGCTCCCCCTCGGGCACGCGGATGCGGGCGAGATGCGCCACCTTGGCGACTGTGGCCTTGTCGAGCGACATGGTGCTAAGTCTCGTGAGGAATTCGGGAAAATGCCGGGCCGCGCGGGCCCGGCGCAAAGCGGCGCGGAAGGTAGCACCCCAACATGGCGATCCGCAACCTGACTGACCTGCGGGCCGGCCTGCCCCGGAACGGCCGTCTGATCGGGCTGGACATCGGGGAGAAGACCATCGGCCTCGCGGTCAGCGACCCCGATCTGCGGGTCGCCTCCCCCATCGGCACGATCCGGCGCACCAAGTTCACCCAGGACGCGACGGAGCTGGCCCGCGCCATGCGGGACCGCGGCGTGACGGCGCTGGTCCTCGGGCTGCCGGTGAACATGGATGGGACGGAGGGGCCGCGCTGCCAGTCCGTCCGGCAGTTCGCGCAGAACCTGCTGGAGCGCCCGCAGCTTTTCGGCGACGAGCCGGAGATCGCCTTCTGGGACGAGCGGCTGTCCACCTCCGCCGTCGAGCGGATGATGATCGGGTTCGACATGACCCGCAAACGCCGGGACGAGGTCGTGGACAAGCTGGCGGCCACATACATCCTGCAGGGCGCCTTGGACTTCCTGTCGCGCGGCGGCGGGCCGGGTCTGCCGCCCGTGACGGGCGGCGGGGACGGGCCGGGCGGCTGGCGCCACCCCGACGACGATGAAGACGGGAACGGCGGCGGATGATCGCCGTCGTCGCGGCGCTGGCGCCGATATTCCTGCTGATCGTCATCGGGTATGGGCTGCGGCGGTCGGGGACCGTTCCGGACGCCTTCTGGCCGCCGGCAGAGAAGCTGACCTATTACCTGTTCTTCCCCGCCTTGCTGATCGACAGCACGGCGCGGGCGGACCTCACGGGCGTGGACCTGATCGGCCTTGGCGGGTCGCTGGTGGCGGCCACGCTGATCGCGACGGCGGCACTGCTGATCCTGCGAGGGGCGATCACGCGGGACGGCCCGGCCTTCACCTCCGTCTTCCAGGGGGCGATCCGGGTGAACACCTATGTCGGCCTCGCGGCCGGAGCCGCCCTGTTCGGCCGGGAGGGGACCGCCCTGATGGCGGTGGGCGTGATCGCCATCGTGCCGATGGTGAACGTGCTGAGCGTCGTGGCACTGGGCCGCTGGGGCACCAATCCCACCACCGGATGGCGGAGTGCCGCCATCGCGGTGATGAAGAACCCGCTGATCGTGTCGGTGCTGATCGGCGCCGCGCTGAACGCGCTGGGCGTCCGGTCCATCCCGGTGGTGACCCCGCTGATGGGCATCCTGGGTGCGGCCGCCCTGCCGCTGGGCCTGCTGGCCGTGGGGGCCGGCCTGGACTTGCCGGCGGCGCGGGCGGCGGGCGGCAAGGTGGTGGTCAGCTCCATCGTCCGGCTGGCCCTGGTGCCGGGCCTCACCCTGCTGTTCGGCTGGCAGGTCGGGCTGGCGGCGATGCCGCTGGCGGTGGCGGTGCTGTACAACGGGCTGCCCACCTCCGCCTCCGCCTATGTGCTTTCGCGGCAGATGGGCGGGGACCATACGCTGATGGCCGGTATCGTCACGGTGCAGACCCTGGCCGCCGCCGCCAGCCTGCCGCTCTGGCTGATGCTGCTGGGCGTGGGCGGGTGACCCCGTCGGCGGGCGTGGCGGGAACGCCGGTTTCGCGCTATGGTCGCGGCGCCGCAGCACTGCCGATCAACCGTCCCCCGCAGCCGCGACCGTGTCCGCCACCCGACGCAAAACCGCCACGCTCCTCGGCACCTGGGCGCTGATCACCGTGATCATCGCCATCATGGGGCCGTTCGGCACCGTGGACATGCCGTATTCCCACCGGCTGATCTTCTGGGGCCTGCTGATCGGGCTGAACATGGCCAAGTGGCAGCTCTGGTACGCCCTGCTGCCCAGGGTCCTGCCCGACCGCCTGTGGGCCCATGTCGCCACGGCGGTAACGGGCGCGCTGCTTCTGAATCTGACGCTGCACCTGGAGATCCAGGGATGCTACCGGCTGATCGGCTATCCCTATGTGATGCCGTTCGGGGCGATCTATCCGACGGCCGTGGCGCTGTCCGGGCTGTTCTCGGTGATCGGCGCCATTCTCAGGCTGCGGGAGTCCCGGAAGCCCGCCCAGGCAGGCCCCGCGGTGGTGCCGGACCCGGCCGCCGCGACCGGCGGCGCCGGAACGGTCCCAGCGGTGCCGCCGACGGGTCTGCTGGCGCGGGCCGGAGTGAAAGATCCGACGGAGCTGCTGGCGGTGGAGGCGGAGGACCATTACCTGCGCCTGCATCTTTCAGACGGGCGGCGGCCCCTGATCCATTACCGGTTCCGGGACGCGGTGCTGGAGCTGGCGGCGGTGGACGGGCTGCAGGTCCATCGCGGCTTCTGGGTCGCGGCGGCGGCGGTGGCGGGCGTGGAGCGCCGGGAGGGGCGCAAATGGGCGCTGCGCCTGAAGAACGGGCTGACCGTGCCGGTCAGCGAAAGCCACATGGGGGCCGTGCGCGGGCGCGGCTGGCTGACCCGCGCGGCGTGACGGGTCAGCTGAGCTTGCGGTAGACGCGCGGCTTGGGACGCTCGGGGTCCATGCCGTCGCGGTAGGCCTTGGCGGCCTCCTCCGGCCGGCGCATCCGCTCCATCAGCTGCATGGCGAAGCGGCCCCCGTCGTTGCGCGAGCGAAGGAAAAGCTCCACCGCCTGTTTGGCCCAGGACATGTCCAGGCGGACCTCTCCAGTGTTGGGCCCAGTGTTGGGCCCAGTGCCGGGCCCGGCGGCCGGCGCCACCCCGGCCGCCTTGGCCGCGTCCGTCGTGCTGGCCGCCGCCGCCGCCCGGGTCAGCACGTCGGGGTCGACCCGGCGGCGGATCGACCGGATCTGACGCAGCAGCTCATCGCGCGGATCGGACGGCACACGGCTTCTCCCATCGGGGCACCGGTGGCGATGATGCGCCGATTCGCGGCCGGCGGCAACGAATCCGCGCGACTTGCCGCCCCGGCGGGCGCCGCCTTACAGTCGACGGGCCATCGCCGCCGAAAGCCCACGCCATGAGCCGCACCCCCGTCCCCCCCGTCACCGGACCCCTGGCGGGGCTGCGGGTGCTGGACATGAGCCGCATCCTGGCGGGCCCCAGCGCCACCCAGATCCTGGGCGATCTCGGCGCCGACGTGGTCAAGATCGAGAAGCCCGGCGAGGGCGACGACACCCGCAAGTGGGGCCCGCCCTACCTGACGGACGCGGACGGCGCCGACACCACCGAGTCGAGCTATTACCTGTCGTGCAACAGGAACAAGCGGTCCCTCACCCTCGACTTCACCAAGCCCGCCGGCAAGGACGTGCTGCTGCGCCTGCTGGGCAAGGCGGACGTGCTGATCGAGAACTATAAGACCGGCACGCTGGCCAAGTATGGGCTGGGATACGAGGATTTGCGGGACGTCTATCCCCGCCTCGTCTACCTGTCGCTGACCGGGTTCGGCCAGACCGGCCCCTATGCCGCCCGCGCCGGGTACGACTTCCTGATCCAGGGCATGGGCGGGATCATGAGCCTGACCGGCGAGGTGGCGGGCGAGCCGATGAAGACTGGGGTCGCCATCGCCGACCTGATGGCGGGCACCTATTCCGTCATCGCCATCCTGGCGGCGCTGCACCACAGGGACCATCATGGGCGGGGCCAGCATATCGATATGGCGCTGCTGGACACGCAGGTGGCGTGGCTGTCCAACGCGGGGCAGTACTACCTCACCTGCGGCAGGCCCACGCCGCGCTACGGCAACGGGCATCCGACCATCGTGCCCTACCAGACGTTCCGGGCCAGCGACGGCTGGATCATCCTGGCGGTGGGCAACGACGAGCAGTTCCGCCGCTTCTGCGCCTTCGCCGGACGGTCCGACCTGTCGGCCGACCCGCGCTTCGCCGCCAACAAGGCGCGGGTGCGGAACCGGGACCTGATCGTGCCCATCGTGGCCGGGCTGATCGCCGAGCGGCCGTCGGCGCACTGGCTGAAGGGGCTGGAGCCGCTGGGGGTGCCGGCCGGGCCGATCAACGATCTGAAGGGCGTGTTCGACGACCCGCAGGTGAAGGCGCGGGAGATGCGGGTGGAGATGCCGCATCCGCTGGCGCCCGATCCGGTGGCCTTGATCGGCAGCCCGTTGAAATTCTCCGAAACCAAGGTGAACTACCGCCATCCACCGCCCACGGCGGGCCAGCACACGGGGGAGGTGCTGGCCGACTGGCTGAAGATGCCGGCGGCTGAGGTGGAGAAACTCCGCAAGCTGGGGGCGATCTGAGATGAACGGGAAACGGGGGATTCCCATCGGCGCGCAGGCGTTCTTCGCGGCGTTCAGCGTGATGCTGGTGGCGGGCACGGCCATCCACGCCTCCCCGCTGGGCGGGCTCTACTGGGCCTGGGGGCCGCAGCCGATCCTGAAGTCGTTCGAGGCGGCGTCGCCGGTGATCCCGCTGCTGGGCTATGCCCTGCTGGCGGCGGCGCTGAGCCTGCTGCTGCTGCGGCTGGGCGTGCGCGGGCCTGTGGCGGGGCTGAAGACGGGCGCCCTGTTCGGCTTGACGGTCTCGTTTCCGGGCTACCTTCTGCTGCTTGGCACCTGGGACATCGACCCCGCCCTGATCCTGCTGGACTGCGCCGTGCGCGCGGTCGCCGCAGCACTGGCGGGCGGGGCCGCCGGCCTGATGCTGGGGTTCGGGGCGGCGGTGGCCGAGCCCGACCCGGCGGAGGGCCGGGACGCCGCGACCTGAACCGGACACGAGGGACACCGCAATGGACAGCCACCTGACCGACGCCAAGAGCCTGCTGCCGAACCCCGAGATGAGCCGCCGCGCCTTCACCGTCACCAGCCTCGCCGTCGGGTTCGCGGCGGCGTCGCTGCCCGTCTCCGCCCAGACGATGATCACCACCAGCGCCGAAGGCCTGACCGCCGGCGAGGTGAAGATCCCGGTCGCCGACGGGGAGATCCCGGCCTACCGCGCCATGCCGGCCGCCGGCGGCCCCTTCCCCACCGTGCTGGTGGTGCAGGAGATCTTCGGCGTGCACGAACACATCAAGGATGTCTGCCGCCGCTTCGCCAAGGAGGGCTATCTCGCCATCGCGCCGGAGATGTTCGCCCGCCAGGGCGACGCGTCCAAGTACACGGACATCCAGGCCCTGATCCGGGAGGTCGTCTCCAAGGTGCCGGACGCCCAGGTGATGGCCGACCTGGACGCGGCCGCCGCCTGGGCGGCGAAGAACGGCGGGGCGCCCGGCAAGCTGGGCGTCACCGGATTCTGCTGGGGCGGGCGGATCACCTGGCTGTACACGGCGCACAACCCTGAGGTGGACGCGGGTGTCGCGTGGTACGGCCGGCTGACCACGCCGGCGAACGCCCTGCAGACCATAGTGCCGGTCGAGCTGGCGCCCAAGCTGAACGCCCCGGTGCTGGGCCTCTACGGCGAGGCGGACCAGGGCATCCCGGTGGCCGACGTCGAGAAGATGCGCGAAGCCCTGAAGGCGGCGGGGAAGACGGAGTCGGAGATTATCCTGTACCCCGAGGCGCCGCACGCCTTCTTCGCCGACTACCGCCCCAGCTACCGCGAGGCGGCGGCCAAGGACGCCTGGGCCAAGTGCCTGGGCTGGTTCGGCACGCACCTGAAGGGGTGAGGCCTTTCCTGGAAGAACCGGTACCCCTCACCCCCCTCGCTCCGCTCGGGACCCTCTCCCGCAAGGGGAGAGGGGAAACCTTGGCACCGTCATTTCTCCCGAAACCCCTATGCCCTGTTTCCGACGGGGCGGTCGCGCTTGGTGAACCCTCTCCCCCTGCGGGAGAGGGTGGTGAGCGCCAGCGAACCGGGTGAGGGGTGCGGCTGGTCCCCTGCCCGCACGATGACCCATGTGCGGCGGAGCCCGAGGCCGCCCTTGCGCGGGGGCGCGAGGCGGGGCCATAGTCGCGGCCCATGAGCAGCCCCCACCCCCATGACCTGGACGCGCGCGCCGCGTCGTTCGCGCACCGGCACCTTCTGGGCATCGAGGGGCTGACGGCGCCGGAGATCAACCTGCTGCTGGACCGCGCCGACGGGTATGTGGAGCGGAACCGCAATCGGGAACCGGCGTCGGAACTGCTGAAGGGCCGCGTGGTGGTGAACCTGTTTTTCGAGAACAGCACGCGGACCCGCACCAGCTTCGAACTGGCGGCACGGCGGCTGGGCGGCGACGTCATCAACATGTCCGTCGACGGGTCGTCGGTGAAGAAGGGCGAGACCCTGATCGACACGGCGATGACGCTGAACGCCATGCATCTGGACGTGCTGGTGGTGCGGCACCAGGAGTCGGGCGCCCCGAAGCTGCTGGCCGACAAGGTGAACTGCGCCGTGATCAACGCCGGCGACGGCAGCCACGAGCACCCAACCCAGGCGTTGCTTGACGCGCTGACCATCCGACGCCACAAGGGCAGCCTGAAGGGCCTGACGGTGGCGATCTGCGGCGACATCCTGCACAGCCGGGTGGCGCGGTCCAACATCCACCTGCTGAACGCCATGGGCGCCACCGTGCGCGGCGTGGCCCCGCCCACCCTGCTGCCGAGTGCGGCCGAGCGGCTGGGCCTGGAGGTGCATCACCGGATGGAGACGGGCCTGAAGGACGTCGACATCGTGATGATGCTGCGCCTGCAGCAGGAGCGGATGCAGGGCCAGTACCTGCCGAGCGTGCGGGAGTTCTTCCGCTTCTACGGCCTGGATTACGAGAAGCTGAAACTGGCCAGGCCCGACGCCCTGATCATGCATCCGGGGCCGATGAACCGGGGCGTCGAGATCGACAGCCAAGTGGCCGACGACATCCACCGCAGCGTCATCCTGGAGCAGGTGGAGCTGGGCGTGGCCGTGCGCATGGCCTGCCTGGAGGTGCTGACGATGTGGTCCGGCCCGGGCAACGGGTGACCCGATGACGAACGCCGCCGTGACCACCCGCACCGCCTACGTCAACGCCCGCCTGCTGGACCCGGCCACGGGGCTGGACGCGCCGGGCGCGCTGCTGGTCGAGGGGACGCGGATCGCCGATCTCGGCCCCGGCCTGTTCCAGGGCGCGGTGCCGGAGGGGGTGGCGGTCGTGGACTGCGACGGCGCCTGCCTGGGCCCCGGGCTGGTCGACCTCAGGGCGCGGACGGGCGAGCCCGGCTTCGAGCATGACGAGACGCTGCTGACGGCCAGCCAGTCGGCCGCCGCCGGAGGCATCACAGCCTTCGCGGCCTTGCCCAACACCGACCCGGTGATCGACGACGTGGCGGGGCTGGAGTTCATCGCCCGGCGGGCGCGCGAGGTGAAGCTGGTCAAGATCTTCGCCCTGGGTGCGCTTACCAAGGAGACGGCGGGCAAGGAACTGACCGAGATGGGCCTGCTGGCGGAGGCGGGCGCCGTTGGCTTCACCGACGGGATCAGCCCCGTGGCGGACCCCCTGATCATGCGCCGCGCCCTGTCCTACGGCAGCGTGTGGGGCAAGGTGATCATGCAGCGGCCGGAGGAGCCGAGGCTTGCCGGCGGGGCCATGAACGCGGGCGAGATCGCCACGCGCCTGGGCCTGCCCAGCATCCCGCGCATGGCCGAGATCATCATGCTGGAGCGCGACCTGCGCCTGGTGGAGATGACCGGCGGGCGCTACCACGCGGCCAACATCTCCACCGCCGAGTCGGTGGAGGTGGTGCGGCGGGCCAAGGCCAAGGGGCTGGACGTCACCTGCGACACGGCCCCGCCCTACTTCGCGCTTACGGAGGTGGACGTCGGCGACTACCGCACCTTCTTCAAGCTGTCCCCGCCGCTGCGCGACGAGATGGACCGGCGCGCCATCGTAGCGGGCCTCGCCGACGGGACGATCGACGCCGTCACCAGCGACCACCAGCCGCACGACCAGGACAGCAAGCGGGTGCCGTTCAACCAGGCGGCGTTCGGCGCCGTGGGGTTCGAGACGCTGCTGCCGCTGGTCCTGGAGCTGGCCCACAAGGGGGCGATGCCGATCCTGAAGGCGCTGGCCGCCGTGACCGCCACGCCGGCCCGCATCCTGGGGCTGCCGCTGGGGCGGCTGGCCAAGGGGCAGGCGGCGGACTTCGTGCTGTTCGACCCCGACCGGCCGTGGAAGGTCGAGGCCGACCGGCTGCTGTCCAAATCCAAGAACAGCTGCTTCGACAAGCGGCCTGTCCAGGGCATGGTGCTGCGCACCGTGGTGGACGGGCGGACCGTGTTCCAGCGGCCGGACTGACGACGAACCCCTAAGAAGAACCATGCCCGACCCCGCATCCTGGTCCCTCGCCGTCGTTATCCCCGCCCTGCTCGGCGGGTATCTGCTGGGCTCCGTCCCCTTCGGTCTCGTCCTGACGCGGCTGGGCGGTTACGGGGACATCCGCAAGATCGGCAGCGGCAACATCGGCGCCACCAACGTGCTGCGCACCGGCAACAAGCCGCTGGCCCTGGCGACCCTGGTCCTGGACAGCGGCAAGGGTGCGGCGGCAGCGCTGCTGGCCCTGTGGCTGGGCGGGCAGGAGGCGGCCCTGATGGCGGGCGGCGGGGCGATGCTGGGCCACACCTTCCCGGTCTGGCTGGGCTTCAAGGGCGGCAAGGGTGTGGCGACGGCGCTGGGCGTGCTGCTGGCCGTGGCCTGGCCGGTGGGGGTGTTCGCCTGCCTGACATGGCTGGTGACGGCGGCCCTGTTCCGCATCTCCAGCCTGTCGGGCCTGATGTCGGTGTCGCTGGCGCCCCTGTTCGCCTGGTGGTGGACGGGGCCCGGCGTGGCCCTGCTGGCGGCGGCCATCGCCGTGCTGGTCGCCATCCGCCACGACCAGAACATCCGCCGCCTGCTGAAGGGCGAGGAGCCGAGGATCGGGGCGAAGAAGAAGGCGGAGGCCTGACCCGTCTCAGGAGACGGCGGCGGGGGCCATCGCGTCCAGGCCGTTCTGGAACATCGTGGCCTCCGCGTCGCGGCGGGCGCAGAGGCTGGGGGCGCCGGGCCAGAGGCGCTTCATGGCGCGGAACTGGTCCGGCACGCCCTGTGGCGTGCCCGCCTGGATCAGGTCGTGGATCGTTCTCATCTCCGTCCGGCTGTCGCCGACGAGGCCGGGGCCCCGGTTGTAGACCAGCGACACCATGGCCCCGACGCAGAGCGGGTGCAGACCGGAGAGGCCGGGGAAGGCCTCCAGCGTCATCGCCTCGTACTTCGGCAGGGTGGAGGCCTGGAACACCTGCGTGGCCGTGGCGAAGGGGATGACGATGTCCTGCAACGCGGCGACCCGCGCCTCCGCCGCCGGGCCGGACAGGCCGCAAACGGTGGCGAGGCGGGCCAGGGTGGCGGCGTCCAGCGCCCCGCCCCAGGCGGCCTGGAAGGCGGCGGCCGTGTTCTGCCCCAGGTCGTAGCCGACGCCGATGGTGACGCCGGAGGCGCCGCCCGGCCATACGGGATGGCAGGCGACCTTCTGGTAATAGGCCTGGCCGCCGGTTTCCTGCCCGACGATGAAATCGACGCACTCCGGCGTGAGCAAGGCGCCCTCCCCCGATCGGAAAGCCACGGATTCGGGACAAGGGAGTATCATGTCCGGTCAACGCGGCCAACGGGTGGCAGATGAAATCCTGTCGCCGCGAGGTTGACTACTGTTGCATGGTGCGCAACCCTTGGCGCATGAGCACCCTGCGTCGCCCCCTGACCCATACCGAACGGATCGACTGGCTGCGCCTCACCAGGGCGGAGAATGTCGGGCCCGTCACCTTCTACCGGCTGATCGAACGGTTCGGCACCGCCACGGCGGCCCTGTCCGCCCTGCCCGACCTCGCCCGCCGGGGCGGACGCGCGCAGCCCCTGCGCGTGCCGTCGAAGGTGGAGGCGGAGCGCGAGGTGGAGGCGCTGCAGCGGGCCGGGGCGCGGCTGGTGGCGGCCTGCGAGCCGGACTATCCCGAGCCGCTGGCGACCGTGGACGACGCGCCGCCGGTGCTGTCGCTGAAGGGGCACGGACAGCTGATGGGCCGGCCGGCCGTCGCCATCGTCGGCGCCCGCAACGCCTCCATCGCCGGGCGGAAGATGGCGGAGCGGCTGGCGCGGGAGCTGGCGGATTCGGGATTCGTGGTGGTGTCCGGCCTGGCCCGGGGGATCGACACGGCGGCCCATGTGGGCGCCCTCCCCGGCGGGACGGCGGCCGTGCTGGCGGGCGGCATCGACGTTGTCTACCCGCCGGAGAACGAGGGCCTGCACCGCGACATCGGGGAGCGTGGCCTGCTGATCGCCGAATCGCCGATCGGTACGGAGCCGCAGGCGCGGCACTTTCCGCGCCGCAACCGCCTGATCTCCGGCCTGTCGCTGGGGGTGCTGGTGGTCGAGGCGGCGCTGAAATCCGGGTCGCTCATCACGGCGCGCTTCGCCCTGGACCAGGGGCGCGAGGTGCTGGCGGTGCCGGGGTCCCCGGCCGATCCGCGCGCCCAGGGCTGCAACCGGCTGATCAAGGACGGGGCCACCCTGGTGGAGGGGGCGGAGGACGTGGTCGAGGCGCTGCGGCGCCTGACCGTGCGCCCGCTGGGCGAGCGCGAGGGCGACCTGTTCAGCCGGAAACCGCCCGTCGCGGTCGACGAGACGGAGCTGCGCGCCGCCCGCGCCGTCATCCTGGAAAGCCTGTCCCCCACGCCTGTACTCGTTGACGAAGTGATCCGGGGCTGCCAATTGTCTGCCCCGGTGGTGCTGACCGTGCTCCTTGAGCTGGAGCTCGCCGGCCGCGTCCAGCGCCACCCGGGCGGCCAGATCAGCCTGATCTGACTCGCGGCTTGCCAGTTTCCGGATCGAAAGGCGGGATTCCCGTGCCCGGCAGCGTCGTCATCGTCGAGTCCCCGGCGAAAGCCAAGACCATCAACAAGTATCTGGGGTCCGACTACACGGTTCTCGCCAGCTACGGCCATGTGCGCGACCTCCCCCCCAAGGACGGCTCCGTCCGGCCGGAGGAGGATTTCGAGATGGACTGGGAGCTGGGCGACCGCTCCAAGCGCCATGTCGACGAGATCGCCAAGGCCGTGAAGGCCGCCAGCCGCGTGTATCTCGCCACCGACCCGGACCGCGAGGGCGAGGCCATCGCCTGGCACGTGAAGGAGGTGCTGGGCCAGCGCCGCCTGCTGGGCAAGGTCGATCTCAAGCGCGTCACCTTCAACGAGATCACCAAGTCCGCCGTCCAGCACGCCATCGCCAATCCGCGCGACGTGAACGCCGAGCTGGTGGAGGCCTACCTCGCCCGCCGGGCGCTGGACTATCTGGTGGGCTTCACCCTGTCGCCCGTGCTGTGGCGCAAACTGCCGGGGTCTAAATCGGCCGGACGCGTGCAGTCGGTGGCGCTGCGGCTGGTCTGCGAGCGCGAGTCCGAGATCGAGGTGTTCCGCCCGCAGGAATACTGGACGATCGAGGCGGAGTTCAAAACCCACGACGGGCAGACCTTCACCGCCCGGCTGACCCAGCTGGACGGCAAGCGGCTGGAGAAGTTCAGCCTGGGCCGCCAAGGCGACGCCGACGCGGCCGTGGCCCGCATCCGGCCGATGACGTTCCGCGTCGGCCGGGTGGAGCGCAAGGAGGTGCGGCGCAACCCCTACGCCCCGTTCACGACATCCACCCTGCAGCAGGAGGCCAGCCGCAAGCTGGGCTTCGGCGCCACCAAGACCATGCGTACGGCCCAGAAGCTGTACGAGGGTGTCGACATCGGCGGCGAGACGGTGGGCCTGATCACCTATATGCGGACGGACGGCGTGGCGCTCAGCCAGGAGGCGATCGAGGGGTCGCGCCGGCTGATCGCGGCGACCTGGGGCGACGGGTACGTGCCGGAGAAGCCCCGCATCTACAAGAACGCCGCCAAGAACGCCCAGGAGGCGCACGAGGCCATCCGCCCGACGGACCTGTTCCGCCGCCCGGACGGCCTGTCCCGTTATTTGGACAAGGACGAGCTGCGCCTCTACGAGCTGATCTGGAAGCGCACGGTGGCGAGCCAGATGGCGAGTGCCGTGCTGGACCAGGTCACCGTCGACATCATCAGCAAGGGTGCCGAGGCCGTGTTCCGGGCGACCGGCAGCGTCGTGCGGTTCGACGGGTTCCTGAAGGTCTACCAGGAGGACCGGGACGACGACGCCGAGGACGAGGAGAATCGCCGCCTGCCGGCCATGAAGGACGGCGAGGACCTGACGCGGGGTGCGATCAAGCCGGAACAGCACTTCACCCAGCCCCCGCCCCGCTACACCGAGGCGAGCCTTGTGAAAAAGCTGGAGGAGCTGGGCATCGGCCGGCCCTCCACCTACGCCTCCATCCTGCAGGTGCTGCAGGACCGCGAGTATGTGCGGCTGGACAAGCGGCGCTTCGTGCCGGAGGACCGGGGGCGGCTGGTCACCACCTTCCTGGAAAACTTCTTCCCCCGCTACGTGGAGTACGGCTTCACGGCCAGCCTGGAGGAGAAGCTGGACGACATCTCCGGCGGACGGCTGTTCTGGAAGGAGGTGCTGCGCGAGTTCTGGCGCCACTTCTCCGCCGCCGTGCACGACACCAAGGACCTGACCATCACCCAGGTGCTCGACGCGCTGGACACGGCGCTGGGCCCGCACTTCTTCCCCACCCGCACCGACGCGGAGGGACGGCAGATCGACGCGCGGGCCTGCCCGAGCTGCGGCGACGGGCGGCTGTCCCTGAAACTGGGCAAGAGCGGCGGGTTCATCGGCTGCTCCAACTACCCGAACTGCCGCTACACCCGCCCGCTGGGTGTCGCCGGAGAGGCGGGCGAGGACGCGGGCGACCGGACGCTGGGCGAGGACCCGGAGACGGGTCTGCCGGTGTACCTGAAGACCGGCCGGTTCGGCACCTATGTCCAGCTGGGGGCCGAGGAGGTGAAGGGCGAGAAGCCGAAGCGGTCCAGCCTGCCGAAGGGCATGGCGCCGGCGGATGTGGACCTGGACATCGCGCTGCAGCTTCTGGCCCTGCCCCGCGCCGTGGGTCCGCACCCGGAGACGGGCCAGGAGATCCTGGCCGGCATCGGCCGCTTCGGCCCCTACCTGAAGCATGGGACGACATACAAGAACCTGACGGCCGAGGACGACGTCCTGACCATCGGGTTGAACCGGGCCGTGTTCCTGCTGGGCGAGGCGCCGAAGAAGGCGGCGGCCATGCCGGGCCGCGACCTGGGCGCGCATCCCAAGGACGGCAAGCCGATCAAGGTCGGCAGCGGCCGCTTCGGACCCTATGTGCAGCACAACAAGCTGTTCGCCAGCATCCCCAAATCCATCAGCCCGGACGCGGTGACGCTGGAACAGGCGCTGGAGCTGCTGGCCGCGAAGGCGGCGAAGGACGGGTCCAAGGCGGGCGGTGGCAAGAAGGCCGCTGCTGAGGACACCGCGCCCGCGAAGAAGGCCCCGGCGAAGAAGGCCCCCGCGAAGAAGGCCACCGCGAAGTCCGCCGCCAAGACGGGGGCCAAACGCGCCCCGGCCAAGGCGAAGGCCGGCTGAGGCCGGCCCAGAGGCTCTGAAGCCTTGCGCGCGGAAGGGGGGCGCGCCACTCTTCCGGGAGTCTGTCTTCCGGAAGGACCGCGCCCCCCATGATCCGCCCCGCCGCCATCGCGACGCTCGCCCTGCTCGCCTCTACGCCCGCCCTCGCCCAGGCCCCCGCCGCCGGCCCGGCGGTGACGCCGGAGGACCGGGCCAAGTTCGAGCAGGTGATCCGCGACTTCATCACCGCCAACCCGGCCTTCATCCAGGAGCAGCTGGACAAGCTGGAGGAGGAGCGGCGGGTGGCGCAGGCGGAGGCGCGCCAGAAGCTGATCGGCGAGCACCGCGCCACCATCTTCGAAAGCAAGGTGGCCCCGGTGGCCGGGAACGCCCAGGGCGACGTGGTACTGGTGGAGTGGTTCGATTACCGCTGCGGCTACTGCAAGCTGATCAAGCCGACCATCGAAAAGGTGGTCGAGGGCGACGGCAAGGTGAAGGTCATCCACAAGCACCTGCCGGTGCTGGGCACCGCGTCGGTCGCGGCGTCGCGCGCGGCCCTGGCGGCCCAGAAGCAGGGCAAGTACGCGGCACTGCACGACGCGCTGATGAACCATCAGGGCCGGATGGACCAGGACACCGTGATGGCCCTGGCGAAGGCCGCCGGCCTGGACACCGAGCGGCTGGAGAAGGACATGGACGCGCCGGAGATCACGGCCGAACTGGACGCCAACCGCAAGGTGGCCCAGGCGCTGCGCATCCGGGGCACGCCGAGCTTCATCGTCGGCGACGTGATCCAGGTGGGCACGGTGGATGAAGACCGGCTGAAGCGCTGGATCGGCGAGGCGCGCAAGGGCGGTTGACGCGGAACATCGCCCTGACCGACGTGGAGCCGGCAGCGGCGGTCTGACGGTCGCGCGGGACGGAACGCTGGGATACTGTTGAGGCGAGAGCCCCTTCCCCAGACCGGACACCCCGCCTTGGACCAGACCCGCCGCAAGAAGGACGCCCCCTTCCCCAGCAAGGAGCAGGTGCTGGAGTTCATCAGGGAGAGCCCGACACCGGTGGGCAAGCGGGAGATCGCGCGCGCCTTCCACATCACCGGGGACGGCCGCATCCCGCTGAAGCATCTGCTGCGGGAGTTGGAGGCGGAGGGGGCCATCGAGAAGGGCGGCGGACGCCGCGTCGCCCCGCCGGCGTCGCTGTCCGAGGTGATGGTGCTGGTGGTGAGCGAGATCGACCCGGACGGGGAGACGCTGGCCCGGCCCGCCGTCTGGACCGACGAGGAGAACCCGCCGCCGCGCATCTACATGCAGCCGGAGAAGCGCGGGCATCCGGCCCTGACGCCCGGCGACCGGGTGCTGGCGAAGCTGCACCGCATCTCCGAGAAGCATTACGAGGCGCGCACGATCCGGAAGCTGGACGCCGGATCCACCGACCGGATCGTCGGCGTCTACGAGCCGGGGCGCGAGGGCGGGCGCCTGCGCCCGGCCGACCGCAGGGCGAAGGCGGAGTTCGTCATCCTGCCGCAGAACGCCGAGGGGGCTCTGCCGGGCGAGCTGGTGGTGGCGGAGATGCTCCCCTCCTCCCGGTTCGGGCTGAAGCAGGCCCGCGTGGTGGAGCGGCTGGGCGCGCCGGAGGACCCGAAGGCGATCAGCCTGATCGCCATCCACCAGAACGGCATCCCGACCGTGTTCCCCAGGGCGGCGCTGGAAGAGGCGGAACGGGCGGAGCCGCCGACCCTGGCCGGGCGGACGGACCTGCGCCAATACCCGCTGGTGACCATCGACGGGGCCGACGCTCGCGACTTCGACGACGCCGTGTTCGCGGAGCCGGACGAGGACCCGAACAATCCCGGCGGCTGGCACCTGCTGGTCGCCATCGCGGATGTCAGCTTCTACGTGCGGCCGGGATCGCCGCTGGACCGCAGCGCCTACGACCGGGGGAATTCGTGCTATTTCCCGGACCGCGTGGTGCCGATGCTGCCGGAGGCGCTGTCGAACGAGCTGTGCTCGCTGAAGCCCAAGGTCGACCGCGCCTGCCTCGCCGTCCATATGTGGATCGACAAGGACGGCGCCCTGAAGCGGCACAAATTCGTGCGCGGGCTGATGAAGTCCGCCGCCCGGCTGACCTATGAGCAGGTGCAGAAGGCCCGCGACGGGGAGCCGGACGACACCACCGGGCCGCTGATGGAGCGGGTGATCGGGCCGCTTTACGGCGCCTACGCCTGCCTGATCGCCGCACGGGAGGCGCGCGGGACGCTGGAGCTGGACATCCCCGAGCGCAAGGTGGTGATCGGCCCCGATGGCAAGGTGGCCGAGATCGGCGTGCGCGCCCGCCTGGACAGCCACAAGCTGATCGAGGAGTTCATGATCGCCGCCAACGTGGCGGCGGCGGAGGCGCTGGAAGCGAAGAACGCGCCCTGCATGTACCGGGTGCATGCCGAACCGGCGCGCGACAAGCTCGAGCCGCTGCGCGAGTTCCTGAAATCCATGGGTTACAACCTGGCGCGCGGGCAGGTGCTGAAGCCGTCCGCCTTTACCCGCATCCTGGAGAAGGCCGCCGGGACGCCGGAGAGCGAACTGATCAGCACGGTGATCCTGCGCAGCCAGGCCCAGGCCGTGTACCAGCCGGACAATCTGGGGCATTTCGGGCTGGCGCTCACCCGTTACGCCCACTTCACCTCGCCCATCCGGCGCTATGCCGACCTGGTGGTGCACCGGTCGCTGGTGCGGTCTTACAAGCTGGGGGACGGGGCGCTGGACGACCAGGAGGCGGAGAAGCTGGACCGGATCGGGGAGCACATCTCCATGACGGAGCGGCGGGCCGTGACCGCCGAGCGCGACGCCATGGACCGGTACATGGCCGCATATCTGTCCGACCGGGTGGGAGGGGTGTTCACCGGCAAGATCGGCGGCGTCACCCGCTTCGGCCTGTTCGTGACGTTGAGCGAGACGGGGGCCGACGGGCTGGTGCCGGTGAGCAGCCTGCCCGACGATTTCTACGACCATGAGGAGGCCACGCATTCCCTGGTCGGCCGGCGCTGGGGCCGGCGTTACCGCCTGGGCATGCCGGTGAAGGTGCGTCTGGTGGAGGCCGACGCGATCACCGGCAGCATGGTGTTCCAGCTGACCGAGGCGGACGGGGAGGAACAGCCGGCCGGACGCGCGCGGGGATCCGGCGACCCCCGCCCGATGAAGCGCGGGTCCAAGATCCGCCCGCCGATGAATCTGAACCGGCTGGGCGGCGACCGCCCCAAGGCGCCGCGCCGGCGGCGCTGATCCTGACCCAAATCGGCGCCAAGGTGTTATCGGTCTGAGAAGCCCCGCCGATTCGAGGACTGGACGGTACCGGAATTCATGATAGAGAATCGGGTATCATGAAGGTTTCCCGCCGAGTCGCCCCCATTGCCGGCCCCTTTGCCGCCGCCGTTGTCGGCCCCGGCCCGACCGGGCCAGCCGTCCCCGCTGCCGCCGTGCCGGTGACCGCATGGGCCTGATCCGGACACTCGCCCCGATAGCACTCGGCCTCAGCCTGATCGGCGGATGCGCCGCCGACCATGCCCCCGCCGGCTATGCCGGGCGCGACCGGCTGATCGGCGAGCATGTGTTCAGCGTCGGCTATTCCCGCATCTCCGAAATCTATCTGCAGCCCGTCGACCTGCGCATGCTGACGCTGGACGGGCTGAACGGCCTGATGCGGCTGGACCCGACCGTCGGCATCAACCTTTCGGACACGGCGCTGCGCCTGAAGGTGGGCGACGGGCTGGTGGGGGAGTTCCCCCTGCCCGACCGGAACGATCCCGGCGCCTGGGCCGCCCTGACCATGCGGGCGGTGGAGCGGCTGCGCGCGACGTCCACGGGCTTAGGCGGTGCGAGCGCGGAGGATGTCTACCAGGCCCTGTTCGACGCCATCGTCTCCCACCTCGACGGCTACAGCCGCTACACGGGGGCCGCGCGCGCCCTGGACGAGCGGTCCCAGCGGGAGGGCTATGGCGGGATCGGCGTCACCCTGCGGCACGAAGGCGACCGGCACGAGATCATGGAGGTGCTGGTCGACGGTCCCGCGGCACAGGCCGGGGTCGGCCCGGGCGAGGCGATCCTGGCCATCGACGGGGAGTTCACGTCCCGGTTGACCATGGCACAGGTCGGCGAGCGGCTGCGCGGCCCCGCCGGTACCGTCGTGATGATCACCGTCGGGCGCAGCCTGGAGGACAGCCGCAGGCTGGCCATCCGCCGCGACCGGCTGATCCCCAACACGGTCGAGGCGTTCGCGCAGGACGGGGTCGGCATTCTGCGGGTGGACCGCTTCAATGCGGCCACCACGGTCAACCTGCGGGAGGGCATCCGGAAGATCCGCCGGGAGCTTGGCCGCGATCCGGCCGGGCTGGTGCTCGACCTGCGGGGCAATCCGGGTGGCCTGCTGGATCAGGCGGTGGCCGTGGCCGACCAGTTCATGGCGTCCGGCCGGATCATCAGCACCAAGGGCAGGCATCCGGACAGCCTGCAGCAGTTCGACGCCACGCCGGACGACATCGCGGGCGGCACGCCCATGGTGGTGCTGATCGACGGGCGGTCGGCCTCGGCGGCGGAGATCGTGGCGGCCGCCCTGCAGGACAGCGGGCGGGCCATGGTGGTCGGCGCGTCGTCCTTCGGCAAGGGCAGTGTGCAGACGGTGACGCGCCTGCCCAACGACGGGGAGCTTTTCCTCACCTGGTCCCGCATCTACGCCCCCAGCGGCTACACGCTCCACCGGCAGGGCGTGCAGCCCACCGTATGCACCAGCAACGACGTGCGCATGGTGGACGAGGCGCTGCGGCCGCTGCGCGGGGGTGCGGTCGTGCCCGCCTCCACCCTGGCCCTGTGGCGGTCGCGGGCGCCGGAGGACGAGGGCGCGCTGACCCGCCTGCGGGAGGCCTGCCCCTGGAAGGAGCACGCCCCGGAGCTGGACGTGCAGGTGGCGGCGGCGCTGCTGAAGGACCCTGCCCTCTACAGCCGGGCGCTCATGTTCGCGCAGACCCACGTGGCGGAGCGCTGAGGCGTCCCCCACGCCGATGTCGCGCGACCGGAGCCCGGAAATGCCTTGACACCGGGGCGGCCCTGGCTATTTTGGCGCGCTACGCCGCAACGATGCGGTCCGGAATGACGTTGGCCGTGCGCTGCGGCCGTTGATGGGATCAGGGTCATGGCCAAGCAGAATACCGTGCTGATCAAGTTGGTCAGCTCCGCCGACACCGGGTACTTCTATGTGAAGAAGAAGAACCCCCGGAAGACGACCGAGAAGCTGGAGTTCAAGAAGTACGACCCGGTCGCACGCAAGCACGTCGTCTTCAAGGAATCCAAGATGAAGTGAGCGCGGGCCGCAAGCCGCGCCGCTTCGGTGGAAGTCGATCTGGAAAGGGCCGCCCGGTGCGGCCCTTTTCGCGTTTCGGGACGGTCGCGTTTCAGGACATGCTCCGACGGGTTCGCGGAGCAACCAGGCTCAGTCGACGGACGCGGCGGCCTGGGTCGCGGGGCTGGCGCTGTCGGCGACGACGAGGTTGCGGCCGTTGCGCTTGGCCTGATAGAGCGCGTTGTCCGCCCGCCGG
The DNA here is from genome assembly GCA_029267445.1 of Rhodospirillaceae bacterium. Taxonomy (GTDB): domain Bacteria; phylum Pseudomonadota; class Alphaproteobacteria; order Azospirillales; family Azospirillaceae; genus JAJUIU01. Next base: position 47,449 of record JAJUIU010000008.1, read on the forward strand.
AGCAGGCTTTCGCCCGTCTCCCCCCGTCCGTCGGACTCCGCCACACCGTCCGCCACGGCAACGCCGACGCTGATGGTCACGGTGATGTGGCCCGGCGGTGCGGAGACCTTGAACGGCTCGTTGGCGATGCGCTGGCGCAGGCGTTCGGCCACCAGCATGGCGGAGCCGAGATCGGCGTCGGGCATCACCACCACAAACTCCTCCCCGCCCAGCCGGGCGACGAGGTCGAAGTTGCGCAGGTTGCGACTGGCCCGCTGGGCCACCTCCCGCAGCACCTCGTCGCCGACGGAGTGGCCGAAGCTGTCGTTGACCTTCTTGAAATGGTCGATGTCGAACAGCAGGGCCGCCACAGGCTTGTTGTTGCCGCCGCTGCGATCCAGCAGGCGCGGCAGGTGGGCGGACAGGTAGCGGCGGTTGAACAGGCCCGTCAGGCTGTCGGTCAGGGCGAGCGACAGGCTCTGCTCGTAATTGGAGCGCAGACGCTCCTGGTAGCGCTTGCGGCGCACCTGGGTGCGGGTGCGGGCCAGCAGCTCGTTCCGGTCGATCGGCTTGATGACATAGTCGTTGGCACCGAGCTCCAGCCCTTTCGCCACCCGGTCGATGTCGGCCTCGTCCGCCATCAGCAGGATCGGAACCTGCCGCGTGCGCTCGTGGCTGCGGAGCTGGGAGCAGAGGCGCAGCCCATCCTCCTTCATCAGCGTCAGGCTGATGAGGACCAGCTCGAAATCCTCCTGCAGCGCGATCTCGAGGCCCTGGGCGCAGGTGTCGGCGGCCCGCACCGCGTCGCGGTCGCGGGTCAGCGTCTCCCGCACCTTGTCGAGGTCGATGGTGCTGTCCTCCACCACGAGGACGCGCGCATTCTCCGCCGACTGGGTCTGCATGCTGTCGGTGGAGACGAGCATGCCGAGCTGGCCGGACGTGCTTTCCCGCAGCCGCCACTCGTCCATCATCATCTTCAGCCGGACAAGCGAGCGAACGCGGGCGAACAGGGCCACGTCGTTGACGGGCTTGGTCAGGAAATCGTCGGCCCCCGCCTCAAGCCCGCGCACGCGGTCGGCCGCGTCCGACAGGGCGGTCACCATGACGATGGGGATGTGCATGATCGCGGGGTCGGAGCGGATGCGCTCGCAGACCTCGAAGCCGTCCATCCCCGGCATCATGACGTCGAGCAGGATGATGTCGGGGGATTCGTTGCGCGTCCGCTCCAGGGCCTCGGGGCCGCTGCTGGCGGTGATGACGTCGAAGTATTCCCGCGTCAGCTTCGCCGCGAGCAGCTTGACGTTCGGGAGGACGTCATCGACGACCAGTACGCGCGCGGACATGGGTCAACGCCCGCCGCGGCCGGACATGGAACGGCGGGGGATGGGATCAGCCGAGGAAACGCTGGACCGTCTGCAGGAACTTGGAGACGGATATCGGCTTGGCGATGTAATCCTCACAGCCCCCTTCACGGATCTTCTCCTCGTCCCCCTTCATGGCGAAAGCGGTCACGGCCACGACGGGGATGCTCCGCAGTTCGTCGTCCTCTTTCAACCACTTCGTAACTTCCAGACCCGAGACTTCGGGCAGCTGGATGTCCATCAGGATCAGGTCCGGACGATGGGTCCGCGCGATACGGAGCGCTTCCATGCCGTCCTTGGTCTGCAGGGTCTCGTATCCATGCGCCTCCAACAGATCGTGGAAGAGCTTCATGTTGAGCTCGTTATCCTCCACGATCAGCACGCGCTTTCCACCCGCATGCATGGACTGCACAGTCGCCACCCCGCTCATGTCAGCGCACATTACGCCGCTCCTTTCAACCAGACAACTGCCGCGGCACTTCCGGGCAGGAAGCCTGCCGCCACGCGGCGCGCGGCGGCGGATCGGGCGCCACCGTCGGGGACGGCCGGACGGCGGGGGCCGCCTGGAGCGCAATACCATACTATCGGATCAAAGGTTAATCACTGCTTACCCCGTTTGGTCAGGACGATGCCCTGAACCGACCCCCGATTGGAAGCGGGCGATCCCATGCATCCAGTGGACGTGAGCGCGGCACGGCCGGAAGCCCACGAGCCGGACGGCCTGTGCCGGGACTGCGGCGCGGCCGTGCCGGCCGACACGCGCCGTTGTCCCGCCTGCCGCTCCGGGCGGGTCTTGCACCACCCGGAACTGCACGGCCTCGCCATCGCGCATCTCGACTGCGACGCCTTCTACGCCAGCGTGGAGAAGCGCGACCGGCCGGAACTGGCCGACAAGCCGGTGATCGTCGGCGGCGGGCAGCGGGGTGTGGTGTCGGCCTGCTGCTATGTGGCCCGCATGTACGGCGTCCGCTCCGCCATGCCGATGTTCAAGGCGCTGGCCGCCTGTCCCGACGCGGTGGTGATCCGGCCGGACATGCGCAAATACGCCGCGGTGGGCCGTCAGGTGCGCGCCCTGATGGAGGCGGTGACGCCGCTGGTGGAGCCGCTGTCGATCGACGAGGCCTTCCTGGACCTCAGCGGCACCGAGACGCTTCACGGCGGCAGCCCGGCCCGCACGTTGGTGCTGCTGGCGCGCCGGATCGAGACGGAGATCGGCGTCACCGCCTCCATCGGGCTCAGTCACAACAAGTTCCTGGCCAAGGTGGCGTCGGACCTGGACAAGCCGCGCGGCTTGGCGGTCATCGGGCGGGCCGAGACCCTGGACTTCCTGGCGGCGAAACCGGTCGGGCTGATCTGGGGCGTGGGCAAGGCGTTGCGCGCGAAGCTGGAGGCCGACGGGCTGCGCGCCATCGGCCAACTGCGCGAGACCGACCCCGCCCTGCTGGTGGCACGCTACGGCAGCATGGGGCATCGCCTCGCGGAGTTCGCGCGCGGCGAGGACCGGCGGACGGTGACGCCGAACGCCCCGGCCAAGAGCATCTCCGCCGAGACGACCTTCGCCAGGGACCTGCGCGCCCTGTCGGACCTGGAGGCGCAGCTCTGGCCCCTGTGCGAGGAGGTGGCGGGGCGGCTGAAGAAGGCCGGCCTCGCCGGGGCGGGAGTGACGCTGAAGCTGAAGAGCGCGGACTTCAAGCTGCGCACCCGGTCGGCGAAGCTCTCCTCCCCCACCCAGCTTGCGGACCGGCTGTTCAGGACGGGACGGGACCTGCTGCGTGCGGAGGCTGACGGAACGCCCTACCGGCTGATCGGCATCGGCTGTGGCGAGCTGGTGGACGGCGGCAGGGCGGATCCGCCCGACCTGCTGGACCCCGGCCTCGCCCGCCGGGCGCAGGTGGAGAAGGCGATCGACGCCGTGCGCGACCGGCTGGGGGCCGCCGCGATCGCCAAGGGGCGCGGCCTGGGCGTGAAGCCCCGGCGGCAGCGGGACGACTGACGGGTCAGCAGGGCGGCTTGGGTGCCGCCTCCAGGCTGTCGAGCTTGGCCGTCACCTTGAAGTCACCGTAGTCGATGACCATCCCCTGCACGATGCCGTTGTCCAGCAAGGTCAGCGCCGTCTCGTAGTCCGGCAGGTACTCCTGCTGGTCGGCGGGGAAGAAGGCCAGGTGGACCGGCCAGGCGTCGGGGCGCTTCAACTCGGGGCTTTTCGTCTCCAGCCCCTCAAGCGGCTTCCGGCGGCCCATCACGGCGCTGACGCCGGCGGCACCGGCCGCCTCCGACCCGTCGAAGATGTAGCGGGAGAAGAACGTCTCCCCCTGCTCCGCGAGGGAGAGCAGCAGGATCGTGTGGGCCGAGGGGAACATGGTGCCCGCCGGCAGGTCCACCCGCTTCTCCTCCGGGCGGGTGTAGCGGGCGACACCGCCCTTCAGCCCGTCCAGGGTCGCGTCGCCGCGTAGCTCCTCGTCCAGCTGGCCGTTCACCATCTTGCGGACGTTGAAGCGGTAGCTTTCCCCGTCCTTCGCCTCCCAGGTGACGTAGCTGGTGGACATCTCCACCGTCTGCCCCTCGGTATAGGTGAAGGTGACCTCGAAGCGCTGCTCCACCGTCCAGCCGTCGCAGGCGTCCTGCCAGGCGAAGCTCATGCGTCCGTTCACGTCGGACACCGGGCTTCCCGCACTGGTCGTCCCGAGGGTGAGCAGATACGTGGCCTTGTGGGGCGCGATCGCGACCGTCGTGGCGGCCAGGGGTTCGGCGGGAGCGAGCAGAAGCGACACGACGGAAGCCACGGCCGAAGCGGCGGCGGCGAAGGCTGCCGCGCGGGGGCGGCGTTCGGATGCGTCACGCAAGGTGGGGGACCTGTCCTGCTGCACGATCGTCCTTCGGCATTGTCCCCCACCGTTCGGTGGACGCAAGGCCTTTCCGGTCGGCACGGGTGCGGCAAAGCTTGCCGCCGACCGCCGGCGTAAGGGGAAATTCCTGCCGGGGTGCGTCGGGCGGTCCCGGCGGAAGGCTTGCGAACGCCAGCCTTTCCGCCGTTTTCCCGCTGGCACGCCGGTTGCCAACCAGAGCGCGAACGCATTTCCGCGCCCTGGAGTTCCGGCCATGAGCCCGCTCGACAGCCACATGTTCCACGACGCCCCGCCGACGCGGGCGACCGGGTTCGGCATCGACCTGCCGCTCCGCCGCATGCCGGCGGTCCCGCACCGGGACGGCGGCGCGCAAGCCGATCTGTACGCGGTGATGCTGCGCGACATGGCAGAGAAGCTGCGCGAGGCGGAGAGCCGCCTGGCGGAGCAGCAGGAGCGCATCGCCTATCTGGAGACGCTGAGCCTGACGGACGAGCTCACGGGCCTCCTGAACAGGCGCGGCTTCACCGAAGCCTTCCGCCGCGAACTGGCGACCGCCCGCCGGACCGGCACCGGCGGCGTCCTCGTCATCATCGATCTGGACGGCTTCAAGGTGGTGAACGACACGCACGGGCATCTGGCCGGCGACCAGTACCTGCGCCGCGTCGCCAAGGTGCTGGCCGAGAAGGTGCGCGGCATGGACGTGGTGGCGCGGCTGGGCGGCGACGAGTTCGCCCTGCTGCTGACCGACACGACGGCCGAAGCCGGCCTCGCCCGCGCCACGGCCATCGCCGCGGCGCTGAACGCGGAGAGCTGCGCCCTGGGCGCCGCCGTCCTGACGCTGCGCGCCAGCTTCGGGGCCGAGCCCTATGGTCCCGAGGACCGCGAGGACGAGGTGAGCCGCCGCGCCGACATGCTGATGTACCGCACCAAGGCCAGCCGCAAGGCCAAGCGCTGATCCTTGGTCAGATCAGGCGCACGGTCAGGATCGCCTCGTCCGGTGCGGCCGCGCGCCGCAGACGGCAATGGAGAAGGTCGCCGGGCCGCGCGTCGCAGGGCAGCACCAGCAGAATGTCCAGATCGCGTTCGGCCAGCCCGCGCCGGAGCAGGTCGTCCAGCCCCGCCGCCCGCAGCGACGGGGCCAGCGTGTCGAACAGGTGGCAGGCGCCGGGCGGTGCCATCGGCCCGTCGCCGCGATCGATGGCGAGGACCTCCCCCAGCGCGTCGAGGCGGTAGTCGGCACCGGCCAGAGGCAGAAGCTCCCCGGTGTCGATGACGCCGCGCGCGATGGGGGCCGGACGGTTGCGGACCCTGAGCACCCCCTGAACCGGGGCCAGGCGCCGCCGGCGCACGCGCTGGATCGGCAGGACGAAGCCGAAGCCCACCCCCGCCCCATCCGCGCGCTCCACCAGCAGCGTGCCGCCATGCGCCTGGGCGACGGCCCGGGCGACGGCGAGCCCGGGCGACGGCGGCCCCACACCCTCCATCCCGCGCAGGATGGTCCCGCCTGGGCCGGTCGACGGCGTCGATGCAGGGGCGCCGATCGAGATCAGGCAGCGGCCGTCGGGCAGCGGCACGGCACCAATCCGCAGGGGGCCGCCCGGCGGCGCTCGTGAAAGGGCCGCGTCCATCGCCGATTCCAGCGCCCGCCGGAACAGCCGGAGATCGACCAGGACCACGCCGACGGGCCACGCAACCTCGCAGTCCAGGGCCCTGTCGCGGCCGACCGACCGGCCCAGCACCGCCTGCGCCGCGTCCGTCAGCAGGCGCTCGAGATCGACATCCTCGTCATCGAGCGCCGTCTCCGCCGCCTCGAGCTTCGCCATCTCCATGACGTCGCCCAGGATTTCCATCAGACGCCGGCCGCTCGCCTGGATGTCGGCGGCGAACGCCCGGTAGCCGTGCGGCTCCAGCGGGCCCAGCGCCTGATTGACCAGCACCTCCGCGAAGGCCATCACGGCGTTGAGCGGGACCCGCACCTCCTCGCTCATGCCGGCGAGGAAGGCGCTGGCGGCCGCCCGCGCCTCCACCGCCCGCGCGGCCGCGTGGCGAAGCTCCGTCTCCGCGCGGAGGTCGGCGCCGATGTCCACCAGAGTGACGAGGGTGGCGCCCGCCTGGGGGCCGTCGATCATGGGTGTCGCCACGACACGCACATCGACCGTGCCGCCGCCGGGACGGAGCAGCCGGCGGCGCGCAGGCGTACCGCCCGTCAGGACCAGGGTGCATTCCTGGCCGGGCATGCCGGCGGGGTCCACGCCGTGCAGGCGGGCGAAGGCCTCGTTGACCCGCAGGAAGCGCCCGTCGCCGCCGACGACCGCGATGCCGACATCCATGGCGGCAAAGGCCGCCTCAAGCGCGGCGGCGCTGGCGTCCGGCTCCGGTCCGGGCGCCGCCTCTCGATCCGCCTTCACCCGGCCGATGGTCGGCATGCGTCAACCCGCTCGATCAGCAGGATGACGAGACTAGCATCGACGGTCGCACAACGATATATGCCGCGTCCGCCACAGGGTGGTGGCCTCAAGCCGTTTTCGGCTTCGGCAGGTCGAGCTTGATGTGCAGCTCCCGCAACCGCTCGGGCGCCACCGTGTTGGGCGCCTGCATCAGCAGGTCCTCCGCCCGCTGGTTCAGCGGGAAGACGATGACCTCGCGGATGTTCGGCTCGTCGGCCAGCAGCATGACCATGCGGTCCACGCCAGGGGCGGAACCGCCGTGCGGCGGGGCGCCCAGCTTGAACGCGCTCAGCATGCCACCGAACTTGGCCTCCAGCTCCTCCGCCGCGTAGCCGGCGATCTCGAAGGCCTTGTACATGATCTCCGGCTTGTGGTTCCGGATGGCGCCCGAGGACAGTTCCACGCCGTTGCAGACGATGTCGTACTGGAACGCCTTGATGGTGAGCGGGTCCTGGTTCAGCAGCGCGTCCAGCCCGCCCTGGGGCATGCTGAACGGGTTGTGGCTGAAGTCGATCTTCTTGCGCTCCTCGTCGTACTCGAACATCGGGAAGTCGACGATCCAGCAGAACTCGAACTTCGTCCGGTCGATCAGGTCCAGACGGTTGGCGATCTCGGTGCGGGCCTGACCGGCCAGCTTGGCGGCGGGGCCCACCTGATCGCAGACGAAGAAGACGGCGTCGCCGTCGACACAGCCCGTCTCCTGGCGGAGCTGGGCCAGGGCGGCTTCGGGCACGAACTTGGCGATGGGGCCGGTGCCCTGACCGTCCTTGAAGACGATATAACCGAGGCCGGGAGCGCCGAGGCCGCGCGCCCAGTCGTTCAGCTTGTCATAGAAGCTGCGCGGCTGGTCGGCGACGCCGGGCACGCGGATGGCACGGACCACCCCGCCCTTCTCGATCACGCCCTTGAAGGCCTTGAACTCCACATCGTCGCGGCGGAACACGGCCGTGACGTCGGCGATGACCAGCGGGTTGCGCAGATCCGGTTTGTCGGAGCCGTACTTCAGCATCGCCTCGTCATAGGGGATGCGGACGAAGGGGTACGGGCTGACGGTCTTCTTCGTGCCGGTGAAGTCCGCGAACTCCTCGAACACGCCGTGGATGACGGGCTCGATCGCGGCGAACACATCCTCCTGGGTCACGAAGCTCATCTCGAAGTCGAGCTGGTAGAACTCCCCCGGCGAGCGGTCCGCACGGCTGTCCTCGTCGCGGAAGCAGGGCGCGATCTGGAAATATCGGTCGAAGCCCGACACCATCAGCAGCTGCTTGAACTGCTGCGGCGCCTGGGGCAGCGCGTAGAACTTGCCCGGATGGTTGCGGCTGGGCACCAGGAAGTCGCGCGCACCCTCGGGGCTGGAGGCCGTCAGGATCGGCGTCTGGAACTCGGTGAAGCCCTGGTCGATCATGCGGCGGCGCAGGCTCGCGATCACATGGCTGCGCAGCAGGATGTTGCGCTGCATCTTCTCCCGACGCAGGTCCAGGAAGCGGTAGCGCAGGCGCAGCTCCTCGCCGGCGTCCTGCTCGCTGTTGACCTGGAGGGGGAGCTGGTCGGCCGCACTCTGCACCGACAGGTCCTGCACCTGGACCTCGACATGGCCCGTCGGCAGCTTGTCGTTCACCGTCTCCGGAGAGCGGGCGACCACCTTGCCGGTCACCGTGATGACCGATTCCAGCCGCAGCGATTCCGCCGTCGCGAAGTGGGGGCCGGAGATGTCCAGCACGCACTGGGTGATGCCGTAATGGTCGCGCAGGTCGATGAACAGGAGCTGCCCATGGTCGCGCTTGCGGTGGATCCAGCCCGAGAGGCGGACCGTCTGACCGGCCTGTTCGGGACGGAGCTGGCCGCAGGTGTGGGTGCGATAGGCGTGCATGGGGATCGACCGGTGCGAATGGGAACGGACCGGCGGCCCACGGTTCCGGAACCGGGGCAGCGTCGGCGGCGGCGCGCAAATCCGCACGGTTTGGGACGGCTTGTCAAGGTGGGGGGCAAGGTTGGTCCAGGCCACCCTACGCGAGGGGGTGCTTGGCCCCGGCCCTCACCCGCCCCGCTTCCGCTGTGCGGCGCGCTCGTGTATGACGGCGGCCATGACCGTGATCAGCACCACATCCGCCCTCGCCGCCTTCGTCTCCCGCCTGCGCGGCGCCGAGTTCGTCACCGTCGATACGGAGTTCATGCGGGAGAAGACGTACTGGCCGCAGCTCTGCCTGATCCAGGTCGCGGGGCCGGACGAGGCGGCCATCATCGACCCGCAGGCCGACGGCATCGACCTCGCCCCGCTGTTCGAGCTGATGCAGGACACGGCCGTGATGAAGGTGTTCCACGCCGCCCGGCAGGACGTGGAAATCTTCGTGCATCTGACCGGCAAGGTGCCGACCCCGCTGTTCGACACCCAGGTGGCCGCCATGGTCTGCGGCTTCGGCGACAGTGTCGGCTACGAGACGCTGGTCAGCCGCCTGACCAGCGGGCGGATCGACAAATCCAGCCGCTTCACGGACTGGTCGCACCGGCCGCTGACGGAGCGGCAGCTGGTCTACGCCCTGTCGGACGTCACCCACCTCAGGCCGGTGTACGAGAAGCTGCGCAACAAGCTGCGCAAGACTGGGCGGGAGCACTGGCTGGCGGAGGAGATGGCGATCCTGACCGATCCGGCCACATACCGGGTGGCCCCGGAGGACGCCTGGAAGCGCATCAAGGTGCGCACCGAGAAGCCTCGTTTCCTGGCCATCCTGCGCGAGGTCTGCGCCTGGCGGGAGCGGGAGGCGCAGAAGAAGGACATCCCGCGCAGCCGTGTCGTGCGGGACGAGTCGCTGATCGAGATCGCGGCCCATGCGCCCACGTCGGTGGAGGACTTGGCCCGCACGCGCGGACTGGGCGAGAGCCTGGCGCGCGGCCGCTACGGCACGGAGATCCTGGCCGCCGTGCAGACCGCCCTGGCGATCCCGGAGAAGGAGCTGCCCCGCCCGGAGACGCGCCAGGACATGCCCGGCGGCATCGCCCCGATCGTGGAGCTGCTGCGCGTGCTGCTGCGCATGGTGAGCGAGGAGGAGGAGGTGGCCGCCCGGCTGATCGCCACGTCGGGCGACCTGGAGCTGCTGGCGGCCAACGACGAGGCGGACATCCCGGCCCTGCAGGGCTGGCGCCGCGAGGTGTTCGGCGAACCCGCCCTCAAACTGAAGAACGGGAAGCTGGCGTTGGCCATCGAGCGCAAGCGGGTGAAGCTGGTGGAGCTGCCGTAGCCCCCGCTTCTCCGGGTTCTGTCACCCGTCTTCGTGCCAGAGCCCGCGTGCGATCAAGAGCGGCCAGAGCAGGCGAAGGGCCATCAGGCCCATCGGACCGTTCAAGATCGCCATCCAAAACAGTGGATCGAGCACGCCAAGGTTTCCAGCGAAAGACTGTGCCAAGGCGAAGACGTTCGCCACCAACCCGGCGACCATGGCCAACATAGCTGCGGTGTAGACCGCGTCACGGGTACCAACCGCCATCGCCAATGCGCCGATGCGGGGCGGCACCGGAACCGTTCCCATTGAATCGTCGAACAGCCGGCATCCGACCCGGAGCGGCAACTCTTGGGGAAACACCCGAATCCCGCCGATCAGCTCGATGCACCCCAACTCGAGAGACGACCGGGAAAGATGACGGATGCTGGCCAGGTAGAGGACGTTGAAGAGCGAGACCATCGAAAGCAACGCCAAGCCTGGTGGCATCGCCGCCGGCCAGACAAGGCCCACGACCGGCAACAACGTCACAAATCCATGGGCGACGGCGGCCAGCCTGATCTTGAAGCCTCCCGCCAGGGCGTTCGCACTCCAGATTGCCAGCAGGTCGGGAAAAGGGACGATCCAGAACCGCGCATGACCAACAGCGGTCTTGAGCCCCTGAAGCGTGGACACGGCGGGGACGGTCGTGGCCCCGACCATCCCTCCGACGCAGATGGCGGCGATGACGCTCATGGTCCCATCCAAGCCACCTTGGACCAGGAGATGAAGCAGCGCGGCTGCAACCATGAGCCCGAGCGGCATCACCACCAGCAGGAACCAGGGTCCGGAAAGCAGCTGGGCCAAGACGCGCATCGCTTGGAATGAGAGTGTTCCGCCTGCACAGAACCTATCGTTGGCCGCCCCATCCGCCAAGGACCGGATATCACCCCACCGGCTTCGGCCCCCGCTGCACCTGGATGTCGCCCGTGCGGTTCAGCGCCTTGGCGAGGCTGTCCAGGCGGCGCTGCACCACCTCCCCCGCCAGCATGCCGGCGTCGGCCGGAAGCGACAGCACCAGCGCCTCCTCCCCCAGCCGAAGCGCCGTGCGCTGGAGCAGCGTGGCTGCACCGCCGGTCAGCGTGTGGGCGAGGCGCAGGGCGAGACCCAGGATGTTGGCGCGGGCCAGCGCGCTCGCGCTGACGAGGCCCTTCGCCCCCTCCAGCAGCGGGCTTTCCAGCGTGCCGGCGTAGCGGACGAAGATGGCGAGCGCCAGGAAGGCGCGGTCGGCATGGTCGGCACCGCCGAAGGGCATGCGCAGCGTGCGCAGGAAGCCATGCTCGGCCCGGTAGTCCGGATGCTCCATCCAGCCGAGGTCCGACAGCAGGCAGGCGGCCTGGCGCAGGCGCGCGGCGGCCTCGTCCTCCCCGACGAAAAGGGGGGCGGTCCACTGGGCGATGGTTTCAGCCTGGCCGAAGCGGCCGATCCACTCCGCCACGTCGCGGCAGGCGGACAGGAGCGGATCGCGGCGCCGCTCCTCCGGGGTCAGCAGATCGAACAGGTGACCCTCCCGCAATCCCTGGGCGGAGAAGATCACCTTGTCCGGCCGGGCGGCGACCAGCAGCCGCTCCATCACCAATGCCGCCAGCGGCAGCGTGTCCACCCGGCGGCGCGAGATGCCGGGGATCTTCTCCAGTGACGACCGGCTCTGGCGTCCGATCAGGCCGGCGAACTCGATCATCTCGGCGGCCGGAACGGTATAGTCGTGGATGACGTGGAGCGGGTGGCGGACCTGCTCCATGTGCATCTTGGCCAGCGCCCGCCAGTTGCCGCCGACCGGATGGAAGGCGCGGCCCTTCGCCTCCGCGATCCAGGGCAGCGTCTCGAGCTGGGTGTCGATCAGCTTGATGGTGGCGCCGGGCTTGCCGTCTCCGGCCTCCGCCAGCCGGAAGGGGCCCAGCGGCAAGGTGGCCTGCCGGCCGATCACGCCGCGATCGAGCCCCACCACCTCAAGGCTGCCGCCGCCGAGGTCGCCGGCCAACCCGTCGGCGCCCGGCGTGCCGGACAGCACGCCCATGGCCGCGAGCCGGGCCTCGTCCTCCCCCGACAGGACGGTGATGCGGAACCCGGTTTCCTTCAGTACGCGGGCCGCGAAGGCGTCGCCATCGACCGCGTCGCGCACGGCGGCCGTGGCCAGCACGTCCACATGCGAGACCGCCATGCCGTCGACGAGGCGGCGGAAGCGGGCGAGGTTCTGCAGCGCCAGCTTCACCCCGTCGGGGTTCAGCCTGCCGGTCTTCTGCATGGTCTTGCCCAGCCCGCACAGGACCTTCTCGTTGAAGACCGCGACGGGCGAGCGCGACAGCCGGTCATAGACGACCAGCCGGATCGAGTTCGATCCGATGTCGATGACGGCGATCCGGTCCTGGCCGGCGGACTTTGCGGGGCCGGGGCGGTCTGTCCGAGATGGCATGGTCGATTTGGGGGCTGCGGGCGCTGCTGGCAGGAGAAGAACGGTCAGGAAACGGGCTTCAGTTCCAGCTTGGGCGGCAGGCGGGCGGCGCTGAGCGCGCTGCCCCGGCCGGACAGGCTGGGATTTGTCATGAAGTAGGTGTGCGCGCTGAAGGGCGGGTCGCCCGGCTCCATCCGGTGGTAGACCCCGTCCGGCCCGAGCAGCCAGCTCTGCGCGTCGTCGTTCAGGTTGGCGACCATGATCTGGTCCAGCACCTGCTGGTGGACGGTCGGGTTCTCGATCGGGATCAGCGTCTCGATCCGGCGGTCCAGGTTGCGGGGCATCCAGTCGGCCGAGGAGATGTAGACCCTGGCCTTGGGGTGCGGCAGGCCGTGGCCGTTGCCGAAGCAGATGACGCGGCCATGCTCCAGGAAGCGGCCGACGATGGACTTGACGTGGATGTTCTCGGACAGGCCCTTCACGCCCGGCCGCAGGCAGCAGATGCCCCGGATGACGAGGTCCACCTTCACCCCGTTCTGGGACGCCTGATAGAGCTTGTCGATGATCCGGGCGTCCACCAGGGAGTTCAGCTTGACCCAGATCGCCGCAGGACGGCCGGCATGGGCGTGCGCGATCTCCGCGTCGATCAGGTCGACGAGGCGCTGGCGCAGCGTGATGGGGGCGATGGCGATCTTCTCCAGCGCCTTGGGCGTGGCGTAGCCGGTCATGTAGTTGAACATGTGCGCGGCGTCGTGGCCGAGGGCCGGGTCGCAGGTGAAGAAGCTGAGGTCGGTGTAGACCTTCGCCGTGATCGGGTGGTAGTTGCCCGTCCCGAAATGAACATAGGTGCGCAGGCCCTGGTTCTCGCGCCGGACCACGAGCGAGACCTTGGCGTGAGTCTTGAGGTCCAGGAAGCCGTAGACGACCTGCACGCCCGCCCGCTCCATGTCGCGGGCCCAGCGGATGTTGGCCTCCTCGTCGAAGCGGGCCTTCAGCTCCACCAGTGCCGTGACGCTCTTGCCCGCCTCCGCCGCCTCGATCAGGGCGGCGACGATGGGGGAGTTCTTGGAGGTGCGGTACAGCGTCTGCTTGATGGCGACGACGTTGGGGTCGCGCGCGGCCTGCCGCAGGAACTGCACCACCACGTCGAAGCTTTCGAACGGGTGGTGGACGACGATGTCCTTGTGCTGGATGGCGGCGAAGCAGTCGCCGCCGAAATCGCGGATGCGCTCGGGGAAGCGGGCGTTGTAGGGCGGGAACAGCAGGTCCGGCCGCTCGTCCACGATGATCTGCTTGGTGTCCACGAGGCCCAGCAGCCCGTCCATGATGAACAGGTCGTCGTAGGAGACGTGGAGCTGGTTCACCAGGAATTCGCGCAGCTCCCGGCCCATGCCGGCGTTGACGCTGAGCCGGATGACATGGCCGCGCTTGCGGCGCTTCAAGGCGCTCTCGAAGGTGCGGACCAGATCCTCCGACTCCTCCTCGATCTCGATGTCGCTGTCGCGCAGCAGCCGGAAGACGCCGTGGCCCTTCAGCACGAAGGGCGGGAACAGGCGGCTGATGAAGGTGAGGATCACTTGTTCGATCAGCACGAAGCGCAGCTCCGACCCCGGCAGGCGGATGAAGCGGTCGAGCTGTGCCGGGATCAGGACGAGGGCGTCGAGATTGATGCCCTTCACCGGATCGAAGAGCTGCAGGACCAGACCGAAGCCGAGGTTCGGGATGAAGGGGAACGGATGGGCCGGGTCGACGGCGATGGGCGTCAGGACGGGGAAGATGTCGTCGATGAACTTGGATTCGATCCAATCATGCTCGGCCGCCGTCAGATCCTCGATCTCGACCACGCCGATCCCGGCCTGCCCCAGCTCCTGGCGGAGCATCAGCCAGGCGGACTGCTGGTCGCGCATCAGCTCCGACGCTTTGTGATTGATGGCGGCCAGCTGCTGGGCCGGCGTCAGATTGTCGTCGGACGGCGTGGTCACGCCGGCGGCGACCTGCGCCTTCAGGCCCGCCACGCGGACCATGTAGAACTCATCGAGGTTGCTGCCGGAGATCGACAGGAACCGCAGCCGCTCCAGCAGCGGGTGGTTGCGGTTGAACGCCTCCTCCAGGACGCGCTGGTTGAAGGACAGCCAGGAGAGCTCGCGGTTGATGAAGCGCTCGGGCGTGGACATGTCGATCCGGTCCAGCAGACCCTCGTCCGCCAGGGCGGTGGCGTTCTCGGCAAGCGGGCTCATGGCGGAATCATCCTGCGACGGTCGTGACGACGAACCATCGTAGGTCGTTTCCGTTACGGTTTTCGGCGCGGCCGGTTTACGCTGCCGTCCCGTGGCGGGTGACGATGCCCGCCGTCCGGACGCGGCCCGACGCCGCACACCGCCCTCGCCCCCCATCGGGTCTGCCATGAAACGCCTCTATCTCCTGCGGCACGCCAAGTCTTCCTGGGACGAACCCGACATGGACGACCACGAGCGGCCACTCGCAAGCCGGGGCCAGCGCGCTGGCGCGACCATGGCGAAGTATATGGCAGAGCGCAAGGACGGGCCACCCGCGGTGGACCTGATCCTCTGCTCGACCGCCCGACGGGCGCGCGAGACGCTGGACGCGGTCGCAGGGGCCTGGAAGATACTGCCGCCGGTGGAATACGAGCGCGGCCTGTACCTGTGCGGCGAACAGGCGCTGTTCGACCGGCTGCGGGCCCTGCCCGACCAGGTGGGCGCCGTCATGCTGGTGGGCCACAACCCGGATTTCGCGCATCTGGCGCTGCGGCTGTCGGCGACCGGGGACATGGTGGACATGCACGCCCTGGAGGAGAAGTTTCCGACCGGGACGCTGGTCGCCATCAACCTGCCGCTGGACCGCTGGGGCGATCTCGCATGGCGGTCCGGGGAACTGGTCGAGTTCGTCACACCCCGCAGCCTGGAAATGGGGGCTTAACGCGCAGCACCGGCTGCGCTAATCAGCAGTGTCGCCGCCGGCCGAAGGCTCCGCCCCTTGCCCGAGACCCCGTCCGCCAGAAAGCCGCGTCCCGCAGCGCCGGAAAGGGCGGCGGCCCCGTCCACCGCGCTGGAGGTCGAGCTTCGCCTGACGCTGGCGACGGCGGACATTCCCCGCGTGGAAACGCTTCCGGCCGTCGCCGCCCTGGCCGCCGGGCCCGCCCGCAGGGTCCACCTGCAGACGACCTACTACGACACCCCCGACCTCGCGCTGGCCGCGCGCGGGGTGGCGCTGCGGGTGCGGCGCGGCGACGGCGGCTGCATGCAGGGGATCAAGACCTTCGGGGAGGCGGGCGGCGAAGGGGCCATCCCGGTCCGCCGCGAATGGGAATGGGCGGTGCGGGACGGCCTCGACCTCGCCGTGATGGGCGATCCGGAACTGGCCCATCTGGTGCCGTCGGACCTCGCCCCCCGGTTGCGGCCGGTGATCGTCACCGACGTGCGGCGGACGATCCTGGCCCTCGCCGTCGCGCCGCAGGGGGCGATCGAGCTGGCGCTGGACCAGGGGCAGATCACCGCCACGCCCTCCTCCGGCGCGCCGCTGCACCGCCCCATCGCGGAGATCGAGCTGGAGCTGAAGGCGGGCCGCGTGGCCGACCTGTTCCGCATCGCCGGCGAAATCCACCGCCGCGTGCCGCTGCGGCTGACGGCCCGGAGCAAGGCGCACGAGGGCTTCGCGCTGCTGACCGGACGTGCGCCCGCCGCCGTGCCGGCCCGCCCCATCGCCCTGTCCCCGGCGACGACGGTGGCCGAGGCGTTCCGGCACATCGGGCGGAACGCGCTGGCCCAGCTTCTGGAGAACGAGCCGGCGCTGACGGCGGGCGCCGACGGGGACGCCCTGCGGGAGATGGCCGCCGCCACCCGCCGCCTGGACGCGGCGTTCGGATTGTTCAAGGACCTGCTCGCCTGCCCCCGGGGCGACGGGCTGCGCCATGAGCTGAAGCGGCTCCGGACGGTCCTGGCGGAGGCGCGGCTGCGCGAACGGATCGCCCTGCTGCTGACTCAGGCGAGCCAACGCGGAAAGGCCCTGCCCCCGTCCCTGGCGACGACGCTGGCCGGACGGCGGAGGGCGGCGCGGCTTGCCGTCACCGACCTCTTGCGCTCCCCCCGCTGGACCGCCTGGGTGCTGGGGTTCGCGGAGTGGCTGGAGGATGGCGACTGGGCCCGGGCGCCGCGCATGGACGCCACCATGACCGAATTGGCACCGAGCCTGCTGGCGGTACGGTTCCGGAAGGTCGAGCGCAAGGCCGGGGCCGGACCGGATGACGGCGAGCCGCCCCCGAAGCTGAGACGGCGCGTCGACAAACTCCGCTATACCCTTGATTTCATGAGATCGCTGCTGCCTGCGGGACGGGTGAAGCCGGCACTGGGGGCGCTCACCGACTATCGCGTGGCACTCCGCGACCGGGCGGAGCTGGCCACGGCGCTTGCCCTGGTGCGGGAGGCGGCCGGGTCCGCGCCGAAGGACGAGCGGGCGGCGCTGAAGGCGTTGGAACGTCGCCTCGCCAAGGCAGCGGAGGCGGCGGGCAAGGAACAGCCGGCGCGCTGGAAGGCGCTGAAGGACGCCTGGGCCTGGGAGGCTTAGCCCCCCGCGCCCGCGTCCGTGTCCAGCACCGCGCGGCAGAAGGGCACGGTGATCGGCCGCTTGGCGGCCAGCGCCGCCCGGTCCAGCCGGTCGACGACCCGCCGGGCGTTGTCGAACGACCGCTCCGTCCGGGTCATCAGCCACTCGATCACGTCCTGGCCGACCCTGATCTGCCGGTCGGCGAACAGCTTGACCAGCACGGCCATCAGGAGCGCGTCGTCCGGGGCGGCCATGCCCACCGCCGGGGCCGCCAGCAGCCGCGAGCGCAGGTCGGGCAGCCGCAGGACCCAGTTAATCGGCGCATTCTGGGCCAGCAGCAGGAGATGTCCGTTCACCTCCTTCGCCGCGTTGTAGAGGTGGAACAGCGCCCGTTCCCGCTGCGGATCGCCCGCCACCTCCTGCGCCCGGTCGAGCACGACGGCGCGCATGGGGCGCAGCAGCTCGGGCACATCCTCAACCGTCAGATCCTCCGGCCCGATCAGGCTGGCGCGGCTGCGGGCGCGCCAGATCTGGGCCAGATGGCTCTTGCCGCTGCCGGACGGGCCGAACAGGACAAGGGCCGGCGCCGGCCAGTCGGGCCAGGAATCGAGCCAGGCGACCGCGTCGGCGTTGCCGGGAACGACCAAGAAGTCGTCCTCCCCCATGGCCGAGCGGTGGCCGAGGTCCAGCGGGAGCTGCTTCGGTCCGGTCATGACGCCCGTCATGCGGCGGGCGGCGGGCGGTCGGCCGGAGCGTGCGCCACCGCCCCCTCCGCCGCCGGATGCAGGGGCCGCCCCTCCGCCGGCGCGGGCGGTGCCGCCGGAACCGGGCCGGTGTAGAGGGTGCTGCCCATGTACTGCGTGAGGGCGAATCGGACCACGACGCCGATCACGGCGGCCACCGGCACGGCCAGCAGCACGCCGACGAAGCCGAACAGGCTGCCGCCGGCCAGCAGGGCGAAGATGACCCAGACCGGGTGCAGCCCGACCCGTTCGCCCACCAGCTTGGGTGTCAGGAAATTGCCCTCCACCGCCTGACCGAAGACGAAGATGCCGGCCACCAGGGCCACCCGCCACAGCTCGTCCCACTGGACGAAGGCGATGCCGACGGAGGTGACGAAGCCGACGAGCGAGCCGACATAGGGGATGAAGGAAAGGAGCCCCGCGAACAGCCCGATGATCAGGCCGAATTCCAGCCCCACAAAGGAAAGGGCCAGGGCGTAGAAGATCCCCAGGGCGAGGCAGACCGTGGCCTGCCCACGGACGAACCCGGCGAGGGTGCGGTCCACCTCCTCCACCTGCGCGCGGATCACCGGGGCGTGCTGTCGCGGCAGCCAGCCATCCACCTTGGCGATGAGCAGGTCCCAGTCGCGCAGCAGGTAAAAGGCGACGATCGGCGTGATCAGCAGGACGGAGATGACGTCGAAGATCGCCACCCCGCCGGTCAGGACGCCGCGCAGCAGGTTCGCCACCCAGCTGACCACGGTTCCCGCATACTCCTGCACGGCGGTGCGCAGCCGCTCAACATCCTCCGGCGACAGCTCCAGGAGAAGGGCCTCCACCCTGGGCAGCATGACGTCCCGCACCCAGGCCACCCATTTCGGCGCCACGTCGATCAGCGCCACGATCTGCGCCCGCAGCAGCGGAAACAGCAGCATCAGCGAGAGCACCACCACGAGGATGAAAGTGAGCAGGACGATCGTGGTGGCGAGCCAGCGCGGCGTGCGCAGCCGCTCCAGCCGGTCCACCAGCGGGTCCAGCAGATAGGCCACGGCCATGCCGGCGACGAAGGGCAGGAGCACGTCGCCCAGCAGCCAGAGCAGGAGGATGAAGACCAGCGCGCCGATTCCCCAGAATCGGAACTGGCGACCGGCGGTCATTCGTGGCTCCCCCGGGTCCGCAGCAGCAGCAGGCCGCGCAGGAAATAGCCGATCAGGGACCAGCCGGTGGTGGCGGTGACGACCCAGATCGCCGGCTCCACATAGGCGGCGAGCGGGACGGCAGTCCCCGCCTCCGCCAGCACCAGGGCCGCCAGCGCGATCTGGGCGAAGGTGTTCACCTTGCTGATCCACAATGGCTGCATCGCCAGCCGTTCCTTCATGAGCGTCAGGGCGGACACACCCGCCACGATGATGATATCGCGGGCCACCACCAAGAGCACGAGCCAAAGGGGTAACAGGCCCTCCGCCCCCAGCGAGATGAAGGAGGCGACCAGCAGCAGCTTGTCGGCGATCGGGTCGAGATAGCCGCCGAGCTTGGTGCGGGACCGGAAGCTGCGGGCGATGATGCCGTCGACAGCGTCGGACACGCCCGCCGCGACGAACAGCCAGAAGGCTGGCGCCATCCGGCCGGTCACGATCAGCCAGATCAGCACCGGCACGGCGCAGATCCGCGCGATGGTGATGAGGTTGGGGACGCTGAGCATCTGGCGCCCCCAGCCGACGGAGGCCAGCCCGTTGCCGTTCGGCGGACGGTCCGGCGCGGGGGGATTCGGCTGATCCGGCACTGGGCTGTTCAGGGTGTCTGGGACTGGGCGGGCGTGGTCGCCTGCGCGGGCGGGGCGCCGGCGGGCGCCTGGGCGTCGGGCGGCGCCTGGAGGGAGGGTGCCTGCACGGATGGCGCCTGGAGCGAAGCGGCGCCGCGCCATTGCAGGCGCCAGACCGGCGGCTCGACCGGGATCGGCTGGCCGGGAAGCGCGCCGAAGGCGGGAGGCGGTGCGGCCGGCGGCTCCGTCAGCACGAGGTCGCGCTGGGCCAGGGCCGTGCGCAGGCGGGCCGGATCGCCCAGGAACGTGATGTCCAGCTCCGCCGTGGAGCGCGACAGGCTGACGATCCGGGCGCGGGTGACGGTCGGGACGGCGGACAGGCGGCGCCGGGTTTCCGCCCATTCCTCCATCCCCGCGAAGGGCACCTCCACGGTCAGACGGTTCTGCTGCCCCGTCTCCAGCAGGTTGGCGGCGATCCAGGACTGCTCCAGCGCGTCGACCGTGCGCTCCACCGCCGCCGGCATCAGTTCCAGCACGCCCAGCGGGGGGGCGGGTTCCATGGGCGCCATGGCCGGCGCGGAAGACGGGGCGCCGGGATCGGCCATCGTGGGGGCGGACGGCGGCGGCAGCTCGAAGAAAGCCGTCTCCGGCGGGTTGCCGTCGAAGCGGTGGATGGTCGCCAGGACGGCGAGGCCGCGCGGCCGGTCGGCGGCCGGGGCGGCCGGGGGCGACGCGGCCTGCGCCATGGCGGGCACGGCATCGGGGCTTGGCGGCGCCAGTTCGCCGTCGGGGGCCGCCTGAACCACCGCCACGGCCCCGGCGCCATAGCGATCCGCGATGCGGCGCAGGGCGTCCTGGTCCCCCGCCAGCGCCTGCTCGGCCCCGATGTCGGTCACGTCCTGGAGTTCGCCGTAGGGCACCAGCACGGGCACCAGCCCCTCGGGCGGCTCAAGCTGTTCCCAGGTCTGGCGCCAGGGCGTCTCCCGCTGCCAGAGGATGGGCTGGCCGAGGGTCTGATCGACCGGCAGCACCAGCACCGGCTTCGACATCACCTCCGCGTAGCGGATGCCGTTGGACAGCATCAGGGTCCGCACCGCCTGGGGCCGGAACCTGATGGTGAAGCGGCCGATGTAGCGGACGGCGGAGGTGCGCTCCCCCTCCACCTCGAAGGCGTCCACCAGCTGTTCGATGGCGCCGTCGTCGAGCGGCGGCGCCCTCTGCCCATCGGCCTCCGGCGTCAGCCGGTCGAACAGCCGGGCGAAGGCCTCCCGCTGGGCTTGGCGGATCGCCTGCTCGCGCGCGGCGGCGGCCGTACCGGCCGTCACGTCCACCTCGACATTCCGCACGGTGAACACCTCCGCGCCCTCTCCGGTGGCGGAGATCGCGGCGACCGGAAGGAGCGTCGCGGCCCCCAGGAAAGCCAGGATGGCGACCAGTCTGCGCGGGAGTGTCATGCGGCTGACCAGCATTGCAATGGGTTCCGATCTTGCTATGTTCGGCCGGACTTGAAACGCCGGGGCGCTCGCTCCGGCACGGGCCGGGACAGCTTAGCCCTCGCGAGGTCACCATCAACAGCTACTCGTACAAGGATGCCGGTGTCGACATCGACGCGGGCAACGCGCTCGTCGAGGCGATCAAGCCCCTGGCGAAGTCGACCGCGCGCCCCGGGTCCGACGCGGGGCTGGGCGGGTTCGGCGCGCTGTTCGACCTGCGCGCCGCTGGATACACCGATCCGCTGCTGGTCGCCACCACCGACGGTGTCGGCACGAAGCTGAAGGTGGCGATCGAGGCCGGCAAGCACGACACGGTGGGCATCGACCTGGTGGCCATGTGCGTCAACGACCTGGTCGTGCAGGGGGCCGAGCCGCTGCTGTTCCTGGACTACTTCGCCACGGGCAAGCTGGACGTGGCGGCGGGTCGCGACATCGTCGCCGGCATCGCCGCCGGCTGCCGGCAGGCGGGCTGCGCCCTGGTGGGCGGTGAGACGGCCGAGATGCCGGGCATGTACAGCGGTGGCGACTACGATCTGGCCGGGTTCGCCGTGGGTGCGGTGGAACGCACACGGGTGCTGACCGGGGCCGACGTGACGGCGGGCGACGCGGTGCTGGGCCTCGCCTCCTCCGGCGTGCATTCGAACGGCTATTCCCTGGTGCGCAAGCTGGTCGGCGTGGCCGGGCTGACCTATGGCAGCCCCTGCCCCTGGGACGCGGGTGTGACGCTGGGCGAGGCGCTGCTGACCCCGACGCGAATCTATGTGAAGCCGGCGTTGGCGGCCGTGCGCGCGGGCACCGTGCGTGGCCTCGCCCACATCACCGGCGGCGGGCTGGTGGAGAACATTCCGCGCGTGCTTCCGGCCGGGCTGGGCGTGACGCTGGATGCCGGGACTTGGTCCCTGCCCCCGGTTTTCCGCTGGCTGATGGCGACCGGCGGCGTGGCCCCGGCGGAGATGGCCCGCACCTTCAACTGCGGCATCGGCATGGTCGCCATCTGCCCGGCCGACCGGGCGGACGAGGCGGCGCGGATTCTGGCCGAGGCCGGCGAGATCGTCACCCGCATCGGTACGGTCACCCCGGCCGAGGGCGACCATCGCGTCAGCATCGCGGGCCTGGACGGCTGGCGCGGCTGAGATGGGCCGGGGAACGCGGGACCGGCTGAAGCTGGGCGTGCTGATCTCGGGCCGGGGCTCCAACCTCCAGGCCCTGATCGACGCCTGCGCCGAACCGGACTTTCCGGCGGAGATCGCGCTGGTCCTGTCCAACCGGGCGGACGCGGGCGGGCTGGAGCGGGCCCGCGCGGCGGGGATCGCCACAGGGGTCGTCCCGCACCGGGATTTCGAGGACAAACCATCGTTCGAGAAGGCGATGACCGAGGCGCTGGATGCGGCGGGGGTGGAGCTTGTCTGCCTCGCCGGGTTCATGCGCCTGCTGTCCGCCTGGTTCGTGGAGCGCTGGCACGACCGGCTGCTGAACATCCATCCGTCGTTGCTGCCGGCCTTCCCCGGCCTGGACACGCACAGGCGGGCGATCGAGGCCGGGGTGCGGTTCCACGGCTGCACGGTGCATTTCGTGAGGACGGCGATGGACACGGGGCCGATCGTCGTGCAGGCGGCCGTGCCGGTGGAAAGCGACGACACGCCGGACAGCCTGGCCGCCCGCGTGCTGGAGCAGGAGCACCGCTGCTATCCGCTGGCGGTGCGCCTGATCGCGGAGGGGCGCGCCCGCGTCATCGACGAGCGGGTCGTCGTCACCACCACGGCCGCCGCACCGCCGGCCACCTTGAATCCAATGGGATAGGGCCCGGCCTCCGGCCGCCGTTTCCCGCTTGAAAAGGGGGGCGGGCTCGGCTTAAACCCATCGGCATTAACGATTTGCAACGCCAAGGGGAGAGTGGGTCATGGCCGGGGACAACAAGCCCGCGTCGGTCAGCGAGGAACTGGTTCGGGAACACAGCGAAGGTTGGGCCGGCTTCACCCGTTTCCTGCTGATCGGCACCATCGCGGTGGCGATCGTGATGTTCGCCTTCCTGCTGCAGTTCGGCACCGGCTGGGGCTTCGCCATGCTGGCGATGGTCCTGGGCTTCATCGTGCTGGGCGTCACGGTGCTGATCGGCTGGCTCTGACGCCGCCCGCACCAAGGGGACCTGAAACAGGAAAGGCCGCCGGATCGCTCCGGCGGCCTTTCTCTTTGGCACCGATCCGGTTGGATCAGGCGACGATCTCGCACTCGCTGAAGAAGAAGGCGATCTCGCGGTTGGCGTTGTCCAGGCTGTCGGAGCCGTGGACCGAGTTCGCCTCGATGCTCTCGGCGAAGTCCTTGCGGATGGTGCCGGGGGCGGCGTTCGCCGGATTGGTGGTGCCCATGATCTCCCGGTTGCGGGCGACGGCGTTCTCGCCCTCCAGGACCTGCACGACCACCGGGCCGGAGATCATGAAGGAGACGAGCTCGCCGAAGAACGGGCGCTCGCGGTGGACCTCGTAGAACCGCTCGGCCTGCTCCTTGGAGAGGCGGACGCGCTTCTGGGCGACGATGCGCAGGCCGGCATCCTCGAACCGGGCATTGATCTTGCCGGTCAGGTTGCGACGGGTCGCGTCCGGCTTGATGATCGACAGGGTCCGTTCGACGGCCATGATGGGTATCTCCTGAAACTGGCACGGAGGCCGCGCGGGCGGCCGGGCAAAAAATTCGCGGCGTTATATCCGCCCGCCCGCCCCTCGGCAACCGCCATTGTGCGCACGCGAACGCGCTTCGGGCGGCAATTCCGCATGGCCGCCGCGCGTGCTATGGAGGGCCATGCTCCAGATCAGCGAACTCACATACCGGGTCGGCGGACGCCTGCTGCTCGACCGGGCCTCGGTCACCATCCCCGCCGGGCACAAGGTGGCGCTGGTCGGCCGGAACGGGACCGGCAAGTCCACGCTGCTGCGCCTGATCGCCGGGGAACTGGCCCCCGACGCGGGCGAGGTCTCCGTGCCCAACGGGACGCGCATGGGCTGGGTCCGGCAGGAGGCGCCGGCGGGCCCGGAAAGCCTGATCGACACGGTGCTGGCCGCCGACACGGAGCGCGCCGCCCTGATGGCCGAGGCGGAGACCGCGACCGATCCCGCCCGCATCGCCGACATCCACACCCGTCTGGCCGACATCGGCGCCTATGCGGCGGAGGCGCGGGCCGCCCGCATCCTGTCGGGCCTGGGGTTCGACGCCGAGGCGCAGAAGCGCCCGTGCTCCGACTTCTCAGGCGGCTGGCGGATGCGCGTGGCGCTGGCGGCGGTGCTGTTCAGCGAGCCGGACCTGCTGCTGCTGGACGAGCCGACCAACCATCTGGACCTGGAAGCCACGGTCTGGCTGGAGGATTACCTGCGCACATATCCGCGCACGATCCTGATCGTCAGCCACGACCGCGAGCTGCTGAACGCGGTGCCGACCACCACGGTGCATCTGGACCAGCTGAAGCTGACGCTTTACGGCGGCAACTACGACCAGTTCGTGCGGGAGCGCGCGCTGAAGCTGGAGAACCTGAAATCACAGGCCGCCAAGCAGGACGCCCGGCGCGAGCACCTGCAGAAGTTCGTCGACCGGTTCCGCTACAAGGCGAGCAAGGCGCGGCAGGCGCAGAGCAAGCTGAAGGCCATCGAGAAGCTGGGCCCGCGCATCCAGGTGATCGAGGACAGCGCCGTCAGCTTCGACTTCCCCTCCCCCGAGGAGCTGGCCCCGCCCCTGATCGCGCTGGAGAACGCGGAGGTCGGCTATGACGGCAGGCCGGTGCTGCGGAAGCTGAACCTGCGGATCGACAGCGACGACCGCATCGCGCTGCTGGGGGCCAACGGCAACGGCAAGTCCACGCTGGTGAAGCTGCTGGCGAACCGGCTGCCCACTCTGGCGGGGGAGATGCGGCGGTCCGGCAAGCTGCGGGTGGGATACTTCGCCCAGCATCAGGCGGACGAGCTGAACCTGGACTGGACGCCGGTGCAGCAGGTGCAGGCGGCGATGCCGACGGCGCCGGTGGAGAAGGTGCGCGCCCATCTGGGCCGGTTCGGCTTCATCCAGTCCAAGGCGGACACGAGGATCGGGTCGCTGTCGGGGGGCGAGAAGGCGAAGCTGCTGCTGGCGCTGATGACGCGTGACGCGCCGCACATCCTGATGCTGGACGAGCCGACGAACCATCTCGACATCGACAGCCGCGACGCGCTGGTGGACGCGCTGAACGATTATGCCGGGGCGGTCATCGTGATCAGCCACGACCCGTCGCTGATCGCGCTGACCGCCGACCGGCTGTGGCTGGTGGCCGACGGCACCTGCAAGCCGTTCGACGGCGACCTCGAGGACTATCGCCGGCTGCTGCTGGACAAGGGCCGGGCGGAGGCCAGGGGCGCCCGGCCGCAGGACGAGACGGCCGCCACGCCCGCCGCAGGCCGCGAGGTGCGCAAGGAGCAGCGCCGCTCCGCCGCCGAGATCCGGCAGGTGCTGGCGCCGTTCCGCAAGCGCATGGAACGGCTGGAGAAGGAGATGGCCGAACTGTCCAAAAGGAAGACCGGCCTTGAGACCAAGCTTGCGGACCCCAACCTCTATGCCGGCGACGTCGCGGCGGCGACGAAGCTTCAGATCGATCTGGCGTGGGTCGAACGGGACCTGGCGCGGGTCGAGGAGGAATGGCTGACCGCCGCGGCCGAGATGGAGGAGACGGAGGCGAACCTCAACGCCTGACGCGGCGGGTCCGCGAGCTCCGGGACAAGCGGGCGACAACCGCCACTTGGGCCGCGGGCCGATGGAACCCTTGAAGGTCGACGGGGTTTGGTGTGCGGTGTCGCCGAACCGTCCCCGGAGACCGCCGGAACGTTGCATTGCACCCCGCCGCGTGTCACACCTCCTGAGCGACGACCGAGTTTCCACCCAATTTGGAAGGGTTGCCTGCAGATGCCCCTGGATCGTGCCGAGGCCGCAACGGCCGGCAAAGCGCCCAACGCGACCTGGCTTTTCTTCAAGCGCTGGATGGACAACCCGCTGCGCATGGCGTCCATCACGCCGTCGTCGCCGTCCCTGTCCCGAATCATCGCCCGGAACATCCAGCGCGAGCCGGACGAGGTCGTGGTCGAGTATGGCGGCGGCACTGGGCCTGTGACCAAGGTGCTGCTGGAATCGGGCATCCCCGCGTCGCGCCTGTTCACCTGCGAGATCGATCCGGACCTGGCCGACTATCTGCGCCGGCACTTTCCCGACGTGAACGTCATCCAGGGCGACGTCTGCAACATCGCCGAGCTGCTGCCCCCGCAGCATGTCGGCAAGGTGGGCACGGTGATCTGCGGCATCCCGATGGTGCTGCTGCCGTGGGAAGCCCAGCAGAAGATCGTGGACAGCATCTTCAAGATCATGCCGCCGGGCCGCAGCTTCCTCGCCTACACCTACTCACTGGGCTCCCCGCTCAAGTACAAGGAGCTGGGCCTGAAGGCGCGCCGCGTGGGCTTCACGCTGGCGAACGTGCCGCCGGCCCACGTCTGGGCCTTCACCAAGGCCTGACCGGGACGTACACCGTCGGGACCGTTCAGGGCTTGCGCGGCGCCTTCGCCAGCAGCGGATCCATGATCCAGCCCGGCAGCGCCGCCGCCAGCCGCGCCCCCCAGTACATCGGCCACGGGAAGGCGACGCGACCGCTGTCGCGCGCCAGCCCGCGCCGGATGATGCGGGCCGCCCGGTCCGCGTCCATCAGGAAGGGCATGGGGAAGCGGTTCACCGCCGTCATCGGCGAGCGGACGAAGCCCGGACAGATGACCGCGACGCTGACGCCGTGCGGGGCGAGCTCGGCGCGCAGCGCCTCCCCCAGCACGCGCACGGCGGCCTTGGAGGCGCAATAGGCGGGAGCGCCGGGAAAGCCCCGGAAGCCCGCCAGCGAACTCATCAGCGCCACCTGCCCCCGCCGCCGCGCCACCATGCGGGGGATCAGCGGCTGGACTGTGTTCAGCACGCCGTCCAGGTTGACGGCGAAGATGTGCCGGGCCTGCGCGTCGCTCTCCCCGCCCCGCCCCGTGCCCGCCGAGATGCCGGCGTTGGCGATGACGAGGTCGAAGGGTGCGTCCGAATCGCGCGCCAGCAGCCACGCCGACAGCCCGTCGCGGTCCGTGACGTCGAGCGTTGCCGTATCCACGGCCGCCCCCCTGGCACGGGCTGCCTCGGCCACCGCCCCCAGCCGTGCCGCGTCGCGCCCCGTCAGGGCCAGCCGGACACGGGGGGCGGCGTAGAGGGCGGCCAAGGCGGCGCCGATGCCGCTGGAAGCACCGGTGATCAGGATGTGGCGGGGATCCTTCACGTCACAGCTCCCGCCGGGGCGGGCGCCCGGCTTGTTGGCGCGGGGGACGCGGGCTATAACCCATCCGCCCATGGCCGCACGTGGCGGTCGCCACCGCCAAGAACTAGCCGAGGACGCGGGTGACCGCAAACGCCACCGCCCCCACCGCCAGCGCTGCCGCCGCGATCGCCAGCATGACCGGGTTCGCCCGCGCCAGCGGCAGCGCGGGAACCACCCACTGGACCGTCGAGATCAAGAGCGTGAACGGCCGGACGCTGGAGGTCCGGACCCGCATGCCGTCGGGCTTCGACGCGGTCGAGGCGGCGGCGCGGACGGAGATCGCCCGCACGATCAAGCGCGGCAACGTGAACCTGAACCTGACCGTCACCCGCACGGCCAGCGCCGCCCCCGTCCGCCTGAACCGGGAGATGCTGGAGCAGGTGATCCGCATCGCGCGGGAGATCGAGGGGGCCGGGGCCGCCCCGCCCCGGATCGACGCGCTGCTGTCCGTCCGCGGCATCATTGAGTCGGAGGAGGTGCAGCCGTCGGAGGAGGAGCAGGCGGCCCTGGAAAGTGCCGTCGGCCGCAGCGTGACGGAGGCCGTGGCCGCCCTGGCGGCGGCGCGCCTGAGCGAGGGCGGGCATCTGGCCGCGATCCTTGAAGGCCATCTGGAGACGATCGCGCGCCTGACCGACGCCGCCGCCGGCACCGCCGCCCTGCAGCCCGACGCCCTGCGCGCCCGCCTGCGCCAGCAGGTTCAGGCGCTGCTGGAGTCCGTCCCCGCCCTGCCGGAGGAGCGGCTGGCCCAGGAGGCCGCATTGCTGATCGCCAAGGCGGACGTGCGCGAGGAACTGGACCGGCTGCGCGCCCATATCGCCCAGGCGCGCGGACTGCTGCGCGAGGGCGGTGCGGTGGGACGGCGGCTGGATTTCCTGTGCCAGGAGTTCAACCGCGAGGCCAACACCCTGTGTTCGAAGTCCGCCGATGTGGAGCTGACGCGGATCGGCCTTGACCTGAAGGCGACGATCGAGCAGTTCCGCGAACAGATCCAGAATGTCGAGTGAGCCGGATGTCCACCAAGACCCGTGATCCCGCCGAGGCCGAACCCCTGTCCGGCGAGGTGCGCCGGCGGGGCCTGATGCTGGTGCTGTCGTCACCGTCGGGTGCGGGGAAGACCACCATCTCCCGCCGGCTGCTGGAGCGGAACCACGACATCAGCATGTCCGTCTCGGTCACCACCCGGCCCAAGCGGCCCGGCGAGGTGCACGGCCGGGACTATTTCTTCATCGACCCGACCGAGTTCAACCTGATGGTCAACCGGCGGGAGCTGCTGGAGCACGCCAAGGTCTTCGGCAACTACTACGGCACACCGAGGTCGGCTGTGGAGGAGGCGCTGGGGGCGGGGCGCGACGTCCTGTTCGACATCGACTGGCAGGGCACCCAGCAGCTCCGGGAATCGGCCCGCACCGATTTGGTCAGCGTGTTCATCCTGCCGCCCTCGGCCCACGAGCTGGAACGCCGCCTGACCACCCGCGCGCAGGACAGCGCGGAGGAGATCGCCCGGCGCATGGCCAAGGCGAACGACGAGATGAGCCACTGGTCGGAGTACGACTACGTGATCGTCAACAAGGACCTGGACCAGTCGGTCGCGGCGGTGCAGGGCATCCTGGACGCCGAACGGCTGAAGCGGGAGCGTCAGGTCGGGCTGACGGAGTTCGTGCGCGGGCTGCAGGCGGGGCTTTAGGCCCGCCACGCCTTCGCCAGCGCCACGAATCCCGCCACATCCACCTCCTCCGCCCGCGCGGTGGGCGCGATGCCGACGGATTCCAGCAGCGGTTCCGGCATGCGGAGCAGGCCCTTCAGGCTGGCGCGGAGCATCTTGCGGCGCTGGCCGAAGGCGGCGGCGACCAGCGCCTCCATCGCCTGGAATGGCGGATCGTCGGCGGGCCGCGCGCGCGGCGTCAGGTGGGCGATGGCGCTGTCCACCTTGGGCGGCGGGGTGAAGGCGCGGGCGGGCACGTCGAACAGGATGCGGCAGTCGGCCAGCCACTGGCACATGACCGCCAGCCGCCCGTAACTCTCCGTCCGGGGGCGGGCGACGATCCGCTCCGCCACCTCCTTCTGGAACATCAGGGTCAGCGACCGGTAGTCCGCGATTCGCTTCAGCCAGCCGATCAGCAGTGGCGTCCCGACATTGTAAGGCAGGTTGGCGATGACGGCGCGCGGGGCGGCCACGAGGTCCACCGGGTCGATCTCCAGCGCGTCGGCTTGGACGAGGCGCAGGCGGCCGGAAGATGCGGCGACGAGGTCCGCCAAGGCGGCGGCGAAGCGCGGGTCGCGCTCGATCGCCACCACCTCCCGCGCGGGGCTTTCGACCAGGGCGCGGGTCAGGCCACCGGGGCCTGGACCGACCTCGACGACGGCGACGCCGTCGAGGTCCCCCGCCTCCCGCACGATGCGGCGGGTGAGGTTGAGGTCGAGCAGGAAATGCTGGCCCAAGGCCTTGCGGGCGGCGAGGTCGTGCGCGGCGATGACGTCGCGCAGCGGCGGCAGATGCGACAGGTCGGCGGTCATGCGGCGCCCGTCATGCTGCGGAAGCGCGCCGGTCGGCGATGCGGCGGGCGGTCTTCAGCGCCGCGATCAGGCTGGAGGCGCTGGCCCGCCCGGTGCCGGCGATGCCCAGCGCCGTGCCGTGGTCCGGCGAGGTGCGCACGAAGGGCAGGCCCAGCGTGACGTTCACCCCGCCCGCGAAATCCACCGTCTTGATCGGGATCAGCGCCTGGTCGTGATACATGCAGATCGCGGCATCATAGCGCGCGCGGGCGGCGGGATGGAACATCGTGTCGGCGGGCAGCGGGCCCGTCAGGTCGAACC
>JAJUIU010000057.1 GCA_029267445.1 Rhodospirillaceae bacterium
ATGACCCCGGAAGCGGTGCAGCGTGCCGTCATCCAGGTTCCAGGCCAGCACGCCGGCGCAGCGGCCCTCGTCGTCGAACAGCAGGTCCAGCGCGAAGTACTCGACGAAGAACTCGGCCTGATGCTTCAGGCTCTGCTGGTAGAGCGTGTGCAGGATGGCGTGGCCGGTGCGGTCGGCGGCGGCACAGGTGCGGTAGGCCCGGCCCTCGCCGTAGCGGGTGGTCATGCCGCCGAAGGCGCGCTGGTAGATCTTGCCCTCCGCCGTGCGGCTGAAGGGCACGCCGTAATGCTCCAGTTCGATGATGGCAGGGATGGCCTCGCGGCACATGTACTCGATGGCGTCCTGGTCGCCCAGCCAGTCCGACCCCTTCACGGTGTCGTACATGTGGTAGCGCCAGTCGTCCTCGCCCATGTTGCCGAGTGCGGCCGAGATGCCGCCCTGCGCCGCCACCGTGTGGCTGCGGGTGGGGAAGACCTTGGTGATGCAGGCCGTCTTCAGCCCCTTCTCGGCCATGCCGAAGGTGGCGCGCAGGCCAGCACCCCCGGCCCCGACGACGACGACGTCATACTCGTGATCGATGATCTGGTAGGCGCTGGCCATGACCTTCCCTCACGCTCCCAAGGCGATCTTCAGCACGGCGAACCCGCTCGCCAGCGCCAGCACCAGGCAGACGCCCTTCAGCAGCGCGATGGCGAACAGCCGCACCATCTTCACATGGATATAGTCCTCGAAGACCTCGACCATCCCGTAGGCGGCGTGATGGAATGTCACACCCACGGTCAGCAGCATCAGGACGGCGTTCACCGGGTTCTGCAGGAACAGGACCACACCCGCGTGGCCGGTGCCCAGCAGGGACATCACCGAGATCACGAACCACAGCACCAGCGGCACATAGGCGAGGCTGAGCAGGCGGTAGTTCAGCCAGTGCCCGCCCCCCTCCTTGGCGCTGCCCAGGCCGCGCACACGGGCCAGCGGGCTGCGGAAACCGACATCGGACTGGTTGGCGGCCATGGCGCCCTCCCTCAGATCGCGAAGGCCGCCACCCCGAGGGTGGCGATGGTGAGACCGACGGACGCGCCCCAGATGACGTAGCCGCCCTTGTAGACGGGGCCCAGCTCCAGCCCGTAGCCGGCGTCCCAGGCCAGGTGCCGCACGCCGTTCAGCGTGTGGTACCACAGCGCCCAGACCCAGCCCGCCATCAGCAGCCAGCCGATGGGGGACCCGATGAAGCCCGCCGCCGTGGCATAGGCCTCCGGCCCCGCCGCCGCCGCGATCAGCCACCAGGCCAGCAGCAGCGTGCCGACCGTCAGCCCGATTCCCGTGATCCGGTGGGTGATGGAGGCGATCGCCGGCAGCGGCAGCCGGTAGACCTGCAGGTGGGGGGACAGCGGCCGTTGGCGCCCCGTCTTGGGGCCGGTCGCCGCTTGCGTATCGCTCATGGGTCGCGCGTCCTCGGGCGTCTTTATCCGGACTGGGGCCGCAGGGCCGCCAATCGTTTGGCGGCCATGGAAACCGCGCTTGTTGAATTACGCCCATGCCGGACATTCGTCAACGCTCGCGGCTGCGAACGAGGTCACATCTGTGCGCATATAAGGGATTGATCTATAAAGGCATTACTCCCGGTCATGGCTGCTGCCCCGCCGTTGCCGGTGAACCGGCTATACGGATGAACCGCCCATGACCGCCTTGCCCGATGCCGCCTTCCTGGAGGACCTGACGCTCACCTGCTGGCCGGCACTCATGACCGTGCATCGCGACGGCTGGCTGATCCGCCTCTCCGGCGGTCACACCGGCCGCTCCAACTCGGTCAACGTCACCGCCCCGGGGCGGGAGCCGACTGCCGACAAGATCGCCTTCGCCGAATCCGTCTACGCCGCCCATGGCCTGCCGCCCCTCTTCCGCGTCACGCCGCTGTCCCCGCCCGACATGCCGGCGCTGCTGGAACGGGCCGGCTACCACGCCTTCGACACATCCTCCGTCCAGGTGCTCGGCACCCTGCCGGACGATGCCGCCGACCCCGCCGTCACGGTGGAGCGCGCGCCGACCACCACCTTCCGCGACGCCTACGCCCGAATCCGGTCCGTCCCCGCCCATGAGATCGGGCCCATGCGGGCCATCCTGGAGGCGATTCCCATGCCGGCCCTCTACGTATCGCTGGCGGAAGGCGGGCGCATCGTCGCCACCGCGATGACCGTGGTCGACCGGGGCTGGGCGGGCCTGTTCAAGGTGGCGGTCGCCCCCGACTCGCGGGGCCGGGGGCTCGGCCGCCGCGTCACCCTGGCCGCCCTCGCCGCGGCGGCCCCGCTCGGCGCGCGCGGCAGCTACCTCCAGGTCGCCTCCGACAACGCCCCGGCGCTCGCCCTCTACGCCGGATTGGGCTTCCGCGAGGTCTACACCTACACTTACTTCCGGAAGGGCTAGCCGGGAGGGGGAGGCGGCGGTCCTAGGCGGCGCCTGTCTCGTTCCGGGCTTTCTCCAGAACCGCCTTCTCGCGAGCCCTTCTGTAGGTCACCGCCGAGCCGGCGATGACGAACGCCACAAGGACGATGTAGTAGGCGCCGAAGTACAGGCCGAAGTCCGGATCATTCGGTTCTTTGACAAAGGGGGCGGATATGACAAGCGCGATGCTGGACGCGGCGATGAACAGGAACCCCCACTTCAGCCCGCCGATATACACGCTCACCCAGAACCGGCGCGCATCCTTGGGCGTAAGGGGTTGGGGCGTCGCGACGCCCTCTGTCCGCTTTCCGGCCATATCTGACTTCACCTTCCGGTCTGAACCTTCAGCACCGCCTAAGATGATAGCGCCACCGAGGCGGCTTCCTCAAACTATCGCGTGAAAAGGCGAGCGGGGTGCTGTCATGAAGACCGTCGAGATCTGGGACCTGCCGACGCGGCTGTTCAAATGGTCGCTGGTGATGCTGGTGGCGCTGTCCTGGGGGACCGGCGGGCAGTCTGGCACCGCCTTCATCGTCCATGTCGTCTCCGGCTATCTGATCGCGCTGCTGATCCTGTTCCGGATCGTCTGGGGCTTCGTGGGTGGGGAGCATGCGCGCTTCGCCGGTTTCCTGCGCGGCCCCGGCGCGGTGCTGCGCCATCTCGGCACTCTGTTCGGCGCCAAGGGGGAGGCGCACCTGGGCCACACCCCGGCTGGCGGCTGGATGATCCTGCTTATGCTGGGCTGGGTGGCGGCCATCGTCGTCACCGGCCTGCTGTCGCGGGGGGAGGGCTACGCCGGGCCGCTCTGGCCGTATCTGGGTGGGGAGGGGCTGGCGGAGGTGCACGAGACGCTGGTGGAGATCCTGCCCTTCATCGTCGGCGTACATGTGGTCGGCGTGCTGCTGGGCGGGGCGGCGGCGAAGCAGAGCCTGATCCTCGCCATGGTCAGCGGCCGGAAGGAGGCGACGGAGCTTCCCCCCGGCACGGCCGATGCGAAACCGGCCGCACCCAGGACGGCGCTGATCGCGTTGTCCCTGATGGCGGCGCTGGGGGCCGTGGCCTTCCTCGCCACCGATTTCGCCGGGCTGAACGCGCAGGCGTCGCCCGAACCGCTGGAGGACGAGGGGGGAGAGCGGGATTGATCCGGTGCCTGGCGGTCCTGGCCGCACTCCTGCTCACCGCCGGCCCGGCGTCCGCGCAGGATCGGCCAGCAAAAGATCGGCCGACCCTGCCCGGCGTACTGGGCGCCGACGACCGCCGCCCGTTCGAGCCGGAGGGCTGGCCCGAAACCTCCATCGGCCGCGTGAACCGGGAGGCGGGCGGCTTCTGCACTGGCACGCTGGTCGGCCCGCGCCATGTGCTCACCGCCGCGCACTGCCTGCTGCATCCCCGCACGCGGGTGCCGGTGCCGCCGCACACGGTGCATTTCGTCGCCGGCTATGCGCGCGGCGGCTTCGCCGTCCATGCCCGGGCGGAGCGGTACCTGCTGGGGGAGGGGTATCGGCCCGGCACCGGCCCCGACCTCGCCAACGCGGCGCGCGACTGGGCCGTGGTGGTGCTGGACACGGCACCCGACCTGAAGCCCGTTCCGATCCGGGTGGTGGAGGGCGACGCGCTGGAACGGGCGCTGGGGGCGAAGACGCTGTCCCGCGTCGGTTACAGCCAGGATCGCGCGCACCTGCCCATGCGGGCCGACGGGTGCGGCCTGCTTGGCGTGGGCACCGGCATCGCCACGCGCCTCGGCCGCGCCGACCCGGACATCTGGCTGCACGACTGCGACGCCGTCGCGGGCGACAGCGGCTCCGCCATCCTCACCGGCCGGGGTGCCGACACCGCCATCGTGGCCCTCCAGGTGGCGGTGACCCCATATGCCGCCAACCTCGCCGTCTCCGCCGGCGCCTTCGCCGACACGGTCGCCCGCCTGATCGCGGAACCCGACGCCCCCGGCCTTCCCTTGCCGCCCCGCTAGCCGCTCCGGCCAAGGGCCCGCTGCGCCAGCGCCATTCCGCCCACGATGCAGCCGGCGAACAGCATGCCCTCCAGGGCGCCGGTCGCGACCTGGGCGATCGGGCCCAGCCCGGTCTCCCCGAACAGGCTCCCGATCGGGTCGAGGCGCAGCCGGGATTCCGGGAAGGTCGCCGCGAACAGGTCCAGGCTGCCGGCCATCAGCCGCCCGCCCAGCAGGGTGATCAGGAACCCGCCGGCACCGCCGCACAGGGCCGCCACCGCGATCCCGCGACGAAGCGGGAAGGCGCCCGCACCCCGGCGCGCCAGCCAGGCCCCGAACCCCACGGCCCCGCCCAGCAGCGCCCCCTCCACCGCCCCGGTGATGTCGCCCGGCGACTGGCCGAACAGCAGGGTGAAGGCGTCCAGACCCAGCAGCTTCACCACCGCCCCCACCACCATCCCGCCGACCGCACCGCCGATCACGTGCCCCTGCCACGGCCGCGCGGGGGACAGGCGGCCCGCCGCCGCGATCCCGAAGCTCACCCCCGCCCCGCCCAGCAGGGCGATGAACAGGGTGATGCAGGTCAGCACGAGCAGCAGTGACACGGCCCCCGTGCCCGGCTGCGTCGTCTGGGACGCGGCGGCGAACCCGTAGATCACGCCGCCGACCACGCCCGCGACCCCGGCACCCATCGTCCCGGCCCCGCCCAGCAGCAGGAACTCCCGGCCCTTGGGGGGCGCCGCCGGGGCGTCGGCCACCGCCTCTTCCGCATCCAATCGCCCTTCCACAGACGCGACCTCCGCGATGAAGCGGTAGCCGTGCTTTGGCACGGTCTCGATGAAGCGGGGCCGGGCGGCGTCGTCGCCCAGCTGGCGGCGCAGCGTGCGGATGCACTGGGTCAGCGCCTCGTCCGTCACCGGCACACCGCGCCAGACCTCCTCCATGAAGCGGTCCTTGGTGACCAGGTTCCCCCGCTCGCGCACCAGCAAAAGCAGCGCGTCCAGGTACCGGCTGTTCATCTCCACCGGCCCGTCGTCCCGGCTGAGGCGGCGGTTCGCGGGATCCAGGTGGAAGCGGTCGAAGCGATAGCCGCTGGTGGCCATTTTTCAGCGGGACCTCAGACGTTGCTCATGCCGCTCGCCGGCCGCGCCGACAAGGTACAGGCCCCACCGACACATGGAGGCATGACAATGAGCGACAACACGGCCGGCGGCGACGGGCGCGCGAACCGCTGGAGGATAGCAGGCTGGACCCTCGCCGGGAGCCTTCTTCTGCTGCCCCTGGTGGCGATGCGCTTCACGGACGAGGTGAACTGGGGGCCGGAGGATTTCCTGGTCGCGGCGATCCTGATCGGCGGCACGGGGCTGCTGTTCGAACTCGCGGTCCGGAGTGTCCGCGACCCCGCCTTCCGGGCGGGCGCCGCCGTGGCCCTGGCCGCCAGCTTCCTCCTCATCTGGCTGAACCTCGCCGTCGGCATCATCGGCAGCGAGGACAACCCCCTCAACCAGCTCTATGCCGGCGTGCTCGCCGTCGGGTTCCTCGGCTCGCTGGCGGGCGGTCTGCGGCCCCGGGCCATGGCTGTGGCCTTCGCGGCGGCGGCGGCGGCCCAGATGCTGGTGTCCGTCGTGGCCCTGTCCCAGGGTTACTTCACGCTGGTGCTGGACGGGTTCTTCGCCGCCCTCTGGCTGACCGCCGCCTGGCTGTTCCGCAGGGCCGCCGACCGGACGGCGGCGGGCGGGCGCTAATCCGCCCCGGCGGCCGCCACCGCCTCCGCCAGGGCCAGCACGCGGCGCGCCTGTTCCACATGCAGGCGCTCCACCAGCCGGCCGTCCACCACGACCACACCCTTCCCGGCGGCCACGGCGTCGGCGTGCGCGGCGATCAGCCTCCGCGCCGACGCCACCTCCGCCTCCGTCGGCGCGAAGGCCGCGTTGGCGGCCGCGATCTGGCGCGGATGGATCAGGGTCTTGCCGTCGAAGCCCAGTTCGCGGCCCTGGCGGCAGGCGGCCTCCAGCCCCGCCGCGTCCTCCAGCTCCAGATGCACCCCGTCCAGCACGGCGAGGCCGTGCGCCCGCGCCGCCAGCAGGCACAGGCCGAAGCTGGTCAGGAACGGCAGCCGGTCCGGCGTGTGCACGCAGCCCAGATCCTTGGCGAGGTCGGCCGTGCCCAGGATCAGGCCCGCCAGCCGGGGATGGCAGCCCGCGATGGCCGCCGCGTTCAGCATGGCGAGCGGCGTCTCCATCATCGCCCACACGGGCAGGTCCGGCGGCCCGCCGGCCGCGTCCAGTGCCTGGATGGCCCGCAGCACGCCCTCGGCCGCCTGCACCTTCGGCAGCACCACGCCGTCGGCCCCGCAGGTCGCGGCGGCGGCCAGATCGTCCCGGCCCCATTCCGTGTCCAGCCCGTTGACGCGGACCAGCACCTCCCGCCGGCCGAACCCGCCCGCGCGCACCGCCGCCACGACCTGGGCGCGGGCGGCGGGCTTGGCGTCGGGCGCCACCGCGTCCTCCAGGTCCAGGATCAGGGCGTCGGCCGACAGCTCCTTCGCCTTCTCCAGCGCCCGCGCGTTCGACCCGGGCATGTAGAGGACGGAGCGGCGGGGGCGGAAGGCGGCGGGCATGGGCTGCGACCGGCATCGGCGGAACGGGGCCGCCATGGTGCGGACCGGCGGTGAAATGCGCAATGCCTCCTCGGCACCGCTGTGCTACCCCTGCGGTCCCGCCGCCCCCATCCGCCGATGCCGCTGCTTCCGACCACGGGCCTCTGGGCCAATCCCGACTTCATGCGCCTGTGGGCCGCCCAGGCGGTCAGCGCGCTGGGCAGCCGGCTGACGCGCACGGCCCTGCCCGTGATCGCCATCCTGACGCTTGGGGCGGGGCCGGAGGGGGTGGCCTGGCTGGCGGCCCTGGGCGTGGCGCCCGCCGTCGTCGTCGGCCTGCTGGCGGGCGGCTTCGTGGACCGCAACCACAAGCGCCCGCTTCTGATCGCGGCCGATCTCGCCCGCGCCGCCCTGGTGCTCTCTGTACCCGTCGCCGCCTGGATGGGCGGGCTGACGCTGGAGCATCTCTACGTCGTCGCCGCCCTGGCGGGTGCGGCCACGGCGCTGTTCCAGATGGCCGACAACGCCTACCTGCCGGCGCTGGTCGGCAAGGACCGGCTGGTGGAGGCCAATTCCAAGATCGAGGCCACCGACGCCACGGCGGAGATCGCGGGCCCGGCCCTGGCCGGCATCCTGATCCGCACGGTGACGGCCCCCGTCACCATGGTGCTGGACGCGCTCTCCTACCTCTGGTCGGCGGCCCTGCTCGCCCGCATCCGCACGCGGGAGGCGCTGGCCCCGCCGTCCGGGGCCGTCGGCGCCGTGGCCCGCCTCGTGGACGACCTGCGGGTCGGCATGGGCCATGGCGCCCGGCATCCCGTGATCGGGCCGATCTTCGCCGCCGTCGGCCTCCAGGCCTTCTTCGGCGGGTTCTTCTTCGCCCTCTACATGCTCTACACCCTGCGCACCCTGGCGCTCGATGAGGCGACGGTCGGCATCATCATCGGCGTGGGCGGGGTGGGCGCCATCCTGGGCAGCCTGATCGCCCGCCCCATCGCGGCGGCGCTGGGCACCGGGCCGGCGCTGGTGGTCACGCTGGCGCTGGGGCAGGCGGCCAGCCTGCTGATCCCGGCGGCGGCCCAGGCCGGCCCCCTGATGATCCCGCTGCTGGTGCTGCATCAGCTTCTGGGCGACGGGATGCTGGTCGCGTTCATCGTGCTGGCCGTCAGCCTGCGCCAGACGCTACTGCCGACGGAGGTGCTGGGCCGCGTCAACGCCACCTTCCAGGTGCTGACCGGTGTCATGCTCCCGCTGGGCACCGTGGCCGCCGGCCTGTTCGCCGACCGGCTGGGGGTGGAGGCGGCGATCTGGCTGGGCGTCATCGGCGGGCTGCTGGCCCCGCTCGTGCTGCTGCGCCCCGCGATCCTGAGGCTCCGCAAGGTGGAGGTCCCCGCGTGAGGACGATCCTGACGATCCAGAGCCATGTGGCCTTCGGCCATGTCGGCAACCGTGCGGCCGTGTTCCCGCTGGAACGGCTTGGCTGCGAGGCGATCGCCGTCAACACGGTGCAGTTCTCCAACCACACCGGCTACGGCGCCTGGACCGGCACCGTCTTCCCGCCCGAGCACATAGCCGAGATCGTGTCCGGCATCGACGCGCGCGGCGGCCTTTCCGATTGCGACGCCCTGCTGACCGGCTACATGGGCGATGCCGCACTGGGCGACGTGGTGCTGTCAGCGCTCGCCCGTGTCCGCGCGCTCAACGCGGACGCGCTCTACTGCTGCGACCCGGTGATGGGCGATGTGGGGCGGGGATTCTTCGTCCGGCCCGGCATCCCGGACTTCTTCCGCGACCGCGCCGTTCCGGCGGCCGACATCATCACCCCCAACCAGTTCGAGCTGGAATGGCTGACCGGCGTCCAGGTCGCCGACCTGCCGGGTGCCCTGGTTGCCACCGCCAGGGCGCGGGCCATGGGGCCGAAGCTCGTGATGGTCACCAGCCTGACCCGCGCCGACGCGCCCGCCGACACGATCGAGGTGCTGCTCGACACGCCCGAAGGCGCCTGGCTCGTCAGCACGCCCCGCCTGCCGCTGGACCCGGCGCCGAACGGGGCGGGGGACTGCATCGCCGCCCTGTTCCTGGCCAAGCTGCTGGAGACGCGGGACCCGCCGGCCGCCCTGGTCCATGCCGTCTCCGCCATCCATGCCGTGTTCCGGGCCACGCTGGCCGCCGGGCGCCGGGAACTGCAGATCGTCGCCGCGCAGGACGCGCTGGTGGCCCCGCCCACCCTGTTCCCGGCCGCGAAGGTTCGTTGACCGACCGGCGGGGCGTGACGGCCGCCACACCCGGTTCTTGCGGCACTCCCCTATAACCGCTAGGACGGTTCGCCCGCCTTCGGAGTGTTCGATGCGTTTCGCCCGCCCGCTCGCCTTCGCCGCCCTGCTGCTCGGCGCCCCCGTCGCCGCTCCCGTCGGCGCCCAGGCCCAGTCCCTGCCGGTGCAGCCGGGCGGGGACTATGGCTGCGCGGTGGACGCCGCCAGCCCCTGCCGGGGCCGGGTGGATTTCGAGCGCGGCCGCACCTTCGAATTCAAGATCGCCGGCCCCGGCAAGGCCTCGGTCCTGAACGAGGGCAACCGCCGCTGCATCCTGGAATACAGCCTGACGGCCTCCACCGTCGCCAGTGCCGGCCGCACCATGTCCATCGCCCCCGGCGAGGTCTTCCCGATCGAGATCACGGACGGTGCCGGCGTCATCCTGCGCTTCTTCACGCGCGGCACCGGCTCCATCACCTGCGACCTGCTGGTCACGCTCGCCGGGTGAGGGGAGGCGCGCTAGGATGGACCCCTCCCGACCGTGAGGGGATGCCCATGCGCAGCGTCGTCCTGTTCCTGTCCGCCTTCCTGCTCGCGGCACCCGTGGCGCCGCCCGCCGTCGCCGCCGACAAGCCCGTCTGGTCGCAGGTCTTCGATCCCAAGCGCGACCCCGCCGCCGACCTCGCGGAGGCCAAGGCCATGGCCGCCGCCACCGGCCGCAACATCCTGGTCGATGTGGGCGGGGACTGGTGCGTCTGGTGCCGCCTGCTGGACAACCTGTTCGCCACGAACGCCGACCTCGCGGCCCTGAAGGACCGGCACTTCGTCACGCTCAAGGTCCATTGGGACAAGAAGGAGAACCAGAACACGGCCTTCCTGTCCCAGTATCCGAAGATCGCGGGCTACCCGCACCTGTTCGTGCTCGCCCCGGACGGCGCCCTGCTGCACAGCCAGGACACGGCCGAGCTGGAGCTGCCCAAGGACCAGGGCAGGGGCCACGACCCGGCCAAGGTCGCCGCCTTCCTCACCGCCTGGGCGCCGAAACCCAAGGGCGTCTGACCGCCCTCCTTTTGCAACGTGCCCGCCATTGTGGCAAACTCCGACGACCGGAGGACCGTACCCATGACCTACCTGACCGTCCGCAAGATCGATGGCCGCCTGATGCTGGAAATCCCGGCCGACCTCGCCGCACGCCTGCGGGTCGAGGACGGGGGCGTGGTCACCGTTGACGACGGCAAGGGCGACGCGGTCGTCCTCTCCCGGCTCGAGGCCGACCGGGCCGAGCAGGTGCGTGTCGCCGAACGGATCATGCGGGAGAACGACTGGGTCCTTTCCCAGCTCGCGAAGTGACGCCCATGAACTGGTCGTGGATCGCGCTTGAGGCGGTCCTGCACATCCATGAGCGTCAGATCGCGCTGCACGGGGGTGGCCAGGGTGTCCGCGATATCGGCCTGCTGGAAAGCGCGCTGGCGCGCCCCGGCATGCTGGCGGATTACGGCCAGCCGGACGTCTTCGATCTGGCCGCCTGCTACGGTTGGGGCCTTGCCAAGAACCACCCCTTCGTGGACGGCAACAAACGGACGGCCTTCGTGGTCTGCCTGACGTTCCTGGCACTGCACGGGTTCGAGGTCACCGCGCCGCCCGAGGAACGCCTGGAAGTCTTCCTGGGTGTCGCGGGCGGGACGGTGTCGGAGGCGGAGCTTTCGGACTGGCTCCGCGCCAACACCCGGACCGCCTGACGCCTCACGCGTACTCCTTCGCCCAGACCTCCGCGATCTGCACGGCGTTGAGCGCGGCACCCTTGCGCAGATTGTCGGCGACGACCCACATCGACAGGCCGTTCTCCACGCTGAAATCCTCGCGGATGCGGCTGACGAAGACGTTGTCCTCGCCCGCCACCTCGACCGGCGTGACATAGCCCTCGTCCACCCGGTGGTCGATCACCGACACGCCCGGGGCGGCGCGCAGGGCGCTTCGGGCGCGCTCGGCGCTGACCGGCTCCACGAACTCGATGTTCAGCGCCTCGGAGTGGCCGATGAACACGGGCACGCGCACGCAGGTCGCCGTCACCTTGATCGCCGGGTCGAGGATCTTCTTCGTCTCGACGATCATCTTCCACTCTTCCTTCGTGTACCCGTCGTCCATGAAGCTGTCGATATGGGGGATCAGGTTGAAGGCGATCTGCTTGGTGAACTTCTTCTTCTCCACCGGATCGTTCACATAGATGGCGCGCGTCTGGGTGAACAGCTCGTCCATCCCCTCCTTGCCCGCACCCGACA
The DNA here is from genome assembly GCA_029267445.1 of Rhodospirillaceae bacterium. Taxonomy (GTDB): domain Bacteria; phylum Pseudomonadota; class Alphaproteobacteria; order Azospirillales; family Azospirillaceae; genus JAJUIU01. The sequence continues at coordinate 11,518 of JAJUIU010000057.1, forward strand.
CGGACTGGTACGTCGCCACGACCACACGGCGGATGGTGGCCAGGTCGTGCAGCGGCTTCAGCACCACCACCATCTGGATGGTGGAGCAGTTGGGGTTGGCGATGATGCCCTTCGTCTCCCACCCCGCGATGGCGTGCGGGTTCACCTCCGGCACCACCAGCGGCACCTCCGGGTCCATGCGGAAATGGCTGGTGTTGTCGATCACCACCGCACCCGCCGCCGCCGCCTTGGGCGCGAAGGCGGCCGAAACCTTCGCACCGGGAGAGGACAGCACGATGTCCACGCCCTTGAAGTCGTACTTGGCGAGGTCGTGGACGCGCAGCACGTCATCCTCGCCGTACGACACCTCGCCGCCGGCCGACCGCTCGGACGCCAGAGCCACCACCTCGTCCGCCGGGACTGTGCGCTCGGCCAGGGTCTGCAGCATTTCCCGTCCGACATTGCCGGTGGCCCCGACGACGGCGACCTTGTAGCCCATGGCGCGATACCCCAGATGGTCCGAAAGCGACGGCGGGCGCCGCCGTCTTGACAGCGCCCGCACCGTTCCTTGAGTTATGGAACGCGGGCGCGCTTGGCAAGAATATGACACCTGCGCGCAGCGGACGGGAGGATTGCGACGATGGCGGAGCGCGAATACCGCACCTATGCGGAGTTCTGGCCCTTCTACCTGCGTGAACACAGCAAGCCGACCACGCGGGCCTTCCACTATTTCGGCACGGCGCTCGGCCTCGCCTGCGTGGTCTACGGGCTGGCGACGCTGAATTTCTGGTGGCTGCTGGGCCTGCCGTTCTTCGGCTACTTCTTCGCCTGGGTCAGCCATTTCGGCGTGGAGAAGAACCGTCCGGCGACCTTCACCTATCCGGTCTGGTCGCTGTTCAGCGACTTCCGTATGTTCTTCCTCTTCCTGGCCGGCCGGCTGGAGCCGGAGCTGCGCCGGGCCGGGGTGGTGCCGGCGGATGTCGCGCGGGCCTGAACCGGACCTTCTGGAATCGGGAGAAAGCAGCGGTGCCGTCGATCGTCGAAACCATCGCCCTGTCGATCAAGCAGGCCGACCGCACCTTCTTCAACGAGAACTATTCCCGCCAGGCCAAGGCCGTGGTGGAGGGGCTGCGCAAGGCGGGGTACGAGGTCGTGCCGGTGAAGCCGCCCGACGTGCTGATCGAGTACGCGGCCGACAACATCCCCTTCGGCCGCCTGCGGCAGAGCGACCTGATCCGCAGCCTCTATACGATCATGGTGGAGAACGCGCGCAAGTTCGTCAGCTGACCGGCTTCGTCAGTTGCCCAGGAGCTGCGCGGCTACATGCCCATGGCCCAGTTGCGGCCCGGCAGGCCGGGCGCGTCCAGCCCCTCATCCTCGCCGGTCACGGCCCGCAGCTTTGCGATCATCATCGCGGATTCCCGCGTCTCCTTGCGCACCACCCGGGGCAGCCGGTCATAGACCTTGCCCACCTTGGCGAAGCCCTCCTGGTTCGGCCGGTTCTTCAGGGCGTAGCTGATGCTGCGCACATCGGGGTGGTCGGCATGCTGCGTGCTGGTCAGCGCGTCGTTGAAGATCTCGACGCACTTCACGAACACCTTGTCCTGCCAGTTCACGACGATGCCCATCGCCCACCCCGCGTTAACGGCGTAACTTAAACGCATTAATACGCATTTGGCGCGAATGCGCAAGAACCCGCACGAACCGGGTTGGCGGGTTGACGGCGGCCGCGACTTCGCTTAGGAGCGCAATGTTATAACGTAACATTCCTGGAAACCCGCCCCATGCGCGCCCTCCTCGGCACGGCCGCCATCGCCCTGTCCATCGGTCTTCCCGCCATCGCCCAGGCCCAGACCCCGGCTCCGGCCCAGACGGCCGGCCGGCATGGCGCCACCGGCGTGGATGAGATCATCGTCACCGCCTCCCCCCTGGCGGCGCGCCGCTTCGACGTGCTGCAGGGCACGTCCCTGCTGGCGGGGGAGGCGCTGGACCGGGCGCTCTCCACCACGCTGGGGGAGACGCTGGACCGGCTGCCCGGCGTGTCGCAGACGGGCTTCGGCCAGGGTGCCAGCCGCCCCATCATCCGCGGTCTCGGCGGCGACCGCATCCGCGTGCTGATCGGCGGCATCGGCACCATCGACGCCAGCACCACCAGCCCCGACCACGCGCCTGCGCTCGACCTCGCCACGGCCTCGCGGGTGGAGGTCGTGCGCGGCCCGGCGACCCTGCTCTACGGCAACAACGCGGTCGGCGGTGTGGTGAACGTGCTGGACGGCCGCATCCCGACCGGGCTGCCGGACGGCGGGGTGGACGCGCTGGTCCGGCTGGGCGGCGGCACGGTGGCCGACGAACGTTTCGCCGCCGCCGCCCTGGACGTGGCGGTGGCCGGGCCGCTGGTCCTGCATGTCGACGGCTTCTGGCGCGACACGGACGATTACGACGTCCCCGGCTTCGTCGAGAGCGCGCGCCTCCGCGCCCTGGAGGTGGAGGAGCACGCCGGGGAGGAGGATCACGACCACGCCGAAGACGCGGAGGAGGCGCGCGGCCGTGTCGCCAGCAGCGACGTGGAGCAGAAGGGTGTGACCGGCGGTCTGTCCCTCGTCGGCTCCTGGGGCTTCCTCGGCGCCAGCGTCGGCCACACGGCGAACGACTACGGCATCGCCGGCGGCCACGCCCACGCCCATGGCGGGGAGGAGGAGCACGCCGACGAGGAGCATGGCGGGGAAGAGGAGGAGGTCCGCATCGACCTGGAGCAGACCCGGATCGACCTGATCGGGGAGGTCACGGCACCCTTCCTCGCCTTCGAGACGACCCGGCTGCGCTTCGGCTGGGCCGATTACGAGCATGTGGAGCTGGAGGGTGCGGAGACGGGCACCACGTTCGCCAACCGCGGCTGGGAGGGCCGGGTGGAGCTGGTGCAGCGCCCCCTCGGCAACCTCACCGGGGCCGTCGGCGTGCAGGCGCTGCGCCGCGACTTCTCCGCCGTGGGGGAGGAGGCTTTCGTGCCGCCCTCGCTCACCCGGCAGTTCGGCGCCTTCACCCTCCAGCGTCTCGACCTCGGCGCCTGGGACCTGGAGGCGGGCGCCCGGCTGGAGCGCCAGAATGTGGAGTCCGACACGACCGGCCTGGACCGTGACTTCACCACCGTCAGCCTGTCCGGCGGGGCCGCCTACACCTTCGCCGGCGGCTGGCTGGCGGGTGTCAGCCTGTCGCGGACGGAGCGCGCCCCGAACGCGGAGGAGCTGCTGTCCGACGGCCCGCACCTCGCCACCCGCACTTTTGAGGTTGGCGATCCCACCCTGGGGAAGGAGGTGGCGTCCGGCGTGGAGTTCACCGTGAAGCGGACGGGCGGCCCGGTCACCGGCGCCCTCAATGTCTTCTACACCGACTATGCCGACTTCATCTTCGAGGCCTTCACCGGGGCGGAGGAGGACGGGCTGCCCGTGGTCGTCTACACGGCCACCGACGCCGAATTCTACGGTGCCGAGCTTGAGCTTGCGGTGGAGACCTACCGCAGCGGCGACTTCGTCGTCACCGGCGAGTTCGGGGCCGATTTCGTGCGGGCGGAGGATACGGGCACCGGCGATCCGCTGCCCCGCATGCCGCCCGTCACCCTGCGCGCCGGGGTGACGGTGGAGGATCTGTCCTGGTCCGCCGGGTTCGAGCTGGTGGTCGCCTCCGACCAGGACCGCACGGCCCCGTTCGAGCTGCCGACGGACGGGTACGAGGTGGTGAACGCCCATGTGGACTGGCACCCCTTCGCCGACCGCTCCGTCAGCGTCCTGCTCCAGGGCCGCAACCTGACGGACGAGGAGGTGCGCCTGCACACCTCCTTCCTGAAGGACCGGCTGCCGCAGCCCGGCCGCGACATCCGCCTGCTGCTCCGGGCCGTTTACTGACGGCAGGCTGCGGGCTTGGGTTCGGGCGGGGCCTGTGCTAGGACCGCCGCCTGAACCCGTCACCCCCGCTTCAGGGAGCCCCGCTGCGATGTCCATCAAGCTCGTCATGATGCGCCACGGCCAGAGTGTGTGGAACCGGGAGGACCTGTTCACCGGCTGGACCGACGTCGACCTGACCGAGCTCGGGGTGGAGGAGGCGCGCAAGGCCGGCCGCCGCCTGAAGGAGGCCGGCTTCGACTTCGACGTCTGCCACACCTCGGTGCTGAAGCGGGCGATCAAGACCCTGCACCTGGCGCTGGAGGAGATGGACCGCCTCTGGCTGCCGGTGACCAAGGACTGGCGCCTGAACGAGCGGCACTATGGTGGCCTCCAGGGCCTCAACAAGACCCAGACCGCCGCCAAGCATGGCGCGGAGCAGGTGCATGTCTGGCGCCGCAGCTACGACATCCCGCCCCCGCCGCTGGAGGAGGGGGACGAGCGCCTGCCCGATGGCGATCCCCGCTACGCCGCCCTCTCCAAGGACCAGCTCCCCCGCACCGAAAGCCTGAAGGACACGGTCGCCCGCGTGGTCCCCTACTGGCACGAGGCGATCGCCCCGCAGATCCGCGCCGGCAAGCGCGTGCTGATCTCTGCCCACGGCAACAGCCTGCGCGGCCTCGTGAAGTTCCTGTCCGACGTGTCCGACGCCGACATCCCCGGCTTCGAACTGCCGACCGGCAGCCCGCTGGTGTACGAGCTTGACAAGGACCTGAAGCCGCTCAACCGATATTTCCTCGATTGATTCCTTGGTGACGTGTTCAGCATCATCTTCTAGATTTGGTCGCGCTAAAGCTGTTTAGCGTGTCTAAATGTGGAACGAAAATTCGTCTCAGGATCACCAGAAGCGCATCGTAGATTCGGTGCATTCTTTCATCAATGCTGGCCGAATCTCAAATTGCCCATTCTGTAATGGCGTTAACGACCGCATTCCCGAGTTCGGCCAGAATGTAATGATTCTAAGTGGTCCCTATATTGGATTGGTTGGGAAGGTGCTGGACTCATCCCAATGGCCGAACATTGGCGAGAATAAGTTTTGTGTCTGGTTCGATCATCTTCATAAAGACACATCCGTATTGCAAGATAGAGAATCATTGTGGGTGTTGGAGGCGGATTACAGGGTTCCGAGCTGGCTCCTCCCCTTATCGAAAGAAGACAACTCGATCCTGCATCGTCAAATAATTGCGGCCTTAGACGCCTACAGAGAAAATATATACAAAGATAAAGAACAGGAATTTGTTTTGTGGATATCCAGTGTTATTTGGGAAAGAAGATTGCCGGTCTCTGGCGGTGAAGTCGCAGACATGCTGGTTGCTCATGGAGTTGAAATATCGGGTCTTGCAGATCAACTGGAATTCGCCATGAAGGCTATGCAGTGGAGCAGTGGGCGCGTGCCCGTGAAGCGTAAGCGAATGGCGCCGATGAGCAAGAACCGATATCTTGCAAAGAAAGACTAAGAATGCGTAGGCAGATTGATAGGCATGTGTGAAAACCAATGGCTTCACCTATCAGGCGACTTTCGCTGGGTGTAAGGTCCGCGATCGTCCGGGCGCTCGCCCTTGTCCTGCTCCTGGCCGTGTCGGTGCCCGCCGCCGCGTCCGACGGCGTCGATTGGCGCAAGGCCGCCGAGACCGACCTGACGGCCGCCCGCGACCTGCTGCGCGACAACCATCCGGCCGGCCACCCCGCGCTGGGCAAGGCGGAGTTCCTGGCCTGGCTGGACAAGGGCCATGCGGAAGGCATGGCCCGCGCAGCACGGGTCACCAACTTCGCCGGATACCTCGCCGTCCTCCAGGCCTACGCGCTGGGCTTCGGCGACGGGCACATCCGGGCCCAGCCGGTGCAGGACCGGCGCGCCTTTCAATGGCCGGGCTTCCTGGTGGCGCTGAAGGGCGGGCGCTGGGTCGTCGCCGACCGGGCGGAGGGGGAGCCCGGCCTGCCGCCCGTCGGCGCCGTGTTGACCGCCTGCGACGGCCGCGAGCCCGACGTGCTGGCCTGGGAGAAGATGGGCCGCTTCACCGCCGACCTGCGGCTTGAGGCGCAGCGCATTGCCACATCCCCGGCCCTGCTGGTGGAAACCGGCAATCCCTTCGTCCAGCACCCCTCCGCCTGCACGCTTGAGGCCGACGGCAAGACCGTCACCCTCACTCTGAGCTGGCGGCCCATCGGGGCGGAGGAGGTGTCCCGCCGCACGCGCGCCGCCGTGCCCCGCGCCGCCATCGGCTTCGGCCTGCGTCCGGTGGGGGAGGGCTGGTGGATCAGCCTCCAGGGTCTGACCGACGAGGCGGGCGCCGTGCTGGACGCCGTCGAGGACAGGCTGGACGAGATCCGCAAGGCGCCCTTCGTCGTCGTCGACCTGCGCGGCAACGGCGGCGGCAATTCCCGCTGGACCTCGCGGCTGGCGGAGACGCTACACGGCCGGAGCTACGTCCAGGACCGCATGCCGGCGACGGAGGGGACGTGCGAGCCGCGCTGGCGCGTGTCGGCGGACAACCTGAAGACCGTCGAAAGCTACCAGACCACCATGGCCGCCGCCCTCGGCCGCATGGGCGTCACGGCCCTTGGCCGCACCGAGAGCGCCATGCGCGCGGCGCTGAAGACGGGCGAGCCCTTCGTGCCCTCCCTGTCGGAACGCTGCACCGTGTCCGACCCGCCGGACGCCCCGCCCGGACGATCCGCCATGGCCGGCCGCGTGCTGCTGGTCACCGACCATGTCTGCTTCAGCTCGTGCCTGATCGCCACCGACGAGTTCCGGCGTTTAGGCGCCATCCATGTCGGCGGCACCACGAACGCCGCCCAGCCCTATACGGAGGTGCGGGCGGTCGTCCTGCCCTCCGGCCACGCCCGCTTCTCCACCATGCAGGCCTGGGCGCCCGGTCTGGAGGATCGGCGCGGCCCCTTCGTCCCGGACCACCCCTATCCCGGCGACCTCGCCGACACCGCCGCCCTGGAACTCTGGGTCCTGGGCCAGCTCCTGCCCGCGCTGGACCGGCGGTGACGGCACCCCTTCCCTCTCCCAGGGGGAGAGGGAGGGACCCAAGCCGTCAGGCTTGGGAGGGTGAGGGGGTACGGTCCATCCGAATGGCTTTGAACCGATGACGGCGGGAGACGGTCCGGAGCCACCGTAACCCCTCTCCCTCCCACCGCTGCGCGGCGGGCCCCGCCCTCCCCCTCAGGGGGAGGGAAGAAGTCGGGGCAGGCTCTCCCCCTCGGGGGAGGGCGGCGTAGGGCAGGCGGTGACGGTCACGCCGCCAGCTTGTCCATCTCGCGCATGATGGTGTCCGCCATCACCGAGGTGGAGCAGCGGGCCATGCCCGGCTGCATGATGTCGGCGGTGCGCATGCCGGTCTTCAGCACGTTCTGCACGGCCCGCTCAAGCAGGTCCGCCTCCGCGTGCAGGTCGAACGACCAGCGCAGCGCCATGCCGAAGCTCAGCAGCATGGCGATCGGGTTGGCGATGTCGCGCCCGGCGATGTCCGGGGCGGAGCCGTGCACCGGCTCGTACAGCGCCTTGCGCTTGCCGTTCGCGTCGGGCGCTCCCAGCGAGGCGCTGGGCAGCATGCCGATGGACCCCGTCAGCATCGCCGCCTCGTCCGACAGCATGTCGCCGAACAGGTTGTCCGTGACGATCACGTCGAACTGCCTGGGATTGCGCACCAGCTGCATGGCGCAGGCGTCGGCCAGCATGTGGCTCAGCTCGACGTCCTGGTACTCCTTCTGGTGCAGGGCGATGACCTCCTCCTTCCAGAGCAGGCCCGATTCCATCACGTTGTGCTTCTCGACCGAGCAGACCTTGTTGCCCCGCTTGCGCGCCAGCTCGAACGCCACCCGCGCCACCCGGTGGATCTCCGCCGTGGTGTAGACCTGGGTGTTGATACCCCGGCGCTGGCCCTTGCCGATGTCGCTGATGCCGCGCGGCTCGCCGAAATAGACCCCGCCCGTCAGCTCGCGGATGATCATCAGGTCCAGGCCGCGCACCACGTCCGGCTTCAGGGTGCTGGCGTCCACCAGCGCGTCGAACACGACGGCCGGGCGCAGGTTGGCGAACAGGTCCATCTCCTTGCGCAGCCGCAGCAGTCCGGCCTCCGGCCGCATGTCGAAGCCCAGGCCCTCCCACTTCGCACCGCCCACGGCGCCGAAGATCACGGCGTCGGCCGCCTGCGCCTTCTCCATGGTCGCGTCGGCGAGGGGCGTTCCCTGCGCGTCGATGGCCGCACCGCCGACCAGCCCCTCCTCGATCGCGAACTCGATCCCGCGCCGCCGCGCCATCCAGTCGATGACCCGGCGCACCTGCCGCATCACCTCGGGGCCGATACCGTCACCGGGCAGCAGAAGCAGGGAACCAGCGACAGACATCTTGCATACCCCCGTGTGTTAACTCTTTCTAACGCAAAGTATTATCCCGCCGCACAGGCAAAGGAAAGTGTCGGGTCGCTCACCCGGCCCAGTTCCACGGCTGCTGGCCCTTCTGCCGCGCCTCGAACGCGTCGATGGCCGGCGCCTGCCGCAGCGTCAGGCCGATGTCGTCCCAGCCGTTCAGCAGGCATTCCTTGCGGAACGGCTCCACCTCGAAGGCGACCGTCTGCCCGTCCGGCATAGTGATCGTCTGCGACGGCAGGTCCACGGTGAAGGTCGCGTTGGCGCCGTTGTCGGCCGCGTCCATCAGCCGGTCCACGACGTCCTGCGGCAGCTGGATGGGCAGGATGCCGTTCTTGAAGCAGTTGTTGAAGAAGATGTCGGCGAAGCTGGGGGCGATGACGCAGCGGATGCCGTAGTCCAGCAGCGCCCAGGGCGCGTGCTCGCGCGACGATCCGCAGCCGAAATTGTCGCCCGCGACCAGGATGCTGGCCTTGCGGTAGGCGGGCCGGTTCAGCACGAAGTCCGGCCGCTCGCGCCCCTGGTCGTCGAACCGCATGGCGGCGAACAGCCCTTCGCCCAGGCCGGTGCGCTTGATCGTCTTCAGGTACCGGGCGGGGATGATCATGTCGGTGTCGACATTCATGATCCGCAGCGGCGCGGCCACGCCGGTGAGCTGCGTGAACTTCTCCATGGTCCTGATCTCCGCCTGTCGTCCGGTTCGCGCGTTTGGGCCCCAGTGCCTGACGAAATACCACCCGGCCCGGCCATCGACGCAAGACGATTGCGCATGGCCGGGTCGATCCGAAAGGAACCATCCGGCCTGCGGGCCGCTGCGGTTCGGTCGTTGCGGCCGGTGCCCCGCTGGGCTAAAAGCCGGAGTACAAGGTCTCGTCGACCGTTCATAACAAGCGCCGACGATGGCGCACAATGGGGAGGACGCGGGCGATGGGGGTAATCCCTTCGACGACGGCGGCCGGGACGGTGCGGGCGGATGCGCGTCCGTAGCCCGCAGGACGTCGCGGGCGGTCTGGCGCTGATCGTCCTCGCCGCGATCGCCTACAGCCAGGCGATGGAGCTTCCCTACGGCCGCGCCGCCCGCATGGGGCCGGGATACTTCCCGACACTCCTGTCCGGCCTGATCGCGCTGTTCGGCGCCATCATCGCGTTCGGCGGTCTGCGCGCCGACGGGCCCCGCCTGCAGCGCTGGAGTTTCCGGCGCATCCTGCCCGTGATGGCCGGCATCATCTGGTTCGCGCTCACCATCCGGGGCCTGGGGCTGGTCGCCGCCGGGGCCGGCCTGTTCCTGATCGCCTCGCTGGCCGCGCCCGACTTCCACTGGCGCGGCACCGTGATCTTCGGCAGCTGCGTGGTGGCCTTCGCGGCCGTGCTGTTCCCCATCCTGCTCGGCCTGCCGCTGCCGATCTGGCCGAGGCTCTGAGATGGATATCTTCGACAACCTGGCCATGGGCTTCGGGGCCGCGCTGACGCCTCTGAACGTGGCGCTGTGCTTCATCGGCGCGCTGGTCGGCACGCTGATCGGCGTGCTGCCGGGGCTGGGCCCGATCGCCACCATCGCCATCCTGCTGCCCATCACCTTCTCGCTCGACCCGCTGGGCGCCCTGATCATGCTGGCGGGCATCTATTACGGCGCCCAGTACGGCGGCTCCACCACGGCCATCCTGGTCAACATGCCGGGGGAGACGTCGGCCGTGGTGACCACGCTGGACGGCCACCAGATGGCGCGCCAGGGCAGGGCGGGTCCCGCCCTCGCCATGGCCGCCCTGGGCAGCTTCTTCGCGGGCTCCGTCGCCACCTTCCTGGTGGCGCTCCTGGGGCCGCTGCTGGTCGGCATCGCCCAGGCCTTCGGCCCGGCGGAATACTTCGCCCTGATGGTGTTCGGCCTCGTCGGCGCCACGGTGCTGGCCTCCAGCTCCATCCTGAAGGCCGTGGCGATGATCTTCGTCGGCCTGCTGCTGGGCACGGTGGGATCGGACATCGAGACGGGCGCACCCCGCCTCACCTTCGACATCGCCCAGTTCGCCGACGGGATCAACTTCACCACCCTGGCCGTCGGCCTGTTCGGGGTGGCGGAGATCCTGCGCAACCTGGAAAACCCCGAACAGCGCGGCGTGCTGGACAAGCCGATCACCGGCCTGATGCCGACGCTGGCCGACATCAAGGCCTCGATCCTGCCGGTGCTGCGGGGGACGGGCATCGGCTCCATCCTCGGCATCCTGCCCGGCAACGGCGCCGTGCTCGCCCCCTACGCCAGCTACACGCTGGAGAAGAAGCTGGCGAAGGACCCGTCCCGCTTCGGCAAGGGGGCGATCGAGGGCGTGGCCGGGCCGGAGAGCGCCAACAACGCCGGCGCCCAGACCAGCTTCATCCCCCTGCTCACCCTGGGCATCCCGCCCAACGCGGTGATGGCGATGATGGTCGGCGCCATGACCATCCAGGGCATCATCCCCGGCCCCAATGTGATGACCGAACGGCCGGAACTGTTCTGGGGCATGATCGCCAGCATGTGGATCGGCAACGCCATGCTGGTCATCATCAACCTGCCGCTGATCGGCGTCTGGGTGCGGCTGCTGAAGGTGCCCTACAGGCTGCTCTATCCGGCCGTGCTGCTGTTCTGCTGCGTGGGCGTCTACACGGTGAACGGCTCCTACGTGGACGTCATCATGGTCGCCGTGTTCGGCGTGGTCGGCTACGGGCTGCTGAAGCTGGGGTTCGAACTGGCGCCGCTGCTGCTGGCCTTCGTGCTGGGCCCGCTGATGGAGGAGAACCTGCGCCGCGCCATGCTGATCAGCCGTGGCGACCCCATGACGTTCCTGGAACGCCCCATCAGCCTGGGTCTCCTGCTGCTGGCGGCCGCCCTGCTCGTGATCGTCCTGCTGCCGTCGATCCGCAGGAAACGCGACGAGGCTTTCCAAGAGTGAGGAACCGGACGATATTGCCCTTTCACAACAAGCGTTTCGGTCAACGATAACCACCGTCAGTAACCTGGGAGGTAACATGCGCTTCAAGTCCATCGCTCTCGTGGCCCTCACCGCCGTCGGCCTCGCCGCCGGCCCGGCCATGGCCCAGACCTACCCGACCCGTCCGGTCACCATGGTGGTGCCCTTCGCGGCCGGCGGCCCGACCGACACGGTCGCCCGCCTGATCGCGCAGGAGATGAGCGGCGATCTCGGGCAGCAGGTGATCATCGAGAATGTCGGCGGCGCCGGCGGCACGCTGGGTGCGGCCCGCGTGGCCAAGGCCGACGCCGACGGCTACACCGTGCTGCTGCACCATATCGGCATGGCGACCTCGGCCACCCTGTACCGCAAGCTGCCCTACGACACGCTGGGCGACTTCGCCACGGTCGGCCTCGTCACCGACGTACCGATGACCATCGTCGCCAAGAAGGACTTCCCGGCCGACGACCTGAAGGGTCTGGTCGAGCATGTGAAGAAGAACCCGGACAAGGTGACGCTGGCCAACGCCGGCGTGGGTGCCGCCTCGCACCTCTGCGGCATGCTGCTGCAGGAGGCGATCGAGACCCCGCTGACCACCGTGCCCTACAAGGGCACCGGCCCCGCCATGAACGACCTCGTCGGCGGTCAGGTCGACATCATGTGCGACCAGACCACCAACACCACCGGCCAGATCAAGGGCGGGGCGATCAAGGCCTTCGCCGTGACCACGCCGGACCGCGTCGCCTCGCTGCCCGACCTGCCGACCACGAAGGAGGCCGGCCTGCCGTCCGTCTCCGTGGCCGTGTGGCACGGCGTCTACGCGCCGAAGGGCACGCCGGAGGCGGTGGTCAAGCGCCTGTCCGCCTCGCTCCAGAAGGCGCTGCAGAGCGACCTCGTGAAGACCCGCTTCGCCGAGCTGGGCACCGCCCCGGTGGCGCAGGACCGCGCCACCCCGGCCGCCCACGCCGCCCACCTGAAAGCGGAGATCGAGCGCTGGCGCCCGGTCATCCAGAAGGCCGGCGTGTACGCCGACTGATCCTGGCCCACTGATCCGGCCTACGGGCTGAAACGCGGAAGGCCCCGGGGGAAACCCCGGGGCCTTTTCTCATGGCGCGCCGCCGTCGTCTTCGGCCGCCTGCTCGGCTGCGCGCAGGTCGGCCAGCGTGACGAACAGGGTCATCGGGTCCAGGGGCGATGGCTCCAGCCCGAGCCCCAGATAGAACCTCCGCGCCTCTTCCGAGATGGCATGCACCAGCAGGCCTCGGATGCCGACGAGGTCGGCCGCCTGGATCACCCGTCGTGCCGCGTCCTGGAACAGCGCCCGGCCGAACCCGCGTCCCTGCAGCGTCCTGTCGACGGCGAGCCGGCCCAGGATGGCGACCGGGATGGGATCGGGCATGTTCCGCCGGAACCGCCCGGTGGCCGTGCTCGCGGCGAGGCCACCCGACGCCAGGGCGTAGTAGGCGACCACGCGGTCGCCCGCGCAGGCCACATAGGTTCGCGATGCGCCCGCGATCTGGTTCGCCCAGGCGCGGCGGCGCAGCCAGTCGTCCAGCGGCGGGCTGCCGGACTCGAAACCGTCCAGGCGGTGACGCGCCGTAAGGACGACCGGGGCCGATACGTCTAGCTGTCCTTCCACGGGGACTCGGCCGTCATGGTGCGCCGCAGACGTCCGTTCGGTCGCGGCGGTTCATCCAGCCGGGCCTGGAACCGGGCGAAGCTGTCCTCGTCCATCAGGAACAGCGCGCGGTCCAGCAGGGCGTCCTCCGCCGCGCGGCGTGCGGCGTCGATGACGAAATCCGTGCGGGTCTTGCCCGTGGCGGCGGCGGCGCGGTCGATCAGCCCGCGCTCCTCCGGGCGGATGCGCAGGTTCAGCGTGTCGCTCCTGGGCCTTGCCGTCCTGGACATGCGCGTCTCCATCGTCTGCGGCCAGGATAGCGGCTCGTAACGACAATGTCATTACGCGCTTCTACTTCCGCACCAGCTCCGACAGCCTCGGGTCGGCGGCGATCACCTGGTCCAGCTTGGCCTTCACCTGCGCCACGCTCACCGGCTTCACCAGATAGCCCACCACCGCGCGTTCCCGGGCGATGGCGACCGTGTCGCCCTTGCTGTCGGCGGTCAGCATGATGACCGGCGTCTTGTCCAGGTCCTTCACTTTCAGGGTCCGCAGCCCCTCCAGGAACTTCAGCCCGTTCACCGGCTGCATGTGGACGTCGCAGAACACGATGTCGGGCTTGGTCCGGGCCACTTCCATCAGCCCGCTCTTGCCGTCCTCCGCCTCGACGAAGGAGCGCACGCCGATATTGTGCAGGATGGTGCGGATGACGTGGCGCGAATAGGGCTCGTCCTCGATCAGCGCCACCCGCAGCTTCTCATAGTCGTAATCGGCCATCGCCTCACCCCGCCGTCAGGGGGCGCACCGCCCCGTCCAGTTCCTCGACCGTCATCGCCAGCATCCCCGCCAGGAAGGCGGCGGTCTCCATCTCCCCCTCGTCCACCGCGTCCTGGATGTCGGAGGCGAGCTGGCCCAGCCGCACCGCACCCAGGGACCGCGCCGCCCCCTTCAGCGCGTGCGCGGCGTCGCGGGCGGCCGCGGCGTCCCCGGCCTCCAGGGCGGCCTTCGTCCTGGCCGACAGCGTGCCCGCCTGCCCGATGAAGCCCGTCAGCACCTCCAGCGACGCCGCGTCCACCGCCCCGAAGGTGCCGGTGAAGTGGGCAAGGTCGAAGATGGCCGGATCGATCTCGATCCGTGCCGGGGCGGCCTTGGGCTTCGCCGCCGGTTGCGGCACCGTTCCCCGCCGCCGCAGCTCCAGCGCGATGGGCAGGTGCCGCGCCACCTCCGCCGCCAGCGCCTTGCGGTCGATCGGCTTGGTCAGATAGCCGTCCATGCCCGCGTCGGCGCAGCGCTGGGCGGTACCCGGCAGGGCGTCCGCCGTCAGCGCCACGATGGGGAGGCGCGGCCCGCCGGTCTCCGCCGCTGCCGCCGCCTCGGCCCCGCGCACGGCGGCCGTCAGCTGGAACCCGTCCATCTCCGGCATGTGGAAGTCGGTCAGCAGCAGGCCGTAGCGCCGCGCCGACAGCGCCTCCAGCGCCAGCCGCCCGTTGTCCATGATGTCGTGGGCGAGGCCCATGTCCGTCAGCACCCGGCGGATGACGGTCTGGTTCGTCTCGTTGTCCTCCGCCACCAGGATCAAAGCACCCGCCGCCTCCGCCTCGGCCGCGTCCGGCGGCGCCCAGCCGGAGAATTCGTCGCCCACCGGCCCGCGCCGCTCGTCCAGCGGCACCCGCCCGGCGGCGGCCCCGATCACGTTCCACAGCCGCTCCCGCCGCAGCGGGTGCGTCATCCGGGCGAAGAACCCCTCCGCCTCCGCCGCATTGATGGTGGAGGCCAGCCGCCGGGGGCAGACCAGCGCCCATTCCGACCCCAGCGCCTTCCGCCCCACCGTCTGGTGCAGCACGAAGGCGTTGTCCCCGTCGCCCTCCACATTCACCAGCACCAGCGTGGGCTTCATCTCCGCCAGCCGCTCGGGTGTGACCAGTTCGGCCGGCAGGAAGGTCGCCTCGGCGATGCCGGCGGCGGCCAGATGGTCGGACAGCGCCTTCTCCCGCCGCTCCGGCACGTCCACGGCCAGCACCGACAGCCCCTCCACCGCGAAGGCGGGGCGTCGCGGCTCCGCCTTGTCCACCGGCAGCGGCACCTCGAACCAGAAGGTGGACCCGTCGCCCAGTGCGGAGGTGACGCCGATCCGCCCGCCCATCATCTCGATCAGCCGCTGGCAGATGACGAGGCCGAGGCCGGTACCCCCGAACTTCCGCGTGGTGGAGGTGTCGGCCTGCTGGAAGGCCTGGAACAGCCGCCCCTGCTGTTCCCTGGTCAGGCCGATGCCGGTGTCCACCACCTCGAAGCGCCAGACGGGCGTGCCGTCCTCGCGCGGGGGCAGGGGCAGGGCGCGGATCGTCACCGCGCCCTCGTCGGTGAACTTCACGGCGTTGCCGCCCAGGTTCAGCAGCACCTGCCGCAGGCGCGTCGGATCGCCGACCAGCGCGCCGGGAAGGGCGGTTCCCGGCTCCAGGGTCAGGACGATGCCCTTCTCCTCCGCCTTCGGCGCCAGCAGTTCGCCCACCGCCTCCATCAGGTCCAGCGGGTCGAACGGGATCGCCTCGATGTCCAGCTTCCCGGCCTCGATCTTGGAGAAGTCCAGGATGTCGTTGATGATGGTCAGCAGGGCCGCCGCCGATCCCCGGATCACGCCCGACATGTCGCGCTGGTCGTCCGACAGGTCGGTCTGGTCCAGCATCTCCGCCATCGCCATCACGCCGTTCATCGGCGTGCGGATCTCGTGGCTCATCATGGCGAGGAAGCTGGATTTGGCCCGCGTGGCCGCCTCCGCCTCGTCGCGGGCCAGCTCCAGGTCGCGGTTGGCGGCGGTCAGCTCGGCCTCCGCCGCCCGGCGCGCCCGCACCTCCCGCCTGAGCTTCAGGGCATAGACCGCGATCACGGACAGGATGGCCGCCACCGCCGCCAGCAGGGCGAGGCTGCGTTGCAGCTGCCGCTCGGCCGGGCCGATGATCGCGTCCGTGGGGAACAGCAGCGCCACCGTGTAGGGGAAGCGCAGATCGTCGGCCACCGGCGCCAGCGCCACGATGTGCCGTCCGTCGGGCATGCCGCGGACCCGGCCGCCGTCCCGCGTCAGCGCCGCCGTCGTCGCCCGCAGCCGCTCCAGCCAGTCGGCCGGCGCGCCCGCCGTGACGGTGGTCGCCAGCGGCGCGGCCCCGCCCTCCAGCGGCAGGATGGCGACGGCGACACC
>JAJUIU010000123.1 GCA_029267445.1 Rhodospirillaceae bacterium
GGCGGCGGCGGCGTGGCCGGAAGCGGGGGAACAGGGCCGCATCGGCCACCAGGATGGCGAGCGACAGGGCCGCCGCCACGGCGAGCGCGCGCCCGCGAGCCCCACCGCGTCCACCAGCAGGACGCCGGCCGCCGGCCCGCCCACCGTGCCCAGATGGCCGACGATGTCGCGCAGGCCGTTCGCCCGCTCCAGGCTGGTGCCGGCCAGCCGCGCCAGTTCCGGCACGCGGGCGTCCTGCGCCACGGTGCCGGGGGTGGCCAGCAGGTTGGCAAGCCCCAGCAGCGCCACCGTCACCGCGAAGGGCAGCGCCCCGACCGCCAGCGCGGCGGCGGCCAGCAGCAGCACCGCCGCTCCGTTCGACAGGGTGAGGACCCGCCACGCCCCGAACCGGTCCACCAGGGCGCCGCCGGCCAGCATGCCCAGGGCCACCGGCAGCTGCACGGCGAAGGCGGCCAGCCCAGCCGGCGTGGCCCCCGCCCCGCCGGCGATCAGCGACCAGGGAATGGCGATGCCGACGAGGCCGGCTGCGGCCGTGGACAGACCGGTGGTGGCGATGGAACCGTAGAGCGGCAGGGCGCTGCGGGGCATGGGGAGGGTCCGCTGGTCAGGGCGTCGCGGAATCGGCGGGGGCGCCCGGCGGCTGGAACAGCAGGGCGACCCGCCGCCACACGCCCCGCACGGGGCGCAGGGCGCGGGCGAGCTGGATCAGCCCGGCGGTGTGCACCAGGATCGGGTTGCTGCCGCCGATGGGATGGACGAGGCCGTAACGCGGCGCCTCCCCCTCCACCGTGCCTTCGACAGCGTAGGTGCCGAACAGCCGGTCCCACACCATCAGGATGGCGCCGTAGTTGCGGTCCAGATAGGCGTCCTGCACCCCGTGATGCACCCGGTGGTTCGACGGCGTGTTGAACCAGCGGTCCAGCCAGCCGAGCCGGCCGATCGTCTCCGTGTGCAACCACTGCTGGTAGCCCAGGATGACGGCGAAGCAGGCCAGCACCAGCAGCGGATCGAACCCGATCAGCACCGCCGGCAGGTAGAACCAGGGCGAGATGAAGCCATCCAGGAACGAGATGCGGAAGCCGGTGGTCTGGTCGAACTGCTGCGAGCTGTGGTGCACCGAATGCGACGCGGCCCAGAGCAGCGCGATCCGGTGGCCGCAGCGATGGTCCCAGTAATAGAGGAAATCGACCAGGACGAGGCAGGCCAGTGCCGCGCCCACCCCGGTGGGGATGGACCAGGGCGCCAGGGCGGCGGCCCCGGCATAGAGCCCGCCGATGAAGGCCATGACGGCACCGCTGACCAGCAGGGTGGGGATGAGCGGGCTGGCGCTGGCCAGCATCTCCCGCACATAGGCCCAGGTGAGGCGGCCCTGGCGGCGCAGGCGCCACAGCTCAAACGGCAGGAACAGGACGAAGGCGGCGGACAGCACGCCACCGAGGAGAAGCAGGACATCGGCCGGGGAGGACGGCATGGGACGCTCCATAAAATGAACGAGCGCTCGCTTTATAATACGGCCCCGGCCCGGACGCAAAATGAATTTACCGAGCGCTCATTCATCGAATACACTGCCGCCATGCGCAGACCCGACATCGACCTTCAGCGCCGCCGCACCGACGGGATCGTCGAGGCGGCCACCGCCTGCTTTCTGGACAAGGGGTTCCACCGGACCAGCGTGCAGGACATCGCCCGTGCCGCCGGCATCAGCATGGGGCTGCTGTACCGCTATTTCCCAGGCAAGCACGCGATCATCGTGGCGGTGGCGGAACGGTCCCGCCGCGCTGCATTGGACCGCATCGCGGCCTTCGCGGCGGCGGCGGACCCGCTGGCCGACCTGCCCCGGCTGGTGGCCGATCTGGTGCGCGAGTGGACCCAGCCGGGCTACCTGCCACTGACGGCGGAGATCTGGGCGGAAAGCTTCCGCGACCCGGAGGTGCGCGCCCTGGTGCGCGACGACATCGCCACCCTGCGCGGCACCCTGGGGGAGGCGGTGGCCGCACACCAGCGGGCCGGGCGGATCGACGGCGGGTGTGCCGCCGACGCCCTGGCCGGGCTGATCCTGGCCCTGGTGGACGGGCTGACCACCGGCGCCACCCTGGACGAAGGCGCCGGCCTGGACGCCACGCTTGCCCCCCTGCGCCGGATGGCGGCGGCCCTGGTGCCGGGGTGACTGTAGGACGGCCCGACGCCCATCCCCTGCCACCCGCAGCAGGCCGCCCCTCCCCCGCGCGCCGATTCCGCCCCGTCCGGGCTTGAAACCTGCGATCCTTGCGCGCACATGCCGGCGACGCGCCGATGGTGGACGGGCCATCCGAAAGATGGCGTCCGCCCCGGCGCTCCGGCATCATGACCGTCGCGCCGCGCCCAGAGCCCATCCCATGAAGATCGACCCCGAACAGCTGCCCTACCGCCCCTGTGTCGGCGTCATGCTGGTGAACGACCGGGGCGGGGTGTTCGTCGGGCGGCGGCTGGACACGGCCGACGCCTGGCAGATGCCCCAGGGCGGCATCGATCCCGGCGAGGCGCCGCGCGCGGCCGCACTGCGCGAGCTGAAGGAGGAGATCGGCACCGACAAGGCCCTGGTGCTGGCGGAGAGTGCGGACTGGCACCGCTACGACCTGCCGCCGCACCTGCTGGGCAAGGTCTGGGGCGGGCGCTTCCGGGGCCAGGAGCAGAAATGGGTGCTGGCCCGCTTCACGGGCACCGACGCCGACATCGACCTGAACGCCGGGGAGCCTGAGTTCGACGCCTGGCAATGGGTGCCGGTGGACGACCTGATCCGCCTGATCGTGCCGTTCAAGCGCGCGATCTATCAGGCCGTGGTGGACGAGTTCCGGGGGATGATCTGAGGGCGCCCCGCGGGGGGTGTCGCATTGCGGCTTCGCCTTCATGCGACCTAAGGGGGGTGCGGCCGCCCTCGCCCTTCGACAGGCTCAGGGTGAGGGCTACTCGAACGACAGGGCACTTGATTGGTACTCGCCTGCCCCATTCGACCTCACCCTGAGCTTGTCGAAGGGGGAGGACGCGTGCGGGTGCCCTCACGCCGCGTGGGCGAGGTCCTCGGCCTTGCGGCGCATGCGCTTGAAGGCGTAGGCGGCGGCGGCATCGTGCAGCCAGCCGTGGGGGGGCAGGCCGCTGGCCTTGAACACCATGGAGACCATGCGGTCCAGGTGGTGGCGGCGGTAGTAGCTGTAGGCGCGCTTCGTGTAAGCCTGGAAGTACGTCAGCCGGTCGTAGGGCACGTCGGCGTGGTTGGCCGCGTAGTAGGCGTAGGCCAGCTCGTCGTCCTCCGTCTCGTCGATGCGGGACAGGGCGACGCGCAGGCGTCCGATGCGGCCCAGCCGCTCCTTCTCCAGATAGCGCTTGAGGTGCTGGTAGAAGAGCTTCCAGTGGCGCAGCTCGTCGGTGGCGATGTGCTTGCAGATGGCCTTGAACACCGGCTCGTCCGTGCTTTCCAGCAGGGCGGTGTAGTAGCTGGAGGTGCCGGTCTCCACGATGCAGCGGCTGACCAGCTCGCCCGAGCGGGAGCCGCGCTTGGAGGCGTCGACCTGGGTGTCGACCTTGTAGCCCTCGCGGAAGCGCCTCACAGCGGCCTGGAAATCCCAGGATGGGTCGACGGCCTGCGCCCAGCGGCCCAGGGCCTCACCGTGCTGCACCTCCTCCACCGCCCAGGCGCGGGCGGCGGCCTGGAACTCCGGGTCGTCGGAGAAGACGTTGCAGAGATAGTCGGCGTAATCGTGGCCGTTGTATTCGACCAGGGCGGCGGCCTTGGCGACCTTCAGAGTATCGGGATCGACCTTGGACGGGTCGAGTTGGTCCCAGGGCAGCTCTTCGATCGTCCAATGCTTGTAAGCCATCGCCGGCACCGCTGTTCTGGCGTTTTCGTTCTTGCGGCGGCGCGCCCATGGGCGCACCGCGCTGACCGCGTCAGAAAATGGTCATCAAACGCGCGGATGCAACAGCTTCCGCGCATGGACCTGTCGATGACCTTTGCCGCGTTGCGGGAATGCCGCGCGGCCGGTGGACGGTCAATGCACGCCGCCGACCGCCGCCAGCTTGGCCTGGGCCACGGCGAGGCGGGTCTCCAGGGTCTTGCGCTCGAACTCGCCCTTGGCCTCGGCGAGGTCCTCGGACAGGTCGGCGACCTGCTTCTCCACCGCCGCGCGGTCGAGAGCGGCGACGTCCACCGCCTCCTCCGCCAGGACGGTGCAGCGGGTGTCCGTCACCTCGGCGAAGCCGCCGGCGACAAAGACCCGGCCGGTGACGGCGTTCATGTCCTCGGCATAGACGTCGATCACGCCCGGCTTCACCGTGACGATCATCGGCGCATGGCCCGGCAGCACGCCGAAATAGCCGTCGGCCCCCGGCACGACGACCATGCGGACCGGCTGCGAGATCAGCAGCTTCTCCGGCGAGACCAGCTCGAACTCAACCTTGTCGGCCATGGCGCACTACCTTTCGCGGTCGATCGGCGAGGGTCGCCCCCTCACCCGGCTCGGCTTCGCCTCGCCACCCTCTCCCGCGGAGGAGAGAGGGGTAAACTTTTGCCCCCGGCCACCCATGGGCCCTTCGACAGGCTCAGGGTGAGGAGACAGTGGCGCCGGCGTCACGGGGACGCCGGTACCGGACCTTACGCGGCCTCGGCGGCCATCTTGCGGGCCTTCTCGACGGCCTGCTCGATGGTGCCGACCATGTAGAAGGCGGCCTCCGGCAGGTGGTCGTACTCGCCGGCGACGATGCCCTTGAAGCTGCGGATCGTGTCCTCCAGCGCCACGAACACGCCCGGGGTGCCGGTGAACACCTCGGCCACGTGGAAGGGCTGGGACAGGAAGCGCTGGATCTTGCGGGCGCGGGCGACGACCAGCTTGTCCTCCTCGGACAGCTCGTCCATGCCCAGGATGGCGATGATGTCCTGCAGCGACTTGTACTGCTGGAGCACGCGCTGCACCTCGCGGGCGACCTTGTAGTGCTCGTCGCCGACGATGCGCGGGTCGAGCGCGCGGGAGGTGGAGTCCAGCGGGTCCACGGCCGGGAAGATCGCCATCTCGGCGATGGAGCGGCTGAGCACCGTGGTGGCGTCCAGGTGGGCGAAGGAGGTGGCCGGGGCCGGGTCGGTCAGGTCGTCGGCGGGCACGTAGACGGCCTGCACCGAGGTGATCGAGCCCTTCTTGGTGGAGGTGATGCGCTCCTGCAGGGCGCCCATGTCGGTGGAGAGCGTGGGCTGGTAACCCACGGCCGACGGGATGCGGCCCAGCAGCGCCGACACCTCGGCACCCGCCTGGGTGAAGCGGAAGATGTTGTCGACGAAGAAGAGGACGTCCTGGCCCTCCTCGTCGCGGAAATACTCCGCCATGGTCAGGCCGGTCAGGCCGACGCGGGCGCGCGCACCCGGCGGCTCGTTCATCTGCCCGTAGACCAGCGCCACCTTGGACCCCTCGGTCGTGCCCTCGCCCAGCTTGATGACGCCCGAGTCGATCATCTCGTGGTAGAGGTCGTTGCCCTCGCGGGTGCGCTCACCCACACCGGCGAACACGGACACGCCGCCGTGGCCCTTGGCGATGTTGTTGATCAGCTCCTGGATGGTGACGGTCTTGCCGACGCCCGCACCGCCGAACAGGCCGATCTTGCCGCCCTTCAGGTAGGGGGCCAGCAGGTCGATGACCTTGATGCCCGTGACCAGGATCTGCGCCTCGGTCGCCTGCTCCACGAAGGAGGGGGCCGGGCGGTGGATCGGGTAGGCCTTGTCGGACAGGACGGCCCCGCGCTCGTCGATCGGCTCGCCGATGACGTTCAGGATGCGGCCCAGCGTGCCCGGGCCGACCGGCACCGCGATCGGGGCGCCGGTGTCCACCACCTCGCCGCCGCGCACCAGACCGTCGGTCGAGTCCATGGCGATGGTGCGGACCGTGTTCTCACCCAGGTGCTGCGCCACCTCCAGCACGAGGGTGCGGCCCTCGTTCTTGGTGTGGACGGCGTTCAGGATGGCCGGCAGTTCGCCGTCGAACTGGACGTCCACGACGGCGCCCAGGACCTGGGTGATGCGGCCGACCGAATTGCTGGCGGCGGTCTTGCTGGGCTTGGTGGCAGTAGCCATGGGGTGAACTCCCTCGGGACCTGAATTCCGGTGTGTTTCGTGGAGCGCCGGCCTACACCGCCTCGGCGCCGGAGATGATCTCGATCAGTTCCTTGGTGATCGAGGCCTGGCGCGTGCGGTTATAGACGAGCGTGAGCTTCTTGATCATGTCGCCGGCGTTGCGCGTGGCGTTGTCCATCGCGGTCATGCGCGCGCCCTGCTCGGAGGCGGCACTTTCCAGCAGCGCCGAATAGACCTGGATGGCCAGGTTCTTCGGCAGCAGCTCGGTCAGGATCTGCTCCTCGCCGGGCTCGAACTCGTACTGCGCCTTCGGCCCGGCGCTGGCGGCCGCACCCTCGCCCTTCGGCGGCGCGAAGGGGACGATCTGCTGCAGCGTCGGGATCTGGGCGATGGCCGACTTGAACTTGTTGTAGAGCAGGTGGGCGACGTCGAACTCGCCCGCGTCGAACATCTCCAGCACCTTGGACGCCACCTTGTCGGCGTCGGCGAAGGAGAGCTTCTTCTTGCCCAGCTCCTCGTAGGACTGGACGATCAACTTGGCGTAGTCGCGGCGCAGCAGGTCGCGGCCCTTGCGGCCCACGCAGATCAGCTTGACCTGCTTGCCGTCGGCCAGCAGGCGCTGGATCGTGCGCTTGGCCTCGCGGACGATGGCACCGTTGAAGCCGCCGCAGAGGCCGCGGTCCGACGAGATGACGACGAGCAGATGCACCCGGTCGTCGCCGGTGCCCACCATCAGGCGCGGGCCGCCGGCGGCGTCGTTCAGGTTGGCCGCCAGCGAGGAGAGCATCCGCGCCATGCGGTCGGCATAGGGACGGCCGGCCTCCGCCTGCTCCTGGGCGCGGCGGAGCTTGCTCGCCGCGACCATCTTCATGGCGGAGGTGATCTTCTGCGTGGACTTCACGCTTCCGATCCGGTTTCGGATGTCCTTCAAGCTCGGCATGCCGGCCCTGCTTTCTTACTTGCCGCGCGAGGCGGGGATCAGACGAAGGTCTTCGTGAAGTTTTCCAGGAAGGCCTTCAGCTTCTCCTCGGTCTCCTTGCCGATCGCCTTCTCGGTGCGGATGGCGTTCAGGATGTCGGCACCCTGGGCGCGGATGGCGTCCAGGAAGCGCGCCTCGAAGCGGTTGACCTCGTTCACCGGCACCTTGTCCAGATAGCCGCGCACGCCGGCGAAGATGGAGACGACCTGCTCCTCCACCGGCATCGGGCTGAACTGGGCCTGCTTCAGCAGCTCCGTCAGGCGGGCGCCGCGGTTCAGCAGGCGCTGGGTGGTGGCGTCCAGGTCCGAGGCGAACTGGGCGAAGGCGGCCATCTCGCGGTACTGGGCCAGTTCCAGCTTAATGGTGCCGGCGACCTGCTTCATCGCCTTGATCTGGGCGGCGGAGCCGACGCGGCTGACCGACAGGCCGACATTGATGGCCGGGCGGATGCCCTTGTAGAACAGGCCCGTCTCCAGGAAGATCTGGCCGTCGGTGATGGAGATGACGTTCGTCGGGATGTAGGCCGACACGTCGCCCGCCTGCGTCTCGATCACGGGCAGGGCCGTGAGCGAGCCCGTCCTGCCCTTGACCTTGCCCTGCGTGAAGCGCTCGACGTACTCCTCGTTGACGCGCGCCGCGCGCTCCAGCAGCCGCGAGTGCAGGTAGAACACGTCGCCCGGGTAGGCCTCGCGTCCCGGCGGCCGGCGCAGCAGCAGCGACACCTGGCGGTAGGCCCAGGCCTGCTTGGTCAGGTCGTCGTAGATGATCAGGGCGTGCCGGCCGGTGTCGCGGAAGAACTCTCCCATGGTGACGCCGGTATAGGGGGCGATGAAC
>JAJUIU010000161.1 GCA_029267445.1 Rhodospirillaceae bacterium
ACCCCCTCGCTCCGCTCGGACCCTCTCCCGCAAGGGGAGAGGGGGAACTTGGCACCATCACCATTCGGCCGAAATGGGCGTGGGACCCCAGGATCGAGCGCGGCCCCCATAAACCCTCTCCCCCTGCGGGAGAGAGCCTGCCCCGGACTTGATCCGGGGGTGGTGAGCGTCAGCGAACCGGGTGAGGGGTACTGCACTGCGCCTCTTGCCGCGCACATATGCAGGTCTCCCCTGTCCCTGGCGCGTTTGCTTTCCGGCGGGTGGGAGTCCATATTCCGGACCACGAATGAGAAACGACGATTTCGGCGCTCCCACGGGGACCGCCCCCGTGCCCACCCTCTTCCGGGCCGGCACGGATCAGACAGACGGCGGGGCCGGGCAGCCCGACGCCGCCATCATCCCCATCAACCGCTATACCGATTTCGGCGCGCGCTGGCCGGTTCCGGGCCGGGGCGAGGTGCTGGTCGTGCCGCTGGGCGGCCTCGGCCGCATCGGCATGAACTGGACGCTCTACGGCCACGACGGCGCCTGGCTGCTGGTCGACGCGGGCATCGCCTTCGCGGGCGATGACCTGCCCGACGTGGACGCCCTCGTCCCCGACCCCGCCTTCCTGGCACCCATCAGGGACCGCCTGCTGGGCCTGGTCGTCACCCACGCGCACGAGGACCATATCGGCGCCATCGACCGGCTGTGGCCCCAGGCCATCGACTGCCCAATCTGGGCCACACCCTTCGCGCGCGGCGCCATCGAACGGCGCCTGGCCGAGATGGACACGCTCGACGACGTCACGCTGCACACCTACGGCGTGGGTGACAGCTTCAGGATCGGGCCCTTCCGCATCCGGACGGTGCGCGTGACCCACTCCATCCCCGAGCCGGTGGCGCTCGCCATCGGCACGGCGGCGGGGACGGTCCTGCATTCCGGCGACTGGAAGCTGGACCCGGAGCCGCTGATCGGCCAGCCGACCGACCTGGACGCGTTCCGGGAGATCGGCGACGCCGGCGTGCTCGCCATGCTGTGCGACAGCACCAACGCCCACAAGGAGGTGGAGCCCACCTCCGAGGCGCAGGTGCGCGCCGCCTTCCGGGCGCTGTTCGCCAGCCGCAAGGGCCGCGTGGCCATCTGCTGCTTCGCCACCAACGTGGCCCGCGTGGCGTCCGCCGCCATCGCGGCGACGGAGGCCGGGCGCAGCGTGGCGCTGGCCGGCCGGTCCATGCGCAACAACGAGGAGATCGCGCGCAGGCTCGGCATCCTCGACGGCGTGCCGGAGTTCCTGGCCGAGCCCGCCCACCTGAAGGGGCTGGACCGGGACAGGACCGCCCTGGTCTGCACCGGCGGCCAGGGGGAGGAGAAGGCGGCGCTGGCCAAGCTCGCCCGTGGCGACCGGCGCTTCCCGGCCTTCGGGAAGGGCGACACGGTGGTGCTGTCCACCCGCGTGATCCCCGGCAATGAGGAGGCGGTGGACAAGGTCGTCTCCCAGCTCCGCGCCAAGGGCGTGGAGGTGCTGATGGGTGTGGAGACGATGGGCGGCCATCCGCTGCACGTCTCCGGCCATCCGGGTGCGGGGGAGCTGCGGCAGCTCTATGCGCTGGTGCGCCCCC
This sequence comes from Rhodospirillaceae bacterium, assembly GCA_029267445.1. Lineage (GTDB taxonomy): Bacteria > Pseudomonadota > Alphaproteobacteria > Azospirillales > Azospirillaceae > JAJUIU01. Next base: position 1,602 of record JAJUIU010000161.1, read on the forward strand.
GCTTCGCCATCCCGGTCCACGGGACGGAGATGCACCTGGAGGCGCACGCGAGGCTCGCCCGCGCCGCCGGCGTGCAGGCGGCCGTGGTGACCGAGGAGGCGGAGGTGATCCGCCTCACCCGTGCCGGTGCCCGCGTGCTGGGCCGGGTGGACGCCCCGCTCGCCCACCTCGTCTCCGACGAGCGGGGCGACCGGGTGCCCTACCGCCCGGCGGTGGCGCTGGCCTGATCCCCGGCGGGCGAGAGGCGCAGGATCTTCCCGTCCCTCTCGTCCGTCAGCAGGTACACGGCCCCGTCCGGGCCCTGGGCCACGTCGCGGATGCGGGCGCCCAGGTCCAGGCGCTCCGCCTCCTCGGGCTTGGCGCCGGACATGTCCATGACCACCAGCGACTTCACCTTCAACCCGCCGATCAGCAGGTCGCCCTGCCATCCGCCGAAACGGTCGCCCGTGTAGAAGGTGGCGCCCGAGGGTGCGATCACCGGCGTCCACTGGTAGGCGGCGTCGGCGAAGTCCGGCCTTGTGGGCGGATCGGGGATCTTGCTGTCATCGTAATTGTCGCCCCAGCTCACCACCGGCCAGCCGTAGTTCCGGCCGGCCTCCGGCGCCACCAGCTCGTCCCCGCCCTTCGGCCCGTGATCGACGACCCAGAGGGCGCCGGTCTCGGGGTGGATGGCGGCCGCCTGCATGTTGCGGTGCCCGTAGGACCAGATCTCCGGCCGGGCATCCGCCTTGCCGACGAAGGGGTTGTCCTGCGGCACGCCGCCGTCCGGCGCGATCCGCACGATCTTGCCCAGGTGGGAGGACAGGTCCTGGGCCGGGTCGAACTGGAACCGCTCCCCCAGCACCACGAACATGTTGCCGTCGGGCGCGAACTCGATGCGGGAGCCGAAATGCTTCCCGCCGTCGATCGCCGGCTCCTGCCGGAAGATCACCTGGACGTCCTCCAGCGCGTTCCCGCCGTTGACAAAATCGCGCGTGAAGGTGACAAAGCGTTCATCCCCGCGCAGCTGGTCCGGGGAATAGCCCCCTGGCAGCAACAAGGCATCAAAT
>JAJUIU010000084.1 GCA_029267445.1 Rhodospirillaceae bacterium
CCACCGGGCTGCGGGTCTCCGGCTGCCCGGTCGAGGGCAGATATGCGGGCAGCCCGCCGCGCTGGTGCACGCCGCGCAGGCCCTGGCCGAACCGGCTGCAGTCGTATTCGTCCGTGCCGCGCCGGGCCCGTCCGGTGCTGACGATGTAGTTGGGGTCGTCGCAGACGCCGTTGCGGGCGAACTCGCCCTCGTTCTTCACCCGTCCGGCCTTCAGCCCGTTACCGAACAGAAGGCAGTCGAACTCGTCCTCGCCCGGCGGGGCCGCCCCCTTGTTGGAGGTCTGGTAGCGGTCGTCCTCGCACACCCCGTTCCGCACCCAGGGCGGCCGGCCGTAATAGGCGTGGGACAGCGGCGGCTGGACATAGACCGGGGCGGGACGGCCCCAGACGACATCGTTTTGGGGCGCGGTCTCCGCGCAGGCGGCGAGACCGAGCGGGAGGGCGGCGATTGCCAGGGCCGGGCGGAGCCGGCCGAAGCGGAACATGATGGGCCTCGTCTCGAAGCGGTTGGTGACAACGCCGTGTCATTCACCGACCGGATGATGTCCTATTCGGGGCACATCCGCACCGACTTCGTGGCGGCCTTCGTGGCTGCCCTCGTGCCGACCTTCGCGGCATCGGCGGTCGTCAGAACCGCTCCGACCAGGGCCGCAGGTCAAGTTCCTGGGTCCAGGCGCTGCGATGCTGGCGGTGCAGCGTCCAGTAGGCGTCCGCGATGGCGTCGGGCTCCAGCCGCCCGTCCGGCCCCTTGTCACCGCCGAACGCGTCCGACCGCTCGCCCTTGATCAGCCCGTCGACGATCACGTGGGCGACATGCACGCCCTGCGGACCGACCTCCCGCGCGAGGCTTTGGGACAGGGCGCGCAGCCCGAACTTGGCGATGGCGAAGGCGGCGAAGTTGGCACCCCCGCGCAGCGCGGCCGTGGCACCGGTGAACAGGATGGTCCCCTGCCGCTCCGGCTGCATGCAGCAACGGGCCAAATGGCGCAAAGTATTCGAAACGCGCAACACCGTCGGGGAGAACGGTTAAACTTCAATCCAAAGCACGGAAAGTAAAATTTATTGACGAATAAGCTTCAGGCAAAACTCCTGCTGGACAAAGTGACCAGTACAGCCTGTTTAAATCTACGCCTATTTCGTGATTAATTATATAAATAAAAACTGATTTCAATCTGAGCCTTGCAAGCATTTTGTTCAGAGCTACTATTTTCGGATCACCATATCCTTCAGCATCATCATACAAAGAGGTAATCAATAATCTTCGTCCAGATATACTAGGGTCATTCATAGCTTCGACAAAAGCATCTAGGTTTTTCTTGGTGATTTCTGGAAGTTCAGCAGTTTCCGATAGGAAACGCATATTCATAAAGATGGAATTGCTACCTTCTGCGATTTTGGCGCTGCACTCAAGTTCCTGGAAGACCGAATTGGGATCAAATCCAGACCGAATCCCAAGTTCCTCCCGTAGTGCAACCAGCTCCCGCGCCACAGCCGAGAGACGCTCAGACGTTGATAACTGAGGATTACTGTTTTCAATATTGGCTAAAAATTGATCAATCATACCCTTGCTAACACCATATTCACGAGCCAGCTCAACAACAATAGAAAGCGAATATTCATAATCATATCGCTCATCGGATTTTGACAGATCAACAATTCCAGAAACAATACTAATTACCACGGCTGTCCCAATGCCACTCCAAATCACAGATTCTCTGGCCCTGAAAAATGCCCCGATTTTGCTGATCCATTGCGCAGTCATTATACATCTCTGACTCATGGCTACGCTTGTTGGGGAAGCACTGTTACCGCTATTTCAAGACAAATTGCGCCCACCAGGATTTCCAAAAACCGTGCATTGGGCACATACTATACTGGTTGTGACTTTCTGGCCGAACTGAAGTCTTCGTCTTCACCCTTACGTATAAACTTACCAATGCGCTATAGCAAGCCTGATCAAGTTGCATTTCGAGAAACCATATCACCTAAGACGTAAACGCCATTAGCCTCTGATCAGCGGCTTGTACTTGATCCGGTGCGGCTGGTCGGCCTCCGCACCCAGGCGGCGCTTCCGGTCGGCCTCGTAGTCGGCGTAGTTGCCCTCGAACCAGACCACCTGGCTGTCGCCCTCGAAGGCCAGGATGTGGGTGGCGATGCGGTCCAGGAACCAGCGGTCGTGGCTGATCACCACGGCGCAGCCCGGGAAGTTCACCAGCGCCTCCTCCAGCGCCCGCAGCGTCTCCACGTCCAGGTCGTTCGTCGGCTCGTCCAGCAGCAGCACGTTCGCACCGCTCTTCAGCATCTTGGCGATGTGCACCCGGTTGCGCTCGCCGCCCGACAGCAGGCCGACCTTCTTCTGCTGGTCGGGTCCGCGGAAGTTGAAGGCGCTGACATAGGCGCGGCTCGGCATGGACTTCTTGCCCAGCTCGATCACGTCCAGCCCGTCGCTGATCTCCTCCCAGACCGTCTTCTTGTCGTTCAGGCTGTCGCGGCTCTGGTCGACATAGCCCAGCACCACCGTGTCGCCGACGCGGAAGGCGCCGCCGTCCGGCGTCTCGTTCCCGGTGATCATCCGGAAAAGGGTGGTCTTGCCGGCGCCGTTCGGGCCGATGACGCCGACGATGCCGCCCGGCGGCAGGCGGAAGGACAGCTCGTCGATCAGCAGCCGGTCGCCGAAGCCCTTCTTCAGGTTCTCCGCCTCGATCACCAGGTTGCCCAGGCGCGGCGGCGTGGGGATGACGATCTTCGCCTCCGTCACGCTCTCGCGCTGGTTGGCGCTCGCCAGCATCTCCTCATAGGCCTGGATGCGGGCCTTGGACTTCGCCTGACGCGCCTTCGGGCTGGCGCGCACCCATTCCAGCTCGCTCGCCAGGAACTTCTGCTTGGCGCTCTCCTCGCGGCTCTCCTGCTCCAGCCGCTTCTGCTTCTGCTCCAGCCAGGCGGAATAGTTGCCCTCGTAGGGGATGCCCTGGCCCCGGTCCAGCTCAAGGATCCAGCCGGTGACGGCGTCCAGGAAGTAGCGGTCGTGGGTGACCATCACGACGGTGCCGGGATACTCCGCAAGGAAGCGCTGCAGCCACGCGACGCTCTCCGCGTCCAGGTGGTTGGTCGGCTCGTCCAGCAGCAGCATGTCCGGCTTGGACAGCAGCAGCTTGCACAGCGCGACCCGGCGCTTCTCCCCGCCCGACAGCTTGTCCACCGGGGCGTCGCCGTCCGGGCAGCGCAGCGCGTCCATGGCGATCTCGACCTGCCGGTCCAGCTCCCAGGCGTTCGCCGCGTCGATCTTCTCCTGCAGCTCGGCCTGTTCGGCCATCAGCGTGTCGAAGTCCGCGTCCGGGTCCGCCATCATGTTGGAGACCTCGTTGAAGCGGTCGACCAGCGCCTTGGTCTCCGCCACGCCTTCCAGCACGTTCTCCCAGACGTTCTTGGCCGGGTTCAGCTGCGGCTCCTGCGGCAGGTAGCCGACCTTGACGCCGTCGGCCGCCCAGGCCTCGCCGTTGTAGTCCTTGTCCAGGCCCGCCATGATCTTCAGCAGGGTGGATTTACCGGCACCGTTCACGCCCAGCACGCCGATCTTGGCGCCGGGGTAGAAGCTCAGCCAGATGTTCTCGAAGACCTTCTTGCCGCCCGGGTAGACCTTCGTCACACCCTTCATGACATAGACGTACTGATAGCTGGCCATGGCGGCTGTCCCTGCGGCTGCGGTCGGGGATGGGTGGGCGGGGCGGGTTGTAACCCACCCTCCCCCGGCGGCGCAACGGCGGGGGTGGGCCGGGTTCCGGTTGCTCCCGACGCGTCCGGCCGCTATCCCTCCCCCATGCTGGACATCCACATCGACGCCGACGCCTGCCCCGTGAAGGAGGAGACCTTCCGCGTGGCGCTGCGCTACGGGCTGAAGGTCTTCCTCGTCACCAACGGGCCGCTCCGCCTCCCAGCGGAGGGCAATGTCGAACTCGTTGTCGTGCCGGGAAGCTTCGACGCCGCCGACGATTGGATCGCGGAGCGGATCGGCGCCGCCGACATCTGCGTGACGGCCGATATCCCGCTGGCCAAGCGCTGCCTGGACAAGGGCGCGGCCGTGGTCGGCCCGAACGGCCGGGAGTTCACCAACGCCAACATCGGGCCGGCGCTGGCCGCCCGCGCCATGATGCAGGATCTGCGGGAGATCGCCCGGGCGGAGGGTGGCCCCGCCAATCTGGGCGGGCCGCCGCCCTTCTCGAAGCAGGACCGGTCGCGCTTCCTGCAGTCGCTCGATCTGATCGTCACCCGTCTGCGCCGCGCCTCCACCCGCTAGTTCGGGGTAGCGGGCCGCCCTGTTAACCAAGACCCGACACCAGCGCATGGCGGGCGGCCCGAGACCTGGCGAATCAGGGACACCGCCCGCCCGCGTTCGGGCGCAGACTGACACGTCTCGTGTCGGGTCCGCGTGTCGGCGCGGCCCCGCCCTGGGCCCTGTCGCCGCGACTGCCCCCGGGCCCGTCGCCCGTCCGGCCCCGGCGGACACGAGCGCACGAACAGCGATGGGAGAGGACGATGGAGCTGAACGACCAGGTCGAGAGCCTCCGCCGGCGGCATGCCGCGCTCGACGAGAACATCCGTCGCGAGTACGGCAGAGCCCGCCCCAACGACGTGGCCCTGCGCGAACTGAAACTCGAAAAGCTCTACGTGAAGGAAGAGATCGACCGGCTCAGCCATTAGCCGGCCATCCTGACCGGCCCCGCCGCCGCCCTGGGCCATGCGCCCGCGGCGGACGGGGCTTTGCGTCCGCATGCGCTGACCGTGCCCGATCCGCTGGCCGTAGGGCGAAAGCCCTCGGACATGGCCCGGGTCCAAGCCTCCGGATGGAGGAGACGGGGATGGCGCGCGTGGTGGGCCCGGCAGGACTTGAACCTGCGACCAGACCGTTATGAGCGGCCCGCTCTGACCAACTGAGCTACAGGCCCGACCCGCGCGGCCGGACTTTGCACGCTCGCGGCGTGTGGTGCAAGACCGGGCGCGCCCTATCGCGCGCCGGCCAGCATCTCGTCCACCAGCGCCGGGGCGAACCGCTCCTCCATGGTGATGGCCGCCCGCGCCAGATTGAACCGGATGTTGTTGGTCACCAGCTCGCGGTCGTAGGCCCGGATGTCCGGATGGACCGGCAGCGAATCGAACACGATGGCGCCGGACCGCAGCCCGATCTCATGGGCCCGTTTCGGCGGGGCGAGCTGCGCCTGGGCCAGTCGCTCCGCCATGGCGGCCGCCTCCGCCGTCCAGTCGACATCGGTTCGGGTCCGGGCCTCGTCGAAGTGGTCCAACGCCTCCGCGACGGCGCGCGAAAGGGCGGGCACATGCGCGCCCGACGTGTCCGCCGACAGGGCGCGGATGCGCCCGTCGGCCACCAGGGCGACGTCGGACATGACGGCCGCGAACCCGCGCCAGCGCGAGGCCTCCACCGCCTCGGCGAAAGCCGCCTCCTTGAACAGCTTGTCCCAGTTCAGGCCGGACCGCGCGCGGCAGTACTCGAAGGTGCACTTCTGCGAAATGAAGGCCGCCTCGGTCGCCAGGAACGCCGCCAACTGATCACGGGTGGCGATGACCCGGCGGCGGCCGAATAACCATTTGAACATAGTGGCTATTAATCCCTTACGATTAATGAACTAACCGATGTTGCATAGGTCGGTCCGTGTGATAGGTTGTATCTGACTGTAAGTTCAAGGTTTCCGTCCCCGCAAGCGCCCCCATGGGGCGGTGCCGGGGCCGGGGAGCGGGGGCTGCAGCGAAGAGCCGGGAACCGCGGTGGACGACCGTGGACCAACCACGGCCTGAGGCACAAGGGCAGCCCTCACGAAGGGCGAAAGTCTGGGGAGAGATAAATGACGACATCCTCATTGTCGCCGGAAACGGCGGCTGCGCACTGGGCGAAGAGCCGCAGCCTGATGATCACCTCGCTGGTCATCTGGTTCGTGTTCTCCTTCGGCATCCACTTCTTCGCCAAGGCGCTGAACGGCATCGTGATCTTCGGATTCCCGATGGGCTTCTACATGGCGGCCCAGGGGTCCCTGATCGTCTTCGTCTGGCTGATCTTCTGGTACGCCAAGCGCCAGAACCAGATCGACGAAGAGTTCGGCGTCGCCGAAGACAAATAAGCTCGGAAGGGGGGCAACCCAATGCAGGGCGATTTCACGTCCAATCTTGGGCGCGTCTACACGTTCTATACGGGTGGATTCGCGTCCTTCGTAATCCTGCTCGCGATTCTCGAGCAGATGGGCGTTCCGGATCAGTACATCGGCTACCTGTTCGTGTTCTTCACGATCGCCGTGTACGCCGGCATCGGCATCATGTCGCGCACGGCGCAGGTGTCGGAATACTACGTCGCGGGCCGCAAGGTCCCGGCCTTCTACAACGGCATGGCCACGGCCGCCGACTGGATGAGCGCGGCCAGCTTCATCGGCATGGCGGGCACCCTCTACCTCCAGGGCTATGACGGCCTCGCCTTCATCCTGGGCTGGACCGGCGGCTACGTGCTGGTGGCGACGCTGATCGCGCCGTACCTCCGCAAGTTCGGCGCCTACACCGTGCCGGACTTCCTGGCCTCCCGCTACGGCGGCAAGACGGCCCGGATCGTCGGCGTCATCATCCTGTTCAACGTCAGCTTCTTCTACCTGATGGCGCAGCTGGTCGGCACCGGCCAGATTTCCGCCCGCCTCCTCGGCATCCCGTACGAGACGGCCGTGTACATCGGCCTGATCGGCATCCTGGTGTGCTCGATGATGGGCGGCATGCGCGCCGTCACCTGGACCCAGGTGGCGCAGTACATCGTGCTGATCGTCGCGTACCTGATCCCCGTGGTCATCATGTCGGCCCAGTCGACCGGCATCCCGATCCCGCAGATCATGTACGGTCAGGCGCTGCAGGAGATCACGGCGCTCGAGCAGTCGCAGGAGTATCTGAAGGGTGCCGTCTCGCACGTGACGCCCTTCCTGAACCGCGACCCGCTGAACTTCTTCGCGCTCGTGTTCTGCCTGATGGTGGGCACGGCCGCCCTTCCCCACGTGCTGATGCGCTTCTTCACGACCCCGTCGGTGCGTGAGGCGCGCGTGTCCGTGGGCTGGACGCTGCTGTTCATCTTCATCCTCTACTTCACGGCGCCGGCCTACGCCGCCTTCGCGAAGCTGGAGGTCTACAGCCACGTCCTCGGCCAGAGCGTCGCGACGCTCGAGGCCGCGCAGCAGCTGCCGGGCTGGATCTACAGCTACGGCAAGCTTGGCCTGGTCACCATCTGCGGCGCCACGTCCGCCACGCCCGAGGCCCTGTTCGCGGCCTGCCAGGGCAAGGTCGAGGTGCTGAACTTCGCCAACTTCCGCATCGCGCCCGACGCTGTCGTGATGGCCACGCCGGAAATCGCCGGCCTGCCCTACGTCATCGCCGGCCTCGTCGCGGCGGGTGGTTTCGCTGCGGCGCTCAGCACGGCCGATGGCCTGCTGCTCGCCATGGCGAACGGCCTCAGCCACGACATCTACTACCGCATCATCGACCCGAAGGCCTCCACCAAGCAGCGTCTGATCGTGGCCCGCGTCCTGCTGGTCCTGACCGCGATCCTGGCCGCCTGGGTGACGGTCAACCTCGATCCGGGCACGATCCTGCCGCTGGTCGCGTGGGCGTTCAGCCTCGCCGCCTCCGGCCTGTTCGCGGCCCTGGTCCTTGGCGTGCTTTGGAAGCGCTGTAACACGCCGGGTGCCATCGCGGGCATGATCGTCGGCTTCGGTCTCTGCATGACCTACCTGCTGGTCAGCCGGTACTTCCCGGAGTTCGGCCTCGACAGCATGGGCATGACGGTGAACCTGAACGCCGCCGGCAAGCCGGTGATCACCCCGGAAGCCCTGCAGCAGCTGCGCGACGCGGTTGCGGCTGCGGTCGCCTCGGGTGACGCGGCGGCCATCGCGAAGGCCGAACTCGCCCTGCATAACCGCCTCATCAACAATGTGGGCTGGTTCTCGGTGGCGAACCTGTCGTGCGGCCTGTTCGGCATCCCGGCCTCGTTCGTGGTGATGATCGTCGTCAGCCTGCTGACGAAGGCTCCCAGCCAGGAGATGCAGGACTTCATCGACCAGCTCCGGGTCCCCGGCGGTGGTGAGATGATGGACAAGGAAGGCGGGGCGGCGATCGCGCACTGATCGCCCCACGCGCAAGCGTTCCGGGGGAGGAGGGGCGACCCTCCTCCCCTTTTCTTTTCGCGGCACCCGACGAGTGCGCGCTTTTTCGGCGCATGGCGCCGTCGGCCTTGAAGCCGCCGCGTCGGATCGCTACCACATTGGCGCGGCCGCGAGATCCGCAAACGCAGGGGCCGAGGGGGGCATGGAAGCGACGATTCCGTTCTGGAGCCACTGGTACTTCCACATCCCGAACTACCTGATGGCGGCCGTCTTCTACACCCTGTTCGGCCGGTTCCTGTTCAGCCTGTTCGTGCCGCACGACTGGCCGAACTACATCTGGCGCGGCTTCAAGATCGTGACCGAATGGTCGCTCGCCACCGTGCGGCCGATCACGCCCTGGGCCGTGCCCTACGGCCTGCTGCCGCTGGTGGCCGCCTTCTGGATCATGGCCGCCCGCGTCGCCTTCAACGTCGTCATGATCGGCAACGGCTGGGCGCCCACGCTCCAGCCCGTGACCCCGCAGTGAGGGCGCCGCCATGGACCGCAACACGCTGCTCGTCGCCACCGTCGTCGTCTGCATCGCCAACGGCATGTTCAGCCCGGCCCTGTTCACCGTGGCGGTGCTGTGGCCGGCCTGGTTCCCCACGCTGGTCGTGCCGGCCACCGGGAACTTCATCCTGTTCCTGTCCAGCCTGATCGTCTCGACCGCCACGCTGCTGGTAAGCGCCGTCGGTGCCGCCATCTACGAGCGGATCGCCGGACTGAAGGAATCCAACAGCGCATCGGTCGGCGTCTGGCTCGTCTGCGCCCTGCTGCTCAGCCTGCCGGCCCTGGCGCCGATGCTGGGCGCCTGAAAACTTCATCGTCCACCATATCGATTCGCCGTCCGGACCGTTGTAGTCTCGTCACGCAACGGTCGGGGAGCGCGTTACCCGATGGACCGCATCCGCCAGTGCGCCGAGGTTTCCATCCGGCGCGGCCTGGGTTTCGCGACGCTGGGAACCTTCAGCGTGATGGCGGGACTCGCCTTCGATCCGCCGCTCGCGGCCAAGGCCGGGGCCATCCTGCTGGCGCTCGCCGCCTGCGTCATGGCCTGGAAGGCTTGGAACGCGCCCCACCGGCCCTACCGGGCGACGGAGGTCTACATCATGCTGGACGGGCGCCTGGGCCTGCCGGACGAGGCTGCCCAGCGCACGGTCGGCCGCATCCTGCGCGACTGCTACCGCCGCCACGCCGAGGTGACGGCCATGCTCGCGGGCGGCCTCTGGGTGGTCAGCCTGCTGCTGCCGCTGCTGGGCATCGAGGGCATCGTCTGACCGGCTGAGGCCCCGCTCCGCCCCCGCGCTCCGGCGCTTGCGTCGGACGCGCAACCCTGGCAACCCTGGCCCGACCGATGTCCGTCAGGGTTCAGACCATGCCCGCCCCCGTCACCGTCGATTTCTATTTCAGCCCGGCCAGCCCCTACGCCTATCTGGCCTCGACCCAGATGCTGCCGCTGCAGATCGAGACGGGCTGCCGTGTGGACTGGTACCCCGTGTCCGGCCGCGTGCTGATCGAGAAGGCGGGATACGACCCGTCCAAGGCGACACCCCATTCCGGCCAGTTCCAGCCCGAATACCGGCGCACCGATCTCGCGCGCTGGGCCCGGCTCTACAACGTGCCCTACCGGCATTACGCCGATGTGACCATCCCGGACGGCCGCCGTCTGGCGCTGGCCTGTGTGGCCGCACGCCGGTTCGACGCCGGCCAGGTCTTCGCGCGGGCCCTGATGAAGGCGATCTTCGTGGATGGGACGTCGCCCGCCGACGACGCGCTGTGCGTCCGCCTGGCGCATGAGGTGGCGGGCATCGAGCCGCACCTGTTCAAGCCCACGCTGGACGATCCGGAGACCGAGCGCCTGCACCAGGAGCGGATCGCCGCCGCCATCGAGGCGGGCTGCTTCGGCGTGCCCAGCTTCGTCGTCCGTCGTCCCGATGGCGGGACCGAGATGGTGTTCGGGAACGACCGCCTCCCCTTGCTGAAGCAGGCGATCCTGGAGGCCAAGGGCTAGCTTTTCCCCGGCCGCTTGCGGCACCGCCTGCCCCTGCTATCCTGTCGATAGGACGGCGAGGGGCGGCCAAGGTGAGCCAGTCGGACGCGATCGAGACCCTGGCGAGCGTGGCGGCGGTGGAAAGCGTCGCGGCGGCGATGGGGGAGACCTGCCGCAACTGCGGGGCCGGCCTGGGCGGCACCTTCTGCGCCAGCTGCGGCCAATCGGTGAACGACCGCAGCAAGTCCATCCTCAAGGTGGTGGGCGACGCGCTCCAGGACTTCCTGCATTTCGACAGCCGAGTGCTGCGCACGCTCGCCTCGCTGCTGTTCCAGCCGGGCCGGATGACGCGGGATTACATGCTGGGCCGCCGGACGCGCTATGTCCCGCCGCTGCGGCTCTACCTTTTCAGCTCCCTCTTCTTCTTCATCACGCTGTCCTTCGCCAACGTGGCGCTGCTGGTGATCGAGCTGGTCCGCCAGGGGCCGGAGGATCAGGCCGCCTTCTCCACCGCGATCGAGGAGGCGACCCAGGCGGCCGTGGCCCGTGGCGGCGATCCGGAGGAGCTGAAGGAGATCGCCCGCCGGACGGAGGAGTATGTCCGCGCCCAGGCCCCGGCGGAGATCAGCCTGGGCGACGAAAGCTTCATCCTCCCGCCCGGCACCACCGTCCGACTGCGCTTCTTCATCGATCTGGACGATTGGCGCCCGCAGGTCAGGGCCAGCGACCTCGCCCTGGCGCAGCTCGGCGTCGTTCCGGGCGTGCCGGCGGCGCCGGCCGCCGAAGCCGCACCCACGGCCCCGCCCGAGACAGCGCCCGAAGCGCCAGCGGACATGCCCAACGGGTTCAAGGGCACGATCGAGTTCGGGGAGGGTGAATCGGTCCTCCGCAACCTGATCGGCGACGACTGGGAGAAGCGGTTCCTGCGCGGGATCGCCACCAGCCTCGACCACCCGGAGTCCCTGAACAAGGTGCTGGGCGACAACATCGCCAAGATGATGTTCGTCCTGATGCCGCTCTACGCCGTACTGCTCTCCGTCCTCTACTGGCGCCGTCGGCTCTTCTTCGTGGACCATCTGGCCTTCGCGCTCCACGTCCACGCCTTCCTGTTCGTCGTCTTCACCGGCATCGTCCTGATCCGGGAAGTCGGCGGTCTGAACGTGCTGGAGACACCGGACGGCACCCAATGGCTCGCCGCCATCGTCGCAGGCTATGTCTGGATCGCGCTGAAGACGGCCTACGCCCAGGGTGCGATCCGGACGACGATCAAGTGGCTGCTGCTCGGCTGGTCCTACGCTTTCGTCCTGCTGATCGGCATGCTGGGCGTGCTCGCCGTCAGCCTGCCGGAGGTGTGACCATGCCCGACTCGGCCGGGACAGGCGCTCCGATCCGCATCCGGGCCGCGACCGCTGCGGACCGGGCCTTCATGGACAGCCTGACGGAGCGGCTGGCGGGCGTGGCCGACCCGCCCGGCCGCACTCCGGACGAGGTGATGCGCTTCCAGCGCGGCTTCATGACCGCCGCCTTCGACCGTCCCCCGGCCGGTGCTGTCACCCTGGTCGCGGAGGACGAGCGCGGGAACGGCCTCGGCTTCGTCCACGCCGAACCGCAGGACGATCCGTTCGGCGAGGGTCAGGTGGGCTATGTGTCGCTGCTGGCCGTCACACCGGCGGCGGAGGGGCGCGGCGTCGCCGCCCGGCTCATGGCCGCGGCGGAGGACTGGGCCAGCACCACCGGGCTGCGTTTCCTCGCCCTCGACGCCTTCGCCAGCAACGCGCGGGGCCTCGCCTTCTATCAGGGGCGCGGTTACCGGCCGGAGACGATCCGGCTGGTCAAGCCGCTGACGGACTTGGACGACGCCGCCGGCCCTTGACGCGCGACGGCACCCCATTCCCTTGGTGGCTTGGGGATCAGAGCAAGGCTCCGGCCATCCCGATGCCCCAGATGATCATGTTGGCGCCCACCATGGCGGCGAACTGGACGACCAGGAGCAGCGCCGTCTTGCCCACGGCCCCCACCGGCCCCTGGAACCAGCGTCCGCCGCCCAGGCGCAGGAACGTCACCGCGAACAGCACAGAAATCAGGATGGTTCCTATTGGAGAGGTGCTGTCGAGATAGATGATCGGCGACAGCAGCAGGACCGGGATCGTCCAGGCGGTCAGCAGCGAGAAGCCGGTGCTGATCGTCACCGGCCAGCTCCGGCCGGACCACAGCTTCAGGAACGGCAGCGTGACCGCCGCAAGAGCGGCCGCCACGACCGGAACCAGCACCAGGGACGCCCACTGGTCGAAATCGGCGACGAACAGGTCGACGCTCTTGCCGGCCTTCCCGGCGAGCGCGGCGATCTCCTCCGGCGGAATCGCCTGCCGCAGCATCTCCGCCATGCCGCCGAAGAAGAAGAACAGCACCATGGACACGCCGTTGAGCGACATGAACAGGCGCACGGCCTGGGCGTAGCGCCCCCCGGCGGAGGGCCCCATCGTCTCGTAAGCCTCAAGGACCGCCTTGGGACGGACGATCAGGTCGCGCAGGGTCCGGAGCGCGTTCCAGCCGAGGTCCGTGGACTCCTCGACGAAGCGCACCGCCGTTTCGCCCTGCTGGACAGTCTGGCCGTCCCGCCCGGATGTATCGGACATCGCCTCCCCCGCCCAGGTGATGCATACCCTGAAAGGTAGGGCGCGGCGGGGCGCGCGTCCATCCCGCCGCTTCCGACGGTCACGAGGTGGGGCGGCGCAGGTGGCGCATGAAGCGGACGGGCGACGGGAACCGCTCCAGCAGCCCGCCCGCGTCCTTCAGCTGGCCGATGCCCCGGCCGATCCGCATCACGTCGGCGATGCGGCGGTCCAGGAACTCCCAGGTCCGCTCGTTGCCCTCCGACCGGTCCTCCAGCCAGTAGAGCGTCGTGGAGGTCTGGACCCCCGCCAGCAGCGCCCGCTTGGTGTAGAAGTTGTAGTCGGTCGCGGTGTCGCCGGCCGCATGCCACATGGCGTCCACCGTGCGGTAGAGGATGCGGGGGCCGAGACCGGCCGTCTGCGGCATGGCGAGGACGGCCACCGACCGCCGCACCGCCTCCTTGTAGGGCGCCAGGACCTCCAGGCGCGTGCGCACGGCCAGGGTGACGCGGTCGCGCACCTTCATCGACTCCAGGTCCGCCTCCGCCAGCCGCTCCAGCATCTGCCGGTCGGCCCAGTTGCTGAAATGCTCGATCACCTGCGGAATGCCGTTCGGGAAGGCGGCCAGCGCCTCCTCCCTCTCGAACGCGGCCATCTCGGCCCCGCGCAGCATGGCCGTCCGGGTCCAGCCGTCGAAGGCCACGTCGGGCAGCATCCCCAGCAGGATCGCGTCGCGCCGGGCGACAAGCTCCTCGGCGTCGGTCGCGAACGGGTCGGCGCCCTCGGGCGTGGCGGCGGCGTCGGTCATCGGGTGTCTCCAGGCCTTCGAATCCGTGTCAGACAGGTGGTGCGCGCTGCGGGGCGGGACCACCCCGCCCGCCTGCGACCTCACGGCTGCGGGTCGGTGGCGCGGCGGCCCTCGCCGGGCGGCGGAGCGGCGCCGAATCCGGTGCCGAAATACTTCATCTCCTCGGTGAAGGTCAGCAGCCGCATGTCCGGCATCCGGTCCAGATAGAGGACGGCGTCCAGATGGTCCACCTCGTGCTGGATCACGCGGGCGTGGAACCCCGTCGCCTCCCGCTCCACCGGCTGGCCGTCCAGCCCCAGGCCGCGATAGCGGATGCGGGTCCAGCGCGGCACGGCCCCCCGCAGGCCGGGGATCGACAGGCACCCCTCCCAACCCAGCGCCATCTCGTCCGACAGCGGCTCGATCTCCGGATTGATCAGCACCTGCGGCTCGACCACCGTGTCGCCCGGCTGGCCGGTGCTGCGGTCGGCCGGCACCCGGAACACGATGACGCGCCAGCCGACATGCACCTGCGGGGCGGCAAGCCCCACGCCCGGCGCGTCCAGCATCGTCTCGATCATGTCGGTGGCCAGCTGCTTCACCACGGCGGGGATCGGGGTCTCCACCGGTTCGGCCGGGCGGCGCAGCACCGGATGCCCCATCCGCGCGATCTTCAGGATTGCCATGCGTCTCGTATCCGTCCCATTCGTATTGCGGCGCCAGCAAATGCCTTCACAGGCGCCGACGACCATGTTATACGACCCACCCTGGATCGGGCAGGCGCGCCGTTCGCGGCCGCGTCTGCCCTTGTTTGCCTTTGGCCTTCCGGTACGACCGGTCGCTCTCAGGCTCGGACCCAAACTCGGAGTGGTGACGACCCGTGCAAGTTCTGGTTCGTGACAACAACGTTGATCAGGCCCTGCGCGCGCTGAAGAAGAAGATGCAGCGCGAGGGCATCTTCCGCGAGATGAAGCTGCGCCGCAACTACGAGAAGCCGTCGGAGAAGCGCGCCCGCGAGAAGGCTGAGGCCGTGCGCCGCGCCCGCAAGCTTCTCCGCAAGCGCCTGGAGCGCGAGGGCTACTGAGCCCCGCTCCGGTCCGTCAACGGACCGATCGCGAGATCGCGAAGCCGCCCCGTGGCCGCCCTGGCGGGCCGCCGGGCGGCTTTCGTCGTTAGTGAGTCCGTTGGCGCAAGTCCAAGGCGCTTCTGACAGGCGGTGGGCGGCATGCGGATCCTGGTCATCGGTGGCACGCGGTTCCTGGGACGGCATTTCGTGGAAGCGGCGCGGGCCGCCGGCCACACGCTCACCCTCTTCAACCGGGGGCAGAGCGCGCCCGACCTCTTCCCCGATGTCGAGTCCCTGACCGGCGACCGGGAAGCCGACCTTCCCGCCATCGTGGAGGGCCGGTCCTGGGACGTCGTCCTGGACACCTGCGGCTTCCATCCCGACAGCCTGGAGCGGTCCTGCGCGGCGCTCGAGGGGCGGGGCGGCCGCTACCTCTTCGTCTCCACCATCAGCGTTTACCGCGACCATGCCGTCCCCGGCATCGCCGAGGATTACCCGACCGGCACGCTGCCGGCCCCCGTCCCCTTCGGGACCCCGATCACGGGGGAGAATTACGGGCCGCTGAAGGCCCTGTGCGAGGCGGCGGTGCTGCGGCACTTCCCGACCGCCCACATGATCGTGCGCCCCGGCCTGATCGTCGGTCCGGACGACCGCTACACCCGTTTCAGCCATTGGGTCGCCCGCGCCCGGCGGGGCGGGCCGATGGCCGTGGTGGGCAGCCCGGACCGGCAGGTCCAGCTCATTGACGTGCGCTGCCTCGCCGCCTTCATGCTGCGGCTCTGCGAGATCGACTGGACCGGCATCGTGCAGGCGACCGGACCGGTGGAGCCGATCACGCTCGCCGAGCTCGTCGCCGCCTGGACCGACGGGACCGGCGCCGTGCCTGTCTGGATCGACACGGCGGCCGCCCGCGCGGCGGTCGGCGACCTGCCCCTGCCCTTCGCCGTCTGGGCCGATCCCGAGCCCGCCTTCGCGCATCTCCTCTCGGTGGACATCGCCCGCGCCGTCGGCCTGGGCCTCGCCTGCCGCCCGCTGGCGGAGACCGTGCGCGACACCGCCGCCTGGCTGGAGGCGCGGGGCGACGACGCCGGCATCGCGGCCCACGCCGACCTGGAGTCACGGCTGCTGGCGCTGGCCGGCTGAGCCCTACTCCCGGCTCTTGCGCCGGAAGGTCGCCTTGGTGAACTCCGGCGGCTTGCCCGCGACCCAGCGGACGAAGTCCGCGATGGCCGGGTGCTCCCGTAGCGCCTCCACGGTGGCGTAGCGGTGGGCCAGTTCCCGTTCCGTCAGTTCCGCGTGGATCTTGCGGTGGCAGACGCGGTGCAGCGGCACCGTCACCCGCCCGCCCTGGCTCCTGGGCACCAGATGGTGCTCCTCCACGCTCGGCCCCGCGATCATCGGCCGGCCGCACAGCGGGCACGGCCCCAGCTCCCGCCCCCTGGCGGGCGCGCGGGTGGGAAGCTCGACGGGCAACGGGTCCAGGCGGCGCATGCCTCGACTATGGCGGACGGCTTGGCGTGGGGCCAGCGGGCGCGGCATAGTGCGCCTGACTGCCACTTGTCCGGACAAATGTAGGGAAGGGAACCGCCATGGCGCCGAAGGCCGTCGTCACCTCCGTCACCGGCATCCAGGCCGCCGCCCTCGCCCGCGCGTTCCAGGCCGCCGGCTACGCCGTGACGGGGCAAAGCCGCAAGCCGCCCACCAGCCCCATCCCCGGCATCGCCCACGCCGTCGCCGACCCGGAGGCTCCGGGCGCGCTGGAGGCCCTGTTCGACGGTGCCGCCGTCGTCTGCGTCACCGCGCCCATCGACCACCGCCCCGGTGCCCGCCAGCGCTTCGCCGCCCGCGTCGCCGAAGCCGCCGCGAAGGCTGGCGTGGGCCGGATCGTCTTCAACACCGCCGCCGTGGTCTGGGAGGATTGGGAGAAGCCGACGGCCGCCGTCCTGCGGGAGATGCGGTCCATCCTGTTCGCCGGCCCCGTCCCGGTGAACGTGGTCCAGCCCACCGTCTACATGGACAACCTGGTCCAGCCCTGGGCCGCCGACGCCATGCTGAACAAGGGGCTGCTGCTCTATTCCGCAGTGCCCGAGGCGCCGATCGCCTGGATCAGCCACCGCAGCCTGGGTGAATTCTGCGTCGCCGCCGCCCGCGCGCCCGCCACCGGCCGCGTGTTCGACGTGGGCGGCCCGCAGAACCTCACGGGGCCGGCGGTGGCGGCCATCCTGTCCCGCCGCCTGGGCCGCCCGCTGACCTACACCCGCCTGCCCCCGGCCGGCTTCGCCGCCGCCCTCAACGCCGTCTACGGCCCGCCCGCGGGCGACGAGATCGCGGACCTCTACAACTACCTGGAAGCCCACCCCACCGGCATGAGCCGCGACCCCGCCGCCTACGCCGAACTCGGCGTCCAGCCCGAATCCCTCGAATCCTGGGCCGCCCGCACAAGCTGGCCGGGGCATCCGGCGGGGTGAACAAGCAGTCTCGGGATCGAAGCGTTGCCGAGTTCCCCCTCTCCCTTTGCGGGAGAGGGTCCGAGCGGAGCGAGGGGGTGAGGCGCATTTGTTC
>JAJUIU010000155.1 GCA_029267445.1 Rhodospirillaceae bacterium
CGGCATCGTGATCGTGGACCAGCACGCGGCACACGAGCGGCTGGTGTACGAGCGCATGAAGCGCGACCTGCTGGACGGCGGGGTGAAGCGCCAGGGCCTGCTGATCCCGGAGGTGGTGGAGCTGGACCCCGCCGACGCCGACCGTCTGGCCGCCCGCGCCGGCGAACTGGCCGAACTCGGGCTGGTTCTTGAAGGCTTCGGCACGGGTGCCGTGGTGGTGCGGGAGGTGCCGGCCCTGCTCGGTCCCCGTTCCGACGTGCGCGGCCTCGTGAAGGATCTGGCCGACGAGCTGGCGGAGCTGGACGCCGCCCCGTCGCTGAAGGAACGGCTGGACGCGGTCTGCTCCCGCATGGCCTGCCACGGCTCCGTCCGCGCCGGCCGCCCCATGAACGCGGAGGAGATGAACGCGCTCCTGCGCCAGATGGAGGCCACGCCCCACAGCGGCCAATGCAACCACGGCCGCCCCACCTACGTGGAACTGAAACTCTCCGACATCGAACGCCTGTTCGGCCGGAGGTAGTGGGACATCCTGGCCTTTGACCGTCTTGCGTGTGTATCTTCTGGTGATGACGCCTCGTTTCACCACGGCGTCGCGGCGGCGCTGCGGAAAAGGGCGAACGATCGGCGATGGACCTCGACCGTCTCGGCGACCTCTGTCTCGATGCCGCATTCGCGGTCCACCGCGAACTGGGTCCGGGCCTGCTGGAATCCGTTTACGAGACATGCCTCATCATGGAGCTGGAGGCGCTTCAGCTCCGTGTCGTCAGCCAGGCCCAGGTCCCCATCGTCTATCGAGGCCGCACGCTCAGCACGCCACTGCGTCTCGACCTCGTTGTGGAGGAGACGGTGATCCTTGAAGTCAAGGCGGTGGACAGGCTCCTGCCAGTCCATGCGGCCCAGCTCCTCACCTATATGAAGCTGGCCGACAAGCCGCTCGGCTATCTGTTGAACTTCAACACCCCGCTGCTGCGCGACGGCATCCGCCGCCTGATCCGCACCTGATCACCCGCCTTTTCCGCCCATTCCCGCAGCGCCGCCGCGTCGCCGTGGTGAACCACACCCCATCAGTCCGCACCGGCACCTCGGAGCCCTTGATGTTTTCGCCCAACCCCGCAGCGCCGCAGCGCCGCCGTGGTGAACTACACCCAATCAGCCCGCACCGGCGCCTTGGTGTCCTTGGTGCCCTTGGTGTTTCACCAACGTCACCCGCCCCACCGCAAAAAGACGAGCCGCGCCACCCCATACCCCCGCTCGTCCAGCACCGCGAACCCCGCCGGCATGCCGAACCCGTCCTTCGCTCCCACCTCCACGCAGACCACCGCCCCCGGCGCCAGCCAGCCCGCCGCCGCCAGGGCCGGCACGGCCCGGTCGGCAAGCCCTTCGCCATAGGGCGGGTCCAGGAACACCAGCCCGCACGCCTCCGGCGCTGTCGGCGGGCGGGTCGCGTCGCCGGTCACGAAGCGGCAGGCGGCGGCCTCGCCCAGCGTCTCCGCGTTGCGGCGGGCGAGGTCCAGGCTGGCACGGCTGCGGTCCAGGAACAGGGCGCGGGCCGCCCCGCGTGACAGCGCCTCCAGGCCAAGCGCACCCGTGCCGCAGAAGGCGTCCAGCACCACGGCCCCCTCGATCGGCGATCCGCCGTCCGGGCCCCAGTCGCTGTGCGCCAGGATGTTGAACAGGGCCTCGCGCGAGCGGTCGCTGGTCGGGCGCACGTCGCGGCCCGTGGGCGCCAGCAGCCGCCGGCCCCGGTGCCTACCGCCGACGATCCGCATTCCGGTTCCCAGGTCGCGCACCGCCCGGCCGTCTGCCCGGCTTGCGGGCGGCCTCCGCGTACTCCTCGCGGATGGCGGAGGGGCGGGGCGCCTTCGGCTTCGCCGGCTTGGACTTCGCACCCCCCGGCTTCGCACCTTTCGTGGCCGATGGCGGCGCGGATCCTGCCTGGCCCTTGGGCAGGCGATCGTAGCGCATGCGCACCGGCTTGACGGCGCCAGGTGCGGGGGCCGCCTTGTCCTCCTTGGGGAAGAAGGCGGGCAGCTGGTCGCGCAGGATGCGGCGCGGCACCTCCTCCACCGCTCCCGGCTCCAGCTTGCCCAGCTGGAACGGCCCGTAGGCCAGCCGGATCAGCCGCGACACCGGCAGGCCCAGATGCTCCATCACCCGGCGCACCTCGCGGTTCTTGCCCTCGCGCAGGCCCACCGTGATCCAGGCGTTGCTGCCGATCTGCCGGTCCAGCGCGGCCTCGATCGGGCCGTAGGCGACGCCGTCGATGCTGACCCCGTCGGCAAGGCTGGCCAGCATGGCGTTGGTGGGGCTGCCATGCACCCGCACCCGGTAGCGCCGCAGCCATCCGGTGACCGGCAGCTCCAGATGCCGCGCCAGCTCCCCGTCGTTGGTCAGCAGCAGCAGCCCTTCGGAATTCAGGTCAAGCCGCCCGACCGACACCACGCGCGGCAGCTCGGGCGGCAGCTTCTCGAACACGGTCGGCCGGCCCTTGTCGTCACGGGCCGTGGTGACGAGGCCCGCCGGCTTGTGGTAGCGCCAGACGCGGGTCGGCTCCGGGTCGGGCACCACCTTGCCGTCCACCACCACCCGGTCGCCCGGAGTCACCACCACCGCCGGCGTGGTCAGCACCGTGCCGTTCACCGACACGCGCCCTTCCGCGATCCAGCGCTCCGCGTCGCGGCGGGAGCACAGGCCCGCGCGGGCGAGGCGCTTGGCGATGCGCTCGCCGGCCTTCGTATCGGTGCTGTCTGGGGTGTCGTCGGGCATGGGCCGCCTGGGTTCGGGCGCGCGACCGTACACGCGCCCGCCCCCCGCATCAAGCGACCGCCGGATCGGCGCTTACTGGAAGCTGACCTTCCGGTTGTCGCCGGGGCTCGGCGGTTTGCCGGTGGTGACCGCCTTGGCGTAGCCGTAGAGGTGCACCATGGTGGAGGACGGGCTGTCCCAGAACTCCGCCGCCTCCACCTCCACGATCAGCAGGCGCAGGTTCGGGTCGTCCTTGCCCTCTGGGAACCAGGTGCGCATGCCCTCGTTCCACAGCTCCCCGATCAGCCGCCGGTCGTCCGACAGCCGTGCCGTGCCGGAGACGGAGACGTAGTCCTGGTCGTCCGGGTCGGCGTAGGACAGGTTCACCCGCCCGTCCGCCGCCAGCTCCTCCGTCTTGTGGGAGGAGGCGGGGGTGAAGAAATAGAGCTCGCCCTTGAAGGCGTCCTGCTTGGCCCACATGGGGCGGGAGCGCAGCAGCCCGCCGTCGATGGTGGTCATCATGCAGATCCGGTTGTCCCGGATCATCTCCCAGAGTTTTTCCGCCGCGGCGGGATCGGATGCGTGGTGGGCCATGGGGCTGCTCTCCAGTCAGTCGGTGTCGGTGCCGCCAACAGGTTCGGCGGCGGCCCGGTTCCGGTAGCCCACCGTCAGCCCGACCTGCCAGCGCGCCACCCGCCCGTCGATCACCGTGCCGCGCAGGTCGGTGACCTGGAACCAGTCGACGGCACCCAGCCGCCGGCCGGCCCGCGCCAGCGCCCCCTCGATGGCGTCCTGCAGCCCGCTGGCCGATGTCGCAACCAGCTCCGCCGTC
>JAJUIU010000074.1 GCA_029267445.1 Rhodospirillaceae bacterium
GCGGATCGCCGTCCATGGAGCCGTAGTTGCCCTGGCCGTCGATCAGCATCAGGCGCATGGAGAAGTCCTGCGCCATGCGCACCATGGCGTCGTAGATCGCGCTGTCGCCGTGCGGATGGTACTTACCCATCACGTCGCCGACGATGCGGGCGGATTTCTTGTAGGCCTTGGTGCTGTCGTAGCCGCCCTCCTTCATCGCGAACAGGATGCGGCGGTGCACCGGCTTCAGCCCGTCGCGCACGTCCGGGAGCGCGCGGCTGACGATCACGCTCATCGCGTAATCGAGATAGCTGCGCCGCATCTCCTCTTCGATGGTGACGGGGGCGATGTCGGACGGAGTCGGGGTCTGCGATGTCACCGAGAGGAACTCTGTCGTTCAAGGAAAAGCAAGCCGGGGCAAGGGTTTGTCGCCCATCCCCCGGCAACGGGAATGGTCAGGGATTTCTAGCATCTTCCGCGCGCGCGAACAATGAATGCGCCGGGTGGCGCGCCGGGGCTGTTCTCAGCCCCGGTTCAGCCACCAGAAGCGCGCGGACAGCACGCTGACCGATACCAGGCTGGCGATGAAGATGCCCCCGAACAGGCCCATCACGCCCCGATCCGCCCAGAAGGCGAGCGCATAGCTCACCGGCATCATCACGGCGAAGTAGCTGACGAAGTGCAGGGCCGTGGGCACCCACGCGTCGCTGCGTCCGCGCAGCGCCTGCGCCATCACCACCTGCCCGCCATCGGCCACCAGGATATAGGCGCTGAAGGCCACCGCTGGAACGGTCAGCGCGATCAGGGCCGGATCCTGGGTGAAGCCGTGGGCGATGGTCACCGGGAACAGCCAGAAGCCGATCCCGACCAGCCCCAGCACGACGGAATTCACCGCCAGCCCCATCCATCCCGCCCGCGCCGTGGCCAGCCGGTCGCCGGCACCATAGGCCGACCCCACCTGGACGGCCGTGGCGGCGGCGAAGCCCAGCGCCGCCATGAAGGGCAGCGCCAGCAGGTTCAGCCCGATCGTGTAGGCGCCGATGGCGAGCGGGCCAAGCCAGCCGGCGAAGACGGTGAGTGCTGAGAAGGCGCCCGCCTCCATCCCGTTGCTGAGGCCCGCCGCGTAGCCGAGGCGCCGCTGCTCCCGCCCGCTGGACCAGAGCTTGCGCGTGCGGCGGCGGATGCCGAACCGCTCCGCCTCCGGCAGCCACCAGATGTACGCGATGAGGCCAAGCCCCATGGCCCAGCGGATGATCGTGGTCGCCCAGGCGGAGCCCTCGGCCCCCATCTCCGGGAAGCCGAACTTTCCGAACACGAGCACCCAATCCAGGAAGGCGTTCACGATGTTGGCGATGATGGTCGCGATCACGCCGGCCATCGGCCGCTTCAATCCCTCCAGGAAGAAAGAGGCGGTGATGAACAGGGCCCCGCCGACCATGCCGAAGCCGTACACGGTCATCACACCGCCCGCCCCGGCGGCGAGGTCGGGCGCCTGTCCCAGCAGGCGGAACAGCGGCTCGCCGAAGAAGCAGAAGACCATGCCGGCGATGCCCACCAGCACCGCGTAGGGCAGCGAGCGGTGGAACACCGCCCCGGCCTCCTCCTCCCGCCCGGCGCCCACCGTCTGCGCCGTCAGCACGATCGTGCCCAGCAGCAGTCCCACCATGGCGCCCATCAGCGCGCCCTGGATGGCGCCCGCGAGGCCGAGATAGGCCAGATCCTGCGTGCCGTACTGGCCGACCACCAGCGTATCGACCGTCACCATGGTCATCAGCCCGGCCCGGGCGACGATCACGGGCAGCGCCAGACGCACGAGCGCCAGCAGCTGCCCGCGCAGGCCGCCGCCAGCGGGGGCACCGGCCGGCTCGACGGGGAGCGCTCCGGTGGTCATGGTGAATTCATCCGGGATCGGAATTGTCGGCCGGGCAGAATGCCCGACCGGCAAGCTTGGTCAAGCCCGGCGGCCGCAGGCGTGCAATGCGCGGGAAGACTGGATTGTGAGCGTCGTCACACCGGCGCCTTCACACCGGCGCCTTCACACCGGCGCCCTCACACCTGGGCCCACACACCGGGGGCGGGGTCAGCGCGGCGTCTCCACCGGCACGGCGCCGATGGCCACCTTGTCGAACTGGTAGCTGCCGTCCTTCGGGCCCCAGACCTGCCGGCGGTCGGCGTCGTAGCCACGATCCCAGATGCGGGTCATCGCGGGCTCCACCACCATCTCGGAGGTCATGTAGGCCGCACCCCGGTGGGTGTTCCGGCAGTCCTCGCCCCGGGTGGCGCCCCGGAACAGCCACTGGCCGCGCCGGCTGAACACGACCTCGCACCCTTCCAGTCGCCGCAGCTCGTCCGGGCGCAGCCGGCCCAGCTTGGTCGGGTCCTTCCAGGCGCCCACCGCGGCGGCCGGGTCGGGCAGCGCGAAGACCCGCATCTCCACGCCGGCAAGTTCCGGCGCGAAGCGGAGCTGGTAGACGCGCTGGCGGTAAGGTTTGCCGGGCGAGTCCGCGAAGGCCTGCTCGACATACAGCCAGGGCCCGTCGTCGCGCCGTCCCCAGATCGGCGTCACGTTCAGCTCCACCGCCTGATAGTCGGGGTTCTCCCCCGCCTGACGGGCGGAGCTGAACCGGCCGGTCATGATCTGGGCCAGGGCCAGCTGGTCCTGCGCCGAGGCCGGAAGGGGTGCGGTGATGCCGGTGCCCAGCAGCCCGAGCAGGATCGCCCCAGCCAGGGCCTTGGCCGCCCGCATCAGAACGGGATTTCGTCGTCGAGGTCCGCCGGGGCCGGACGGCCGCCGCCACTGCCACGGCCGCCACGGTCGCCGCCCCGGTCACCGTAGCCGCCACGGTCGGACCCACCGCCCCGGTCGCCGCCATAGTCGCCGCCGCGGTCGTAATCGCCGCCGCCACCGCCCTCGCTCCGGCCATCCAGCAGCGTCAGCTCGCCCCGGAACTGCCGCAGCACGACCTCCGTCGTGTAGCGCTCGGCACCCGACTGGTCGGTGTATTTCCGCGTCTCCAGCTGCCCCTCGAGATAGACCTTGGAGCCCTTCTTCAGGAAGCGTTCGGCCACCCCGATCAGGTTCTCGTTGAAGATCACCACCCGGTGCCACTCCGTCCGCTCCTTGCGGTCGCCCGTGCCCTTGTCCTTCCAGGTCTCCGACGTGGCGACGGACAGGTTGCACACCTTGCCGCCGTTCTGCATCGACCGCACCTCGGGATCCTTGCCCAGGTTGCCGATGAGGATGACCTTGTTGACGCTGCCAGCCATGGGAGAATCCGTTCCTTCCGGGTTTTGCGAGGCAGCCTACACGGTGCCCGCGCGCAGAGCAAAGCCCCAGGATGGGACGTTCCAAGCGTCCGCAGGTCGTCCCCGGAATACACTTGCGCACGCCTGACGCGAATATAGAACAGAACCGGAACGACGGCAACCGCGATTCCGAGTCGCGGCGGCGATTCCGGAGATCGGCAGCGCCAAGGGCCATTTTATGCCGATCGGCGGCCGGCGACCGCGCGGCGGTCAACCATGCGCGTCCGGCATCGCTCGGCGGTTTCCCAAGGGCTTGCCCCGCTCCATATTGATCCGACCCCGCCCGGAGCCGCGGGGCCCCTTGCCGGACATGCCCTCCTGGAATAAGAACACAGCATGAACAAGCACATCTGTGTCCGCGGCGCGCGGGAGCACAATCTCAAGAACGTCGATGTCGACCTGCCGCGCGACAGCCTGGTGGTGATCACCGGCCTGTCCGGCTCGGGCAAATCCTCCCTCGCCTTCGACACGATCTACGCCGAGGGGCAGCGCCGCTACGTGGAAAGCCTGTCGGCCTACGCCCGCCAATTCCTGGAGTTGATGCAGAAGCCGGACGTCGACAGCATCGAGGGGCTGTCCCCCGCTATCTCCATCGAGCAGAAGACCACCAGCCGCAATCCCCGCTCCACCGTCGGCACGGTGACGGAGATCTACGACTACATGCGGCTGCTCTATGCCCGCATCGGCATCCCCTACTCCCCGGTCACCGGCCTTCCCATCGAAAGCCAGACGGTCAGCCAGATGGTGGACCGGATCATGGGGATGCCGGAGGGGACGCGCCTCTACCTCCTCGCCCCCATCGCGCGGGGCAAGAAGGGCGAGTTCAAGAAGGAGCTGGCGGAGCTGCGGCGGCGCGGCTTCCAGCGCGTGAAGGTCAACGGGGAGATGCTGGAGATCGACGAGGTCCCGGCGCTGGACAAGAAGCTGAAGCACGACATCGAGGTGGTGGTTGACCGCGTTGTGGTGCGCGAGGGGCTGGGCACGCGGCTGGCCGACAGCATCGAGACGGCGCTGGGAATATCCGACGGGCTGCTGTTCGCTGAGAACGCGGACGGGGGCGAGCGCACAACCTTCTCCGCCAAATTCGCCTGCCCGGAGAGCGGCTTCACGATCGAGGAGATCGAGCCGCGCCTGTTCAGCTTCAACAACCCCTTCGGGGCGTGCCCCGCCTGCGACGGGCTGGGCGAGAAGCTGTATTTCGATCCCGAGCTGGTAGTGCCGGACGAGCGCTTGAGCCTGCGGGAGGGTGCGGTGGGCCCCTGGGCCGGCAGCACGTCCCAGTATTACGCCCAGACGCTGGACAGCATCTGCCGGCACTTCAAGGCGAAGATGGACACGCCCTGGAAGGATCTGCCGGAGGCGGTGCGCAGCACCATCCTGTTCGGCAGCGACGGCCAGCCGATCACCATGCGCTACGACGACGGCCTGCGCTCCTACGAGACGAACAAGCCGTTCGAGGGCGTGGTCCGGAACCTGGAGCGCCGCTGGAAGGAGACGGAAAGCGCCTGGATGAAGGAGGAACTGGGCAAGTACCAATCCTCCAAACCCTGCGAGACCTGCGGCGGCGCCCGCCTGAAGCCGGAGGCGCTGGCCGTCAAGGTGCGCGGCCTCAACATCTCCCAGGTGGCGGCGAAATCGATCCGGGAAGCCGGGGACTGGTTCCTGGAGTTGGACGGGCACCTGACCCAGAAGCAGCGCGACATCGCCCACCGCATCCTGAAGGAGATCAATGAGCGGCTGGGCTTCCTGAACAATGTCGGGCTGGACTATCTGGCCATGGACCGCGCCTCCGGCACCCTGTCGGGCGGGGAGAGCCAGCGCATCCGCCTCGCCTCCCAGATCGGCTCCGGCCTCACGGGCGTCCTCTATGTGCTGGACGAACCCTCGATCGGCCTGCACCAGCGGGACAACGACCGGCTGCTGGAAACGCTGAAACGTCTGCGCGACCTCGGCAACACGGTCCTGGTCGTGGAGCATGACGAGGATGCGATCCGGCAAGCCGACTATCTGGTGGACATGGGCCCGGGTGCGGGCGTGCATGGCGGCACCGTGGTCGCCCAGGGCACGCCGGACGAGGTGAAGGCCAACCCGAATTCCATCACGGGCCAGTACCTTACGGGCCGCCGTTCGATCCCGGTGTCGGCCTTCCGCAGGACCGGCCACAAGGACCAGTCGCTGGAGGTGGTGGGCGCCCGCTCCAACAACCTGCGGAACGTTACGGCGAAGATTCCGCTGGGCACCTTCACCTGCGTCACCGGCGTGTCCGGCGGCGGCAAGTCCACCCTGGTGATCGAGACGCTGTACAAGGCGCTGGCCAAGCGTCTCATGGGGGCCAGGGAGCATCCGGGCGAGCACGACGCGATCCGGGGCATCGAGTTCCTGGACAAGGTCATCGACATCGACCAGTCGCCCATCGGCCGGACTCCGCGTTCGAATCCGGCCACTTACACCGGCGCCTTCACCCCGATCCGCGACTGGTTCGCCGGCTTGCCGGAGGCGAAGGCGCGCGGCTACGGCCCCGGGCGCTTCAGCTTCAACGTGAAGGGCGGGCGCTGCGAGGCGTGCCAGGGCGACGGCGTCATCAAGATCGAGATGCACTTCCTGCCCGACGTCTATGTCACCTGCGACGTCTGCCACGGCAAGCGCTACAACCGCGAAACCCTGGAAGTCCTGTACAAGGACAAGAGCATCGCCGACGTCCTGGACATGACGGTGGAGGAGGCGGCGGAGTTCTTCCGCGCCGTGCCATCCATCCGGGACAAGATGGACACGCTGGCCCGCGTCGGCCTCGGCTACATCCATGTGGGCCAGCCCGCCACCACCCTGTCGGGCGGTGAGGCGCAGCGGGTGAAGCTGGCGAAGGAGCTGGCACGCCGCGCCACGGGCCGCACCCTCTACATCCTGGACGAGCCCACCACCGGCCTGCACTTCGAGGACGTGCGCAAGCTGCTGGAGGTGCTGCACGCCCTTGTGGAGCAGGGCAACACGGTCCTGGTGATCGAGCACAATCTGGAGGTCATCAAGACCGCCGACTGGATCATCGACCTGGGGCCGGAGGGCGGGGCCGGCGGCGGGGAGATCGTCGCGGCCGGCACGCCGGAGGACGTGGCGGAGAACCCGCGCAGCCACACTGGACACTATCTCCGCCCCTACCTGGAGGCGGCGCGCGCGGTGAAGAAGCGGGCGTAGGCGCTGGAACGGTGCCAAAACCTCCCTTCCCCAGGACGGCCTGGGCCGCGCATGTGCCGACCGCCACCGGTGCGGCGTGGACCTTCCCGGCGCCGCCGGCGGCGATCCGGGGCGATGCGCGGGCCGTTACCGGCCGAGATAGGGATTGTCGATATGGGCGTTTTGTTCAGCATTCCTGAGGCGGGACCGCCGTGGATGATCCAGGACATGGACCGCGAAAATCTTGTCGATCCAGGCCGCGTTCTTGAAAATCATGCGATTCCGCAGATAGTTGAGGCGGGAAATCTTCCGTTTCTCATTCTCCCGGGAAAATTCAACACAGGCCAATAACTCTCCAGTGTATTCACTATGATTTTCAAGCTCGACATCATCGAGATGCAGGTAAACCAAAGGCAGATAAGCCGTTGGGTCCGAGCCCTTGAATATATTGAGACAAGCGGTCGTGCTGGAATAATAGTCAACGTCGATCGATACGAATGCGATTGGCGGTATCTTTTCTTCCATGAATTTGGATATCGTCTCTGCGATATCACCAATGATAAGCTGGCAATTCTTCGGCAACACACCCTTCAGCTTTTCAAAGTCCATTTTGAAATCGCCTTGGGCATAGTATTCCGGATGATCCCTAAAGTCTTTAGGCTCGGGCAAGCCGACCCCCGTATCGAAACCGAAAATCTTGAACTTCACCCCGGTATCTCGGGTCAGCTTTTCACAAATACTGGCTATATTCATCAGTCCGGCGCCCGTGGCGACCCCGAACTCAATGACGGAAACCTCGTCGAGGCCTGACGCTTTCGCTTCCTCGGCGGCCCGCAACAGAGGGTAGGCATGCTGCTGCCGAATGATCAGATCGAAAAGTATTTTCGTTCTGTACGACCCGAACAAAGCGACGAAAAGGGAAGCGACATTGAGATGGATCGGCTCCGTCATTCTCTCAACGAGAATTCTTCTGATCCGCGACCATTGACGCAACCTTTGCAAAAGATAAAGGTTCAATTCAAATTCCCCGCGATAGGAAGAGACGAAGGCAACGTCAAAAATCAAACAGCTTGCCAAGGTTTACACGATATCCTTGTCACCGATGCCAAGCTACCAATTTGGATGAAAGGCCACCAGCATGTTTTATGTTTAGCTAGTTCTTCATCAGCATCATGCGCCCGGCCGATGGTGATCGCCGGCTTTCGGGCGCCGTTTCAACCAAGGTCCGTATGTCATCCCACCACTCCTTCCCCTGGACCGCCTGGGCCGTTCATCTGCTGACCGCCACCGGGGCGGTCTGGGCCTTCCTGGCGTTGCTGGCGGCCGTGGAGGGCGACGCGCGGGCCATGTTCCTGTGGCTGGGCGTGGGTCTGCTCGTGGACGGCATCGACGGTCCGCTGGCCCGCCATTTCCGGGTGAAGGAGCGGGTGCCTGGCTTCGATGGCACGGCCCTGGACCTGATCGTCGACTACCTGACCTACGTCTTCGTGCCGGCCGTTTTCCTGTGGCGCTTCGATGTCCTGCCGCAAGGGCTTGAGATCGCGGGGCCCTTGTGGGTTCTGGTGACGTCCCTGCACCTGTTCGCCAAGCTGGACATGAAGGCGCCCGACAACGCCTTCGTCGGCTTTCCCGCCGTCTGGAACGTGGTGGTGCTGTACATCCACCTGCTGGCGCTCGATCCGTGGGTGAACGCGGCGCTGCTGCTGGTCCTGGGCGTGCTGACCTTCCTGCCGGCGAAGTTCCCGCACCCGGTCCGCGTCGAACGGTTCCGGTCGGTGACCCTGCCGATGACAGCCGTCTGGGGCGGCAGCGCCTTGTGGCTCGTGTTCGCCCTGCCCGACCGGCCGACCCTTCCCCTCGGCGCCTTCCTCGTGGCGACGGTCTGGTTCGCGGGCCTCAGCCTCTGGCGCAGCATGCGCGGGCCGTGACCTGTGCTATCATTGAGCGATGACGAAGCACGCGCCGCTCCCGCCCCTGGACACGGACGACCGGGCCATACGGACCTGGGCGGTCGAGGAGGCGCGCCGCGTCGTCTTCCAAGCCCTGGGCCAGCATGACGCGGATGTCTACCTGTTCGGCTCCGCCGCGCGGGGCGACTGGAACAGGTTCAGCGACATCGACATCGCCGTCGCCCTGCATGATGCCTCGGCCCGCCGGGTGGTCGGCGACATCCGCGAGGCGCTCGAGGAAAGCCGCATCCCCTATTTCGCCGATGTGATCGACCTGACGACGGCTGATGACCCGCTGCGCGCGGAGGTCCTGACGAAAGGGGTGCGATGGACGCGACCGTGAGCCGCAAGCTGGCGAACGCCGCCGCCGCCCTATCCCGTTTCGAAGAGGCGGTGAATGGCCTGGACGCCGATCCGATCCGCCGGGATTCGGCGATCCTCCGCTTCACCTTGGCGCTGGAGACGACCTGGAAGGCGGCGCGTTCGGTGTTGATCGCGGGCGACGGGATGGAGCGGGATTTCTCGGGCCAGCCCCGCGCGGTCGTCCGGGAATGCCGTGTCGCCGGCCTGATCGACGATGCGACGGCAACCGCCATTCTCGCCATCCTGGATGATCGGAACGAGGTGGTGCACACCTACCGCGAGGCTGCGGCGAGAGCCTTGGCGGAGCGGCTACCAGGCCACGCGGCTGTTCTCCGCCTGTGGCTGGACGCGCTGAATCGGCAGGCCGCCCCCTGACCCGAACGGGTCACCATCTCGCCGTTCTTCCGCCCGGAAGCCTGTGCTAGCGTCTTGGCACCAGAACAATTCCGTCAGGGAGAGCGGAGACGATGAACCTCAAGAAATCCCTCCTGGCCCTCGCCGCCGTCGCGGCCATGGCCGCCGGTCCGGCCAAGGCGGAGATCGTGGTCGGCCTCGCCGGCCCAATCACCGGCCCGAACGCCGTTTTCGGCGAGCAGATGCGCCGCGGCGCGGAGATGGCGGTGAACGACCTGAACGCCAAGGGCGGCGTGCTCGGCCAGAAGTTGAAGTTCGTGATGGGCGACGACGCCTCCAACCCGAGCCAGGGTGTCGCCGTCGCCAACAAGATGGCGACGGACGGGGCGGCCGTGGTGATCGGCCACTTCAACTCCGCCGTCTCGATCCCCTCCTCCAAGGTCTACGCCGACGAGGGGATCCTGATGATCAGCCCGGCGTCCACCAACCCGCAGCTGACCGAGCAGGGCCTCGACACCGTGTTCCGCACCTGCGGGCGCGACGACCAGCAGGGTGACGTCGCCGCCGCCTACCTGCTGAAGAACCACAAGAACGACAAGGTCGCCATCATCCACGACCAGACGACTTACGGTAAGGGTCTGGCCGACGCCACCAAGGCCGCCATGAACAAGGGCGGGCTCAAGGAGGCCATGTACGACGCGGTGACCGTGGGCGAGCGCGACTTCTCCGCCCTCGTCACCAAGATGCGCAACGCCGGCATCCAGGTCGTCTATTTCGGCGGCCTGCACACCGAGGGCGGTCTGCTGGTCCGCCAGATGGCCGAGGGCGGGATGAAGGCGCAGTTCATCTCCGGCGACGGCGTGGTGAACCAGGAGTTCTGGAACATCGCCGGCCCGACGGCGGAGGGTGCCCTGGTCACCTTCGGCGCGGAGAACCGCGACAACCCGGCCGCCGCCGACGTGGTGAAGGCGTTCCGCGCCCAGGGTTTCGAGCCTGAGGCCTACACCCTCTACACCTACGCCGCCGTCCAGGCCTGGGCGCAGGCGGCCGAGAAGGCCAAGAGCGCCGACGCGGAGAAGGTCGCCGCCGCCCTGCGCGACGGCAGCTACCCCACCGTCATCGGCAACCTCGCCTTCGACGCGAAGGGCGACCGCAAGGAGACGGACTATGTCTTCTACAAGTGGTCGAACGGCACCTACGCCCAGATGAAGTGAGGCCCGCTGCGGGCTTCGGACGGGCGCCGCTGGTCGGCGCCCGTTCCTTTTCCAGCCAGGAACGGACCCTTCCCATGCGCCGCGCCGCGTTCACCCTGCTCGCCACCGCCCTGCTCGCCATCCCGCCCGCGGCGAGGGCGGAGATCCGCATCGGCTTCGCAGCCCCCCTCACCGGTCAGCTCGCCGCCGTGGGGGAGCAGCTCCGGATCGGCACGGAACAGGCGGTGGCTGACATCAACGGGGCCGGCGGCGTGCTAGGCCAGAAGATCGCGGTCAGCGTGGCCGACGACGGCGGCGTTCCGGCCCAGGCGGTGGCCGTCGCAAACCGGCTGGTGACCGAAGGCGTGGTGATGGTGGTCGGGCACCTCCAGTCCGGCACCACCATCCCGGCGTCCCAGGTCTATGGCGACGAGGGTGTCCTCGTCATCACGCCGACGGCGACCAGCCCGGCGGTGACGGAGGGCGGTAACGACCTCGTCTTCCGCACCTGTGGGCGCGACGACCAGCAGGGCGACGTGGCCGGGGCCTGGCTGGCCGCGAACTTCGCCGGGAAGCGCGTGGCCGTCATCCACGACCAGACCACCTACGGCAAGGGGCTGGCCGACGCGACGGCGGCCGCCATGGCCGCCCGGGGCCTGACACCCGCCTTCACCGGCACCCTGGCGGTGGGGGAGCGGGACTTCACCGCCCTGGTCACCGGCCTGCGCGCCGCGAATGTGGACGCCGTCTATTTCGGCGGGCTTTACAACGAGGCCGCCCTGCTGGTCCGTCAGTCGCGGGAGGCGGGGCTCCAGGCCCAGTTCGTCTCGGGCGACACGCTGGCGTCGGAGGAGTTCTGGAGCATCGCCGGACCCGCCGGTGAGGGTCTGGTCATGACCTTCAGCGCCGACGCCCGCAACGCGGCTGCGGCGAAGCCGGTCCTGGAACGGTTCCGGGCGGGGGACGTGGAGCCCGGCGCCTACATCCTCTACGCCTACGCCGCTGTCCAGGTCTGGGCCCAGGCGGCGGAGAAGGCCGGATCGGCCCAGGGGCCGAAGGTGGTCGACGCCCTGCGCTCTGGCGAGTTCTCCACCGCCATCGGCCCCATCGCCTACGACGCGAAGGGCGACCGCACGCGGACCGACTACGTCATGTACCGCTGGTCGAACGGCCGGTTCGCGCCGCTCTAACCGCCAAGTTTCGCCTTGGTGGCCGCCAGCCAGCGCTCCACCCGCATCCGGTTCACGTCGAAATCCCGCACGCCGAACACCGACCGGCTGTAGACCAGCGCCGTACTGCCGCCGTCGACCGCGCGGATCTCCACGCTGACGAAATCCGGGTAGCGCATGAGGGCGGTGCGCTGCACGGCCGTGAACACCAGCCCGTCGGCCGCGCGCGCCAGCACCTTGGTCGACGGCTCCGCCGCGATCACGGCCAGCAGCGCGTCCCGCACGGCCTCGGGCGGTGCGGCGAACACGGGTGCTTCGGCATGCGGCTGGGACTTCGTGGCGCCGGGCGGTGCGACCAGGAACTGGTTGGGCTTCCACCCCAGCTCCAGGGTGGCGAAATCGACCGGCTTGCCCCACTCCCGCTCTAGCGATACGGCCTGGACCGCCACATACGCATGCCAGGCGATGAACAGGCCGACCAGCCCGATCGCCGCCCAGATCAGAACCTTGCCCACCAGTTCCACGTCCGGCCCCCCACCCTTATCCTTTGGACCTTCCTACCCCGACCGGGGCCGGTTGGGAAGCCGGCCGGGGTTGACGGCGGGCCTTCGCGGTCCCATTCCTGACGGCCATGACGACACACGCCCCCATCCATATCGTCGGCGGCGGTCTCGCCGGCAGCGAGGCCGCCTGGCAGATCGCCCGGGCCGGCATCCCCGTGGTGCTGCATGAGATGCGGCCCTTCCGGAAGACCGACGCCCACCATACGGAGAAGCTGGCGGAGCTGGTCTGCTCCAACTCCTTCCGTTCCGACGACGCGGAGTACAACGCCGTCGGCCTGCTGCACGAGGAGATGCGCCGCTGCGGCTCGCTGATCCTGGCGACGGGCGACGCGCACAAGGTGCCGGCCGGCGGCGCGCTCGCCGTGGACCGGGACGGTTTCGCCAATGCCGTCACCGCCACCCTGTCGGCCCATCCGCTGGTGACGATCGAGCGGGGCGAGGTTCCGGGCCTGCCGCCCGCGGATTGGGACAGCGTGATCGTCGCAACCGGCCCCCTCACCTCGCCGGGCCTCGCCGAGGCGATCCGCGATCTGACGGGCCAGGACCAGCTCGCCTTCTTCGACGCCATCGCCCCCATCGTCTATTTCGAGAGCGTCGACCTGTCGAAGGCGTGGTTCCAGTCCCGCTACGACAAGCCGGGGCCGGGCGGCACGGGCAAGGACTACATCAACTGCGCGATGGACAAGGACCAGTACCTGGCTTTCATCGACGCGCTGCTGACCGCGCCGAAGACCGAGTTCAAGGAGTGGGAGAAGGACACGCCCTACTTCGACGGCTGCCTGCCGATCGAGGTGATGGCGGAGCGCGGGGTGGACACGCTGCGCTACGGCCCGATGAAGCCGGTCGGCCTGACCGACCCGCACACCGGCCGCCGGCCCTACGCCGTCGTCCAGCTCCGCCAGGACAACGCGCTGGGCACGCTCTACAACCTCGTCGGCTTCCAGACGAAGCTGAAATACGCCGAGCAGGCGCGGGTGTTCCGGATGATCCCGGGGCTGGAGAACGCGGAGTTCGCGCGCCTGGGCGGCCTGCACCGCAACACCTTCATCAACAGCCCCCGCCTGCTGGACGGGACCTTGCGCCTGAAGGCGATGCCGCGCCTGCGCTTCGCGGGGCAGATCACCGGCTGCGAGGGCTATGTGGAGAGTGCGGCCGTCGGGCTGCTGGCCGGCCGCTTCGCCGCCGCCGAGCGGCTGGGTTCCGCACCCTCCCTGCCGCCCGCCACCACGGCGCTGGGCGCCCTGCTGAACCACATTACCGGCGGGGCGCAGGCGGAGACGTTCCAGCCCATGAACGTCAATTTCGGCCTGTTCCCGCCCATCGAGGCGCGCCAGCCCAACGGCAAGGAGCTGCACGGCAAGGACCGCAAGCGCGCCTACACCAGCCGCGCCCTGGCCGACCTGGACGCGTGGCTCGGCCGCACCCCCGCCGCCGCGGCGGAGTGACGATCACCAGCGGCCGGTCATCCCGGCCCAGGCGAGGCGGGCCTGCCGGAACGGGTGGGGCATCAGCATGCGCGGGGCGAAGGGGTCGTGCTCCGCCTTGGCGAGCGCGCCGAGGTACAGGTCCGCCAGCGTCGCCGGCAGCAGCGCCGGCAGTGCGGTCTTCGGCACGCTCCGGCGCAGGGCGCGGGCCTTCGCCAGATGCTCCCGCGCCCGGTCCGCGACCGCCTTCGCCACCCGTGTCAGGCCCGGCTCCGGCTTGCCCTGGAAAAGGGCGGTTTCCGTGACACCCTCCGCCGCCATCAGGTCCGCCGGCAGCATCACCCACTGGTTCCGCGCATGGAACGGCACGGCGCGGACGATGCCGGTCAGCGCCCAGGCGATGGCCACGTGCCGCGCCACCTCATGCGCCAGCGGTTCCGCCACCCCCAGCACCCGCAGCGCCAGCCGCACCAGCGGCGTGCCGGTGGCGTCGGCATAGTTTGTCAGGCAGTCCAGGCTGCCCTGCCCGCCCTCCTCCAGGTCAGCCTCCCGCGCGTCGATCAGCCGGTCCAGCAGGGCACGGTCCAGCCCATGGCGGGCGACGGCGGCGGCCAGGGGCTGCACCACCTCGTGCCGGCGCGGCTGGCCCGCGTAAACACCCTCCACGCTCTCCCGCCACCATTGCAGGCGGATCAGGCCCAGCGTGGCCTCGCTCACCACCTCGCGGGTCTTCGCCACCTCCAGATTGAAGGCGTAGAGGGCGAACAGATCCTCCCGCCGGTCCGCCGGGGCGAACAGCGCCGTCAAGAACCGGTCGTTGTCGTGGCGGCGGACCTCCCGCGCGCAGTAGGAAAGCTCTGGCTCGGCCATGGGTCTCATCCATGAAATCGGGCGCGTTATAGGACAGGCGGGGGGCCCGGCATAGGCCCGGATTGCCCCTGTCGCCCCGCCCGCGCGCCTTGACCCTGTGTCGGTGTGAACGTATCTCTCCGGCACCGACGCACGGCCCCGGCCGATAGGGGCATCCCGCACCACAGCAGAACCATAAGAAGGAGCCGCACCATGGCCTTCACCCTGCCGGACCTGCCCTACGATCCGACGGCGCTCGAACCGCACATCGACGCGCAGACCATGGGCCTGCACCATGGCAAGCACCATCAGGCCTATGTCACCAACCTGAACAACGCCCTGTCGGAGCATACGCAGCTGCACGGGCTGTCGCTCGACGAACTTCTGAAGAAGCTGGGCGAACTGCCTGAAAGCATTCGCACCGCCGTCCGCAACAACGGTGGCGGCCACGCCAACCACGCCATGTTCTGGACCATCATGGGTCCGAACGCCGGCGGTGACCCGACCGGCGCCGTTGGGCAGGCGATCGCCCGCGACTTCGGCGGCTTCGAGGACTTCAAGAAGAAGTTCAACGACGCCGGCCTGAAGCAGTTCGGCTCCGGCTGGGTGTTTGTCACCGCCGACGCCGCCGGCAAGCTGGAGATCGTGGCGAAGCCGAACCAGGACACGCCGATCATGGAGGGCAAGACCGTCCTGATGGGCAACGACGTGTGGGAGCACGCCTATTACCTGAAGTACCAGAACCGCCGGGCCGACTATCTGAACGCCTGGTGGAACGTGGTGAACTGGGGTGCGGTCAACGCGCGCCTGTCGGCCATCACCCAGGGCAAGGCGGTCTGATCCCGCTCTCCGGGGCGTCCGCACTCGGATCGACACCCCGGCGGGGCCAGCCCCGTCGGGGTGTTCGCCGTCCGGCCCTCCCCCATGCGTCCTAGGCGGCGGCTTAGGCTGCATCGCCGCTTCATCGAACGTCCGCCTTCTGGCACTGTTGTCGGTTCATGGGCCGGAGACGATCCGGCAGCCGTTGCCCGAGATGCCGGATGGCCGACTTCCGCACCGCGAATCTCCCGCCGGAACAGGCGGAACCGGCCGCCCGCAAGGGCGCGTCCGAAGAGAATTTTCCGGTCGCCTCCAGGCTCATCCCCAAACGGCTGCGGCCGCACATCATGGCCTTCTACGCCTTCGTGCGTCTGGCCGACGACATCGCGGACGACCCGCACCTGGACCCCGAGATCAAGGTCGCCCAGCTGGACGCGCTGGAACGGGCCTTGGTCAGCGGCATCGGCGGACAGTCCTGGCTGGCCCCGGCCCTCCAGCTCAAGGCCAGCCTGACCGCCACCGGCGTCTCCGGCCTGCATGCCCGGCAGGTGCTCCAGGCCTTCCGCCGCGACGCCCAGGGCGGCTGCTGCAAGGGTTGGAGCGACATGCTCCTCTACTGCCGCTATTCGGCCAACCCCGTCGGCCGCTACCTGCTGGAACTGCACCGGGAGGGCATGAACGCGGCCCCCGCGTCGGATGCGCTCTGCACCGCCCTCCAGGTCCTGAACCATATCCAGGACTGCCGGAGCGACTGGGTCGATCTCGGCCGCTGCTACCTCCCGACCGACTGGTTCGGGGAGGCGGGCGGCAATCCCGAGCAGCTGGTGGAGAAGGCCGCCACGCCGGCCGTCCGCGCCGTGATCGACCGCTGCCTGGATCAGGTGGACGCGTTGCTCGATCGCGCGGCCACCCTGCCGCGTCTGGTGGCCGATCCGGGGCTCCGGATGGAGACGGCGGTGATCATCCGCCTCGCCCGCGCCCTGTCGCGCCGCCTGCGCCGGACGGACCCGCTGGCACGGCGGGTCGAGGTCGGCGCGTTCGGCAAGGCCGCGGCGGCCATGGGCGGCGTGGCGGAGGGGCTGCTGGCCCGCCCGCCCCGGAGCGAGGCCGCCGACGGGCGCAAGGGCCGGGGCAGCACCTTCTACTGGCCCCTGCGCCTGCTGCCCACCGCCAAGCGGCAGGCCATGTTCGCCATCTACGCCTTCTGCCGCCATGTGGACGACATCGCCGACGAGCCGGGCCCGCTGGAGGCACGGCAGGCGGCCCTGGCGGGCTGGCGGCGGAACCTGGACGCGGTCTATGCCGGTGTCGTGCCCCGTGGCGGCGATGCGGCACTGCTGGCCGGCCTGGGTGCCGCCGTCCGGCGCTACCGCCTGCCACGGGCCGAGTTCGACGCCATGATCGACGGCATGGCCATGGATCTGAACGGCCCCATCCGCGCGCCCGATCTCCAGACCCTCACCCTCTACTGCCGCCGGGTCGCCGGGGCCGCCGGGCTGCTCAGCGTCCGCGTCTTCGGGGAGGAGAGCGACGCCCGCACCGACGCCTTCGCCATAGCACTAGGCGAGGCGCTGCAGCTCACCAACATCCTGCGCGACCTGCAGGAGGATGCGCGGATCGGCCGGCTCTACCTCCCCCGCGAACTGCTGGAGGCGGCCGGCATCGCGGTCGACGAGGGCCCCGGCCTGCCGGAGGCGGTGCTCGGCCACCGCAGCCTGCCGGATGTCTGCGAAGGTGTCGCCGAACTGGCGGAGTGCCGCTTCGCCGCCGCGCGCACGGCGCTCGCCAGCCTGGACGCCAAGGCGCTCTGGCCGGCGGTGGCGATGATGCTGCTCTATCGCCGGCTGCTGACCCGTCTCAGGGCGCGCGGCTGGCACGATCTCGGCGACCGGCCCCGGCTTTCGGCGGCGGAGAAGGTGGGCGTGGCGCTCCGTTGCGCCCTCGGCCGCCCGCCCAAGGCCTGAGCGCAGGCGGGCCCATCCAGATGTCCTGAGGCGCCTTGGCCCCGTCCATCCTTCCCGCCCGCGTCCATGTCGTCGGCGCCGGCCTCGCCGGGCTCGCCTGCGCCACGGCGCTGGCCGCGTCCGGGCGGCCGGTCACGCTCTACGAGGCGGCACCCCAGGCGGGCGGCCGCTGCCGCAGCTACCACGACGCCAAGCTCGACACCCTCATCGACAACGGCAACCACCTGATCCTCGGCGGCAACCCGGAGACCTTCCGCTATCTGGACCGGCTCGGCGCCCGCGACCGGTTGCGCACCGTGGCCCCGGCCGCCCTGCCCTTCGTCGATCTGGCGGACGGGTCGCGCTGGACGGTGCGGCCGGGCGCCGGGCCGCTGCCGCTCTGGCTCCTCGATCCCAAGCGCCGTGTGGCGGGGGCCTCGGCGCTGGAGCATCTGGCCGTGCTGCGCCTCGCCCGCGCGCGGCCGGGCGACACCGTGGCCGACTGTCTGGACCTCGATGGCCTTGTCGGCCGCCGGCTGTGGCGCCCGCTGGCCGTCTCCATCCTCAACACCCAGCCGGAGGAGGCGTCGGCCCGGCTGCTCTGGACCGTCTTCGCCCGCACCCTGCTGACGGGGGAGGCCGCCTGCCGGCCCTATGTGCCCAGGCGCGGCCTGTCGGATGCGCTGGTGGACCCGGCGCTGGCCTTCCTGGCGGCGCGGGGGGCCACGGTCCGCACCGGGGCGCGGCTGCGCGGCCTGGAGCTTGCCGGCGGACGCGTGGCGGCCCTGTCGTGGGACGATGGCGACGCGGCGCTGACGGAGGGGGAGTCCGTCGTCCTCGCCCTGCCGCCGTCCGCCGCTGCGGACCTGCTGCCGGGGCTGGAGGTGCCGACGGCCTTCCGGCCGATCCTCAACGCCCATTTCCGGGTCGGCGCCCCGGCCCGCCTGCCCGACGGCGCGCCGTTGCTGGGCCTCGTGAACGGGACCGTGGAGTGGGTCTTCGCCCGCGACGACATCCTGTCCGTCACGGTCAGCGCCGCCGAACGTCTGATCGACCGGGACGCGGACGACCTCGCCGCCCTGCTCTGGTCGGACGTGGCGCGGGCGCTCTCCCTGGCGGGCCCCATGCCGCCCGCCCGGATCGTGAAGGAGAAGCGGGCCACCTTCGCCGCCACCCCGGCGGTGCTGGCGCGCCGCCCGCCCGCCCGGACGCCGCTTGCCAACCTCGTGCTCGCCGGCGACTGGACCGATACGGGCCTGCCGGCCACCATCGAGGGTGCTGTCCAGTCCGGCCATGTGGCGGCCGGGCTGGTCGGGCTCTGACGCCGCCGGTCAGATGGGGAACAGGGCCGCCGCCACCCGCCGGCCTTCCGACAGAAGCACGTTGTAGGTCCGGCAGGCGGGTCCGCTCGCCATCACGTCGACCGACAGGCCGGCCTCCTTGAGCGCCGCGCGCAGCTTGGACGGCAGCAGCGCGCCGGTGGCCCCGGTGCCCAGCAGCACCACCTCCACCTTGGGCTCGGCACTCCGGATCGGCTCGAAATCCGCCACCGTGAGGGCGGCGGGATCGCGCGCGGCCCAGGCCACGGTGCGGTCCGGGAAGACGATGACCGGGTGCTCGTAGACCGTGTTCGCCACCCGGAAATAGCCGGGGGCGTAGCTGTCGATCACCTGCCTGTCGGCCGGGATCATGGGGGTGATGTTGGCGATGCCGCTCATGCCTCTCCCTCCCGCCGCGACCCGTCCCGCCGCCGCGGCGCCGGGGTCAGATCGGAACGGTCTTCGGCCGGGTCCGCCGCAGCCACACCACCACCATCAGGCGCGTCACCATGATGGCCGTGAACATCGAGGCGACGATCCCGATCGACAGCGTCACCGCGAAGCCCTTGATCGGTCCCGACCCGAACATGAACAACAGCAGTGCGGCGATGAGTGTCGTCAGGTTGCTGTCGATGATGGTCGTGAGCGCGCGGTTGTAGCCGGCGTCGATGGCCGCGATGGGCGTGCGCCCGATCTTCAGCTCCTCCCGGATGCGCTCGAAGATCAGCACGTTGGCGTCCACCGCCATGCCGATGGTCAGCACGATGCCGGCGATGCCGGGCAGGGTCAGTGTGGCCTGCAGGATCGACAGCGCCGCGAAGATGAAGGTGATGTTGAAGACCAGCGCCACGTTCGCGAACAGGCCGAACAGCCCGTAGGAGATCGTCATGAACACGATCACCAGGGCAAGGCCGACCAAGGCCGCGATCTGGCCGGCGGCGATGCTGTCCGCACCCAGCCCGGGGCCGACCGTCCGCTCCTCCAGCACCGTCAACGGGGCCGGCAGGGCGCCCGCGCGCAGCAGAAGGGCCAGATCGTTGGCGGACTGCGTGGTGAAACCGCCCTGGATGATGCCGGAGCCCCCCAGGATCGGCTCGTTGATCACGGGAGCGCTGATCACCTCGTTGTCCAGCACGATGGCGAACCGCTTGCCGACATTGTCGCGCGTGGCCTCGCCGAACCGGCGCGCCCCCAGGCTGTCGAAGCGGAAGCTCACCACCGGGCGGCCGTCCTGGAAGCTGGGCTGGCTGTCCACCAGCGTGTCGCCGGAGACCATCACCCGCTTGCGCACCACCTCGAACCCGCCGTCGCGCGACGGCAGCAACTCCGACCCCGGCGGAATGCGGCCCGCCTGGGCCTCCGCCACCGTGGTCGTGTCGTCGACGAAGCGGAAGGTCATCTTGGCCGTCTGGCCCAGCAGGCGCTTCACGCGTTCCGGATCGTCCACGCCGGGAAGCTGCAGCAGGATGCGCTCCGCACCCTGGCGCTGGATGGAGGGCTCGCGCGTTCCGGTCTCGTCGATGCGGCGCCGGACGATCTCGATCGACTGCTCCACCGCCGCGCTGCGCCGCGCGGCCTCCGCCGCCTCGGTCAGGGTGGCGACGACGCGGTTGCCCGACGTCTCCACCTGCAGGTCGGTCTCAAGCCCCCGGGCGAGCGACACCGCGCGCTCGACATCGGCCTGATCGCGCACGGTGAAGGCGATGCCCGCCCGTTCGGCACCCAGGTCCGTATAGCCGATGCGCGCCTCGCGCAGTTCGGTGCGGGCGCTGTCGACCAGGGCGTTCATCCGCTCCTGGATGACGACGTCCGTCTCCACCTCGAGCAGCAGGTGCGACCCGCCCTGGAGGTCGAGACCGAGATTGACGGTGCGGGTCGGCAGCCAGGACGGCAGGTCCTGGCCCCACTGCTCCACCTCGGCCCGGTTCATGAGGTTCGGCGCCGCGTAGACCAGCGAAAGCAGGCACAGCGCGACGACGAGGATGACCTTCCACTTGGCAAAATAGACCATGTTCCGAACCGGGACCCGCGCTAGCCGATGAATCGAATCGATGGATGGCCGGACGGCCGGAGGCTCACTTCTTGGCGGGCGTTTCCGCCGCCTCGGCGGCCTTCGCCGGCTCGGTCTTGGCGATCACGGCGGTGATGGTCGGCCGCATCACGCGCACCCGGACCCCCTCCGCGATCTCGACCTGCAACTCGTCGTCGGCGCCGACCTTCACGATGGTGCCGATGATGCCGCCGCCGGTGACCACCCGGTCGCCCCGCCGCAGCGCGTCCAGCATCGCCCGGTGCTCCTTCATCTTCTTCTGCTGCGGACGGATCAGCAGGAAGTAGAAGACGACGAAGATCAGGACCAGCGGCAGCAGCGACATGACGACGTCGCCGCCGCTCGCCGGAGCACCCGCCGCCTGGGCGTAGGCCGTGGAAATGAACATAAAACGCTCCTTGAGGATTCGTCACCCGCGCGAACCGCGCGACTATACCGACCCGCCGGTCGCTTGCAATCGAAACAAGCCCCCGGATCGACCACCCGCTCCGGCCACCGGCCCCGGCTTGTAAGGGCCGGGTCTTGGCACTACGGTCGGTGTCCCATCACATGGTGACGCAACCGGGCCGGCGCAAATGGCGGATCAGAACTCGGGCACCCTTCTGCCTGTCCTCACCCGCATC
Organism: Rhodospirillaceae bacterium; assembly: GCA_029267445.1. Classification (GTDB taxonomy): domain Bacteria; phylum Pseudomonadota; class Alphaproteobacteria; order Azospirillales; family Azospirillaceae; genus JAJUIU01. The sequence continues at coordinate 21,072 of JAJUIU010000074.1, forward strand.
GCCGCCGCGCTGGAGCGTCTGGCACCCCCGCCCCCCGCGCGCCCGGACCTGACCGCCGCCGACGCCTTCGTCTGGCATGCGGAGGGGGACCGCCTGGACCCGGTGCCCACGGTCAACCGGGTGGACATCGCCCTGCTTCGCGGGATCGACCGGCAGCGCGACATCCTGCTGGAGAACACCCGCCGCTTCGCGTCCGGGCTTCCGGCCAACAACGCGCTGCTCTGGGGTGCCCGCGGCATGGGCAAGAGTTCGCTGGTGAAGGCCGCCCACGGCGCCGTCGCGGCCGAACTGCCAAACTCGCTCGCCCTCGTCGAGATTCACCGGGAGGACATCCCCTCCCTGCCCCGGCTGCTGGCGATCCTGCGCGATCAGCCCCGCCGCTGCATCCTGTTCTGCGACGACCTGTCCTTCGGCACCGACGACAGCCATTACAAGTCGCTGAAGGCCGTGCTTGAGGGCGGGGTCGAGGGCCGGCCCGCCAACGTCCTCTTCTACGCCACCTCCAACCGCCGGCACCTGATGCCGCGCGACATGATCGAGAACGAGCGCTCGACCGCCATCAACCCGTCGGAGGCGGTGGAGGAGAAGGTCAGCCTGTCCGACCGCTTCGGCCTCTGGCTCGGCTTCCACGCCTGCGACCAGGACACCTTCTTCGCCATGGTGGAGGGCTACGCCGCCGCCTTTGGCCTGGACATGCCCGTTGACCGGCTGCGGGCGGAGGCGGTGGAATGGTCCGTCACCCGGGGCAACCGCTCCGGCCGCGTGGCCTGGCAGTTCATCCAGGATCTGGCGGGCCGCCTCGGCCGGACGCTGGGCTGAAGGACGCTGGACTAACCGTCAGCGCCGTTCACTCGTCTGGCGCCCGCCGTCCAGATGCTCGCGCGGGTCGATGGCACGGCTGCCGCGCCTTATCTCGAAATGCAGCTGCGGCGTCCGCACGTTCCCGGTCTGGCCGACCGTGCCGATCTTCTGGCCCCGCTGGACCTTCTGCCCCTGCTCAACGGTCGTCGTCTCCAGGTGCGCATAGGCCGTGACCCAGCCGTCGGCGTGCCGGATCAGCAGCAGGTTGCCGAAGCCCCGCAGCTCGTTCCCGGCGTAGGCGACCGTGCCACCGTCGGCGGCGACGACCGGCGTGCCGCGCGCGGCGCCGATATTGATCCCGTCATTGTGCAGCCCGCCCTCCTTCGGCCCGAACTCCGACA
>JAJUIU010000013.1 GCA_029267445.1 Rhodospirillaceae bacterium
CCCTCTTCCCTTGCGGGAGAGGGTGGCGAGGCGCAGCCGAGCCGGGTGAGGGGTATCGCGGTGCCGGTGGAAGCTTGACCCGTCCCGGCGTGGGGACGCATGGTTGGCGCGCTGTCGGCCCCAGGCATGAGGATGGAATGCGTTTCGGGTTCGGAATGATGTGCCTCGCCCTGATCCTGGCGATGCCGGTTCCGTCCGCGACGCGCCCGGCCCTGGCCCAGGCGACCGGGGAGCCGACCGAGACGGAGGCCGACCCCCGGCCCGACGCGGTGGTGCGCAGCGGCCTGCCCGTTCCCCGCTTCGTCTCCCTGCGGTCCGGACAGGTCAATGTCCGGACCGGCCCAGGCGTGCGTTATCCCGTGGAATGGGTGTTCGTGCGCGCCGGCATGCCTGTCGAGATCACGGCGGAGTTCGACACCTGGCGCCGCATCCGCGATTGGGAGGGCACCCAGGGCTGGGTCCACCAGTCCATGCTGTCCGGCCGCCGCGCCCTGGTGGTGGTCGGGGGGATGCGCACCGTTCGCCAACGGCCCGAGGCTTCCGCCGCCGCCGTCGCCCAGGCGGAGCCGGGCGTCATGGGCCGTCTGGACGGCTGCCGGGACGACTGGTGCAAGGTGGAGCTCCAGGGACTGGAAGGCTGGCTCCGCCGCGACGAGTTCTGGGGGGTCTACCCGGACGAGAAGGTGGACGATTGAGCGCACCCGCCAGCCAGCACGCCGCCCACGAGGCCCACCTGCGCGACGGCGTGGTCCGCGCCGCCCGGGCGATGAACGCCCTTGGCATCAACCAGGGCAGGTCGGGCAATGTCAGCGTCCGGCACGGGAACGGCTTCCTGATCACCCCGTCCGGTGCGGCCTACGACGCCATGACCGCGGACATGGTGGTTCCGGTCGGCCTCGACGGCACGTACCGGGGCGACCATCCGCCCTCCACCGAGTGGCGCATGCACCGGGACATCTACGCCGCGCGGCCCGCCGCTGGGGCCGTGGTGCACACGCACTCCACATACGCCACCAGCCTCGCCTGCCTCGGCCGCCGCATCCCGGCCTTCCACTACATGGTGGCGGTGGCGGGGGGCACGTCGATCGAGGTCGCCGACTACGCCACCTTCGGGACCCAGGCCCTGTCCGACGCCATGCTGACGGCGTTGGGCGACCGGCGGGCCTGCCTGCTGGCCAACCACGGGATGATCTGCTGGGGCGGAAGCCTGGAGAAGGCGCTGGACCTCGCGGTGGAGGTGGAGGCGCTGGCGCGGCAGTACTGGCACGCCCTGGCAATCGGGGAGCCGCGCCTGCTCACCGATGCGGAGATGGCCCCCGTGCTGGCCAAGTTCGCCGCCTATGGACGCCCGGCCGACGAGCGCACGGCGGAGGACGAGGCCGTGCTGGAGCTGCCGCGCCGGGTTTCGGCATAGGCGGCCCGGAGTTCGCAACCGTTTCCCCTCCAGCCGTCATTCCCGCGGAAGCGGGAATCCATTTTGATCCAGGGCGCCGTTTCCTGAGCATGGGTTCCCGCTTCCGCGGGAATGACGAATTGGGGGGTTGTGTCAGCCCCGGCACCTTGAGAGAACGCGGCGGTACACCGGAACATACGCCCCCATCGGAAGGGGCGGTACGGGGAGGGAAGCGGACATGGCGCTGACGGTGCCGGAGGGCTACAGGATCCTGGACGAGGGCGGGCTTCCCGGCTGGCTGGCCGCGATTCCCAACGTGCCGGAGCGGCTGGGCGGCGACCCCTCCGGCTGGCGGGTGCGGGAGGTCGGCGACGGCAACCTGAACCTCGTCTTCCTGGTGGAGGGGACGCGCGGCACCGTCTGCGTGAAGCAGGCGCTGCCCTATCTGCGCCTCGTGGGCGAGGGCTGGCCGCTCGGCCTGCAGCGCGCCTGGTTCGAGCATCGGCACGCCGCCGTGGTCGGCCCGCACGTGAAGGGCCTGATCCCGGAGCCGCTGCACTATGACGAGCGGCTTTACGCCCTGGTGATGGAGCGGTTGTCGCCGCACATCATCCTGCGGCGCGGGCTGATCCAGGGCGTGCGCTACCCGCATCTGGCCGACCATATGGCCACATTCCTCGCCGGAAGCCTGTTCCGCACGTCCGACCTCGCCCTGCCGGCCAAGCCCAAGCGCCTGCTGACGGCCGAGTTCAGCGGCAACTGGGAGCTCTGCGGCCTGACCGAGGCGGTGATCTTCACCGAGCCCTACATGGTCCACCCGAACAACCGCTGGACCAGCCCGCAGCTCGACGCCACGGCGGCGAAGGTCCGCGCCGACAGCGCCTGGAAGCTGGCCGCCGCCCGCCTGAAGCTGAAGTTCCTGGCCTCGCCGGAGGCGCTGATCCATGGCGACCTGCACACCGGCTCCATCATGGTGACGCCGGAGGACACGCGGGTCATCGATCCGGAGTTCGCCTTCATGGGGCCGATGGGCTTCGACCTGGGGGCGCTGCTGGGCAATCTCTGGCTCAACTACTTCGCCCAGGACGGCCACGCCACGCCCGAAAGCCCGCGCGCCGACTACCAGGACTGGGTGCTGGAGACGGCGGAGGCGGTCTGGACCCTGTTCCGGGAGCGGTTCCTGGCCCTCTGGCGCGGCGGGGCGACGGGCGACGCCTACCCGGCCGCCCACTACACGGACGCGGAGGGCGTGCGCCTGATGGAGGCGGAGCGGCAGGCCTACATGGACCGGCTGTTCGCCGACGCGCTGGGCTTCGCAGGGGCCAAGATCACCCGCCGCATCCTGGGGATCGCCCACAACATCGATCTGGAATGGATCGAAGACGCCGACCTGCGGGCGCTGTGCGAGACGCGCTGCCTGACGCTCGCCCGCCGCCTGATGGTGGAGCCGGGCGCGTTCCGGGACGTGGGCGCGGTCAGTGCCGCCTGCCGGTCGATCCGGGCGTCCGTCGCCCGGATCGGGCTATAGCCGAAGCGGCGGAAGACGGGGGTCAGTCCCCGTCCGCCACCACCGCGCGGTAGAGGTGCCAGGTGGCGTGGCCCAGCACGGGCACCACCACGGCCAGCCCGATGAACAGCGGGATGCTGCCCAGCACCAGCAGCGCCATCACGGTCACACCCCACAGCGCCATGGTGCCGGGGTTGGCCGCCACGGCCCGCACCGACACGCCCATGGCCGTGGCCGAGCCGATCTTCCGGTCGACCAGCAGCGGGAACGACACCACCGTCAGCGTCAGGACGGCGGCGGAGAAGACGAGGCCCAGCAGGTTGCCGACCACGATCATGGTCCAGCCCTCCGCCGTGCCGAACAGCAGGGCGAAGAACTCCAGGATGCCCAGCCCGTCCGCCACCTCCGGCCGCTGGCCCAGCGTGGCGAGATAGACCGCCTCCGCCGTCCACAGCCAGGCGACGAAGATCGCCAGCAGCAAAGCACCCAGCGACAGGATGCTGCGGATGTTGGGGTTGCGCACCACGTCGAAGGCGTTGGCGCGGGTCACCGGCTCGCCCCGCTCCCGCCGCCGCGACAGCTCGTAGACGCCGGCCGCCACCACCGGCCCCATCAGGCCGACGCCCGCCACCAGCGGATAGATCAGCGGCAGCAGGTCGGCCCCATAGGCGGCGCGGGCGAAGACGAAGCCCAGCAGCGGATACAGCAGGCCCAGGAACAGAAGCTGCGTCGGCGTGGCCAGGAAATCCTCCACCCCCCGCCGCAGGGCCAGCCGCAGATCCTCCACGCCGATCGCGCGGATGGGGAAGTCGCTCGCCTCCGCCGGCCGCGCCCGCATGCGCGCCCTACCGTGATGGTCCTCGGAACGGGGAATGTCGGCCATGGGTCGCCTCCGCCTCGCCTGTTCACCTCATCAGGGCGATATGGCGGGGCGGGCGGGGGCGGCAACCGTCATGGCCGGGACGCTGCGGCCCGCCGCCATGCGTTGCGGGAGCCTCTCGAAAGAAGGGGTGACGCGGGCGGGGCGTCAGCCTTCCTCGGCGACCAGGTCGCGCTTGCCCCCGGACGGCGGCCCCGGCTCCCCGTCCCGGATCGCCGGCGTCAGTTTGATCGCCACGGTGAACACCACCCAGATCAGCAGCGTCACCAGCATCCGGTGCAGGTCGGCCACGGCCTCCGCCGGCACCAGCTCGTCCGACAGGTAGATCATCGCCCCCAGGATCCAGACGAGAAGGCCGGAGGTGACCAGCACCACGAGCCGTCGGCGCGAGGCGACGATGGTGAACATGCTGGTGATCACGCCGCAGAGCATGATCACCAGCTGCGCGTATTCGGCCAGCGGCAGCTTCTCGGTGGCGCCCAGATTGGCGCCCAGCAGGGCGCCGAAGAACAGGTTGACGCCGACCATGGTGCCCCGGCGCTCCTCGTCCGAATATGAGACGAGCTCCTTCAACACCCGCTTCATCGGCATACCCTTCCGGAATCAACCCGAAAGGAGAATGCCGCGATCGAGCGCCGTTGCAAGCCGCCGATTTGGGCTCAGAGGCCCAAAGCGCCGGGGTTCAGCACGCCGTGCGGGTCGAACAGCGCCTTCAACGCCTTCAGCGCCGTCAGGTTCGCCGGCTTCAGGTTGGGCGCGTAGGTGTAGAACTTGCCGAGCTGGAAATGGGTGCCGCCGACGGCCGCCAGCGCGTCGCCTAGGGCCTTCTTGATCCGCTCCACCGCCGCGAAGGCCTCCGGATTCGGCGCATGCTCCGCCACCCGGCGCAGATAGTCGGCCTCGACATAGGTGGTGTGGATCTCGTTCCGCCCGTCCGGCCAATAGAGGCACGGCTCGATCAGGTAGGCGTGGGTGGCGATGGTCGTCATCAGGTAGCCGTGCTCGATGCCGAACCGCTCGCAGTCGGCGGCATGGTCGGCGAAGACCGCCTCGCAGGCGTCCATGGCCGCCTTCATCCGGGAGAAGGGCACGATCCCGTGCGCCGGGACCCAGCGTTCCCCACCCGGGGCCACCATGCTGTTGGGCGGCGGGAAGGGCATGGCCCGCATCATCCGGGCGATGGTGTTCTCGATCTCCCGGCCTCCCGCGGCCTTGGCGGCGGCGCGCACCTTGTCCACCGCCGGCTTGAGCGCCGCCTCCGACAGCCCGTCAAGGGCGCAGTGGATGGACCACTCCACCCCATCCATGAAGCGGCGCCCGGCCACCGCCACCTTGGCGGCGGCGGTGACGCCCTTCAGCAGGCCGCCCTGGCCCTTCACCAGGGCGCCCAGCGCGCCCACGTCCGTCATCAGGCTGGCCCGCTTCATCCGCAGCTGGGCGAGATAGGGGTCGAAGGCGGCGATCTCGCTGCACACCCCCTCCCGCGCGATCGCCGCCAGCGCCGCCGCCATGGAGTCGTGGTCGTCGAAGCCGAAGGACAGGTACTCCTGCGCCGGCTCCAGCTTCATCAGGCGGAAGGTGGCCCGCACCTTGACGCCGAAGGCGCCCGCGTCGCCGCAGAACAGGCCGGTCAGGTCCGGCCCGTGCCAGCGGAAGAAGGGGCTCTCCACATGCCGGCTGCCGGCGGTCCCCGTCTCCAGCACGGTGCCGTCGCCGGTGACTACCGTGATCGACAGCACGCTGTCCGCCACCGCCCCGTTGCGGGCGGAGCCGAAGAAGATGCTGCCCTGGCTGAGCGCCCCGCCCACCGTGGCGTGGATGCCCGACATCGGTCCCCAGTACGGGGTGCGCAGGCCCCTGGCCGCCAGCGCCTCCCGCAATGCGGCCCAAGTGACGCCGGCCTCCGCCGTCACCGTCATGTCCGTCTCGTCGATGCTGACGATGCGGTTCATCCGCGACAGGTCCAGGCTGACGCTGTCCGCCCGCACCGGCACATAACCATCGGTGTAGGACATGCCGCCGCCGCGCGGCACGATGGGCAGGCCCGCCTCGGCGCAGGCCTTCACGGCGGCCGCAAGCTCCTCCACCCCGCCCGGCCGCAACACGGCCAGCACCGGCTCCGCCTTGCGGAACACGTCCTGCCCGTGCAGCGTGCGCACGCCCGCGTCGGTCAGGACGTTTTCCGGCCCCAGCACGCGGCGCAGCGTCTCCAGTGCGGGATGCCGCGTGGCGGCGGTGCTGGCAAGCGCGTCCATGGTCGTCCCTCCCGGCGGTCGAAGGCGGCGGCTGAAATGACATACGCCCATATCATTTCGCCGCCGAACCACCGGCGGTGTCCAACAACCGTCGCTACGGCCTTACAACCGGGTTGGGCCCGTCAGACCAGCATGGCCTTCACACCGCTTTCCGGCAGCTCGGTGCCGAAGCAGCGCTGGTAGTACTCGGCCACGGTCGGGCGCTCGACCTCGTCGCACTTGTTCAGGAATGTGACGCGGAAGGCGAAACCGATGTCGCCGCCGAAGATCTCCGCGTTCTGCGCCCAGGTGATGACCGTGCGCGGGCTCATCACGGTGGAGATGTCGCCCGCCATGAAGCCGGCCCGCGTCAGGTCGGCCAGCCGCACCATGGCGGCCACCTTCCGGCGCCCTTCCTCGCTGTCGTAGCTGGGCACCTTGGCCAGCACGATCTTCGTCTCCGCCTCGTGCGGCAGATAGTTCAGCGTGGCGACGATGGACCAGCGGTCCATCTGGCCCTGGTTGATCTGCTGCGTGCCGTGGTAGAGGCCGGTGGTGTCGCCCAGGCCCACCGTGTTGGCCGTCGCGAACAGGCGGAAGGCCGGGTGCGGGCGGATCACCTTGTTCTGGTCCAGCAGGGTCAGCTTGCCCTCGACCTCCAGCACGCGCTGGATCACGAACATCACGTCGGGCCGGCCCGCGTCGTACTCGTCGAACACGATGGCGCAGGGGTGCTGCAGCGCCCAGGGCAGGATGCCTTCCCGGTACTCCGTGACCTGCTTGCCTTCCTTCAGGACGATGGCGTCCTTGCCGACAAGGTCGATCCGAGAGACGTGGCTGTCGAGGTTGACCCGCACCATCGGCCAGTTCAGCCGCGCGGCCACCTGCTCGATGTGCGTGGACTTGCCGGTGCCGTGATAGCCCTGGATCATGACGCGGCGGTTGTAGGCGAAGCCCGCCAGGATCGCCATCGTCGTCTCGTGGTCGAACCGGTAGGCGTCGTCCACCTGCGGCACATGCTCGGTCGCGTGGCTGAAGGCCGGAACCTGCATCTCGCTGTCGATGCCGAAGGTCTGGCGCACCGAAACCTTGATGTCGGGCAGGTCGGCGCGGGCGGCGGTATTGGTTGCCATGATGGTCCGGTCCAGTTCGTCTTTGGAATGCGTGTGGGGCGTCGCGTGTGCGGGATGGGCGTGTGTGGGATGGGCGTCAGCCGGCGCCGTGGGCCGCCTTCAGCGTGTTGTACGCCTGATTGATCTTTTTCAACCGTTCCTCGGCATGCTTGTCGCCGCCGTTGCGGTCGGGGTGGTGGGTTTTCGCCAGCTCGCGGTAGCGGCGCTTGATGGTGGCGAAATCGACGGGCGGCTCCAGATCCAGCACGGCCAGCGCCTCCTCCTCAGGGGTCCGGGCCTTCTTCGCCTTGGCCTCCTGCCGGGTCGCACCGGTCCAGGCCCCGCCGAAGGCGAAATCCTCGCCCGTCACCCGGTCGCGGATGAATCGCTCCTGCACGCGCCAGTGGCCCATGGGCCAGGTCGGCCGGTCCCAGGTGGTGTCGTTGCGCACATGCCGTTCGATGTCCTTCTCGTCCATCCCGGCATAGAAGTCCCACGCCTTGTTGTAGGCGCGCACATGGTCCAGGCAGAACCACCAGTATTCGTTCAGCCGGTCCCGCGCCTTGGGCGCCCGATGCTCCCCGATCTCGGCGCAGCCCGGATGATCGCAGACCCGGGGGGCCGGCTTGGGCGTCTCGTCGAAATCGAAGTTCAGGTCGAACCGGTTCTTGTGCATTGCCGGAGTATGGGCGGGGCGGCTGCGGGAGACAAGGCGACGAACATGCGCCGGCGCGGCGAAACGTCCATGTGCGAACCTAGCTTCGCCGGTCCGCCAGCGCCACGAGCGCCAGCCCCGCCGCGATGAAACCCAGCCCCGCGAGAATGGTGGTGGTCAGCGCCTCGCCCAGCCACCACGCCGACAGGATCAGGCCGACCGCCGGGGTTCCCAGCGTGCCCAGCGACAGGGTGACGGCGGGCAACGCCCGATTCACGGTGACCATCGCCCAGAAGCAGAAGGCGGTGGCGATCGGCCCGTTGTAGAAGACGATCCCCGCCAGTTCCCAGCTCCAGTCGATGGGCTTTCCCCAGTCCAGCACGGCGGCCAGCGGCACCAGGACCAGGCTGGCGATCAGCGTCTGCCACGGTGCCAGCGACAGGGGCGTGCCCCGCCACCGGTGGCCGCGCACCTGCACGATGTTCACCGCCCAGGCCAAGGCCGCCAGCATCAGCAGCCCGTTGCCAAGCAGGACGCGCCCGTCGCCCCAGTCCACCGCCAGCGGGTTGAACAGCACGGCCACCCCGGCCAGCCCGCAGAGCAGGCCCAGCAGCTTCAGCCGCCCCACCCGTTCCCCCAGGAACAGCACGGCCAGCGGCACCACCCACAACGGCGTGGTGTAGGACAGGATGGCCGACCGCCCGGCCGGAACGATCTGCAGCGCGATGGAGATCAGGGTGACGAACCCCGCCATCTGCAGCAGCGCCACCCAGAAGACGATGGGCCAGTCGGCCCGGTCCGGCACCCGCAGCTCGCCGGCCAGTGCCGCCACGGCGAACAGGGTGACGCAGCCCAGCACCATGCGGCTGGCGGCGAACAGGAAGGGCGGGATGTCCTGCAGCCCGACCTTCATGATCGGCCAGTTGGCACCCCAGATCAGGATCACCAGCGCCAGCAGCCCCGCCGCCACCAGCGGCCGCACGGGCGCGTTCCCCGCCCCGCTTGCGGGCGTGGCGGGCGGTGCCTCTTGGCTCGTGGCGGCTTGGCTGTCGGGCATGGGATGGAACGGTTCGGCGGGCGAATGGAGGGGAGAGGCTGGCGTCCGGCCGCGCCGCCGACAACCCGGCCCGGCCGCATGGCTGCCGTGCCCGGCGTTGTCCACAACGGGTGGACGACGGGTTGTGGTCCCGGCACTGGCGATGGAACGGGCGCAGCCTCCATGCTATTGATTGGGCATGACGCGTCCAAACCCGAAGCCGCCCGAACCGGCGCCCGTCGCGGCGGGCAGCCAAGCACCGGCCGGCGACCTGGAAGACCGGTTCCCCGGACTGGCCGAGGCCGTCCGCGCCGGGTTCGCCGAACTCGACTCCGGCCAACGCATCCCGCTCGAGGATGTGGGGGCCTGGGTCGAGTCCTGGGGTACGGCGGACGAGAAGCCGATGCCAGTGCCGGGACCGGCGGGGACCGCGAACCGCTGAGCCATGGCGCGCCGCGTCTTCCTGTCACCTTCGGCGGCGCGAGACCTCGACAGGATCAGGGAATGGTACGGCCAGCCAGGCGCGGGAGAGGCCGCGCGGGCCAGGGTGAAGGGCATCCTCGACGCACTCCAGAACCTCCGGAACCATCCACATCTCGGCGTCCGCTATGATGAGGGCGGCACGGGGGCGAGGGCCCTCGTCGTAAGGGACCATGTGATCGTCTATCGCATCCTCGGCGACGCCGACGGCACCGGCGGTCCGGGCGACATCCAGGTCGGCCGGATCTACGGGCCGGGGCAGAGCCGCAGCTGAACCGCCCGGCCCGGCCGCATGGCTGCCGTGCCTGCCGCTTGATCGGCGGTGCGACGACCGGCATGGTGCCCCGGCCCCGCCCGAAACGCCGGACCCTCCGCCATGGACTACAGGACCCGCATCGAAACCAAGCTCACGGCCGGGCTCGAACCCGTCCGCCTCGCCGTCAAGGACGTGTCGCACCGGCACGCCGGCCACGCGGGCCACGATCCGCGCGGGGAATCGCATTTCGACGTCACCGTCGTCTCCGCCCGCTTCGAAGGCGTCGGGCGGGTGGCGCGCCAGCGCCTCGTCTACGATCTGCTGGCCGACGAGCTGAAGGAGCGCGTGCACGCGCTGCAGCTCCGCACGCTTACGCCGGCGGAGGATGCGGCCTCCGGCTGACACAACTCAGGCGCGGCCGTGTCATATATTTTTGCGCTTTCCCGACGAAGACGGATTGAACAGGTCATATGTCTCGCATAATATAATATTCGACGCCCCGCCCCCCGGCGGCTGGCGTCGCGCCAGCCGGTTCCACCGCGTGGGGAGTAGCGTCGCGTGCCCGCCTTCTCGAAGATCCATTCCGATGGCGCCGATCCTGAGGACAGCCCCCTGGAAACGCGCAACATCGAGATCACGGACCGCAAGAACAATGACGAGAAGGTGCGCACCAGCATGCGGCTGGAGCCGTATGTCTGGGACGCGCTCTACGACATCGCCGAGCGGGAGGGGCGCACCCACCATGAGATCTGCGACCTGATCGCCCAGCGAAAACACCGCGCCTCGTCCCTGACGGCGGCGGTGCGGCTGTTCATCCTGGTTTACTTCCGCATCGCCGCCGACGAGAAAGGCCACGCCGAGGCCGGGCACGGGAGCGGCGACTCCAGCCTGTTCGACCGGATCATCGCCAAGATGAACCAGCCGGCGGAGGAGGTGGATCGCCGGAAAGGCCGCGGACGGCGCAAGCGCCCGTCCCGCGCCGCCCCGGAGGCGACGGCCGCCTCCGGATCGAAGGACGCCCTGGCGAACGGTGCCGCCCCATCCGCCCGGTCTTCGGCCGTCACCCTGGCCGGGGCGGGGAGCGGGCGCCGCCGCGCGAAGGGCGTGGGCGAGCCGCCGGCGGACGGTTCGAAGGAACCTGGCCCGACGGAATCCGGCCCTAAGGAACTGGGTCCGGGAAACTGAGGTCAGCCGCCCTCGCCCTCCTCGCCCTCGCCGATATCGCGAGCGTTGTCGATCAGGGCGCGGCAGGGGCTGTCCTCCCCCCCGCCCGTCTCGATGAAGGGCAGCACCGCCGCCAGTGGTGTCGCGATCACGCCCAGGGCCACGGCGGCACCGGCCCGCAGCGCCAGTTCCCCGCCTTCGACGCCGAAGGTGGGGTCCGCCAGCGTGCCGCCGACGGTGATCGGCACGGCGGCGGCCAGCGGGCTCGGATCCTTGGGCTTCGCCTCCATCCGGGCGGCAAGGGCTTCGGTCTCGAAGTTCACCTTCACGGCGCCGACGATCTTGGTGTCGGTGGTGTCGAACACCAGCGCGTTGCTGCGCATCACGCCGTTCTCGATGCCCATGTCGGCCACGGCGCATCGCACGCGCACCGGGTCGTCCCCGCCCAGCAGCTCGCGAAGCCCCTCCGCCACGTCAAGCCCGGCCGCCTCCACCAGCAGGTGGCTGACCTGGCCGCCGGGCATGACCATGCCGGCCTCGCCGTCGGCGTCGGCCATGATCTCGGCCAGGCTGTTGCCCCGCCCCTCCAGCTTGGCGCGGCCGTTGACGGTGCCCCGGGTCTCGTCCGCGAACCGGGTGCCGTCGAAGAAGGGGCGCAGCCGGAGCCCGTCCAGCCCCAGGTCGAAGCTGGCGGTCGGCACCTCCTGGCGCCCGTCCAGGGCGGCGCGCCCGGTCACCGTTCCCCGCGCCGCCTCAACCACCAAGTCCTCCACCACGGCCATGCGGTCCCGCAGCGTGAAGTGGAAGGACAGCCCGTCCAGCGGCAGCACCGGCACCTCCACCTCCTTGCCGGTGAAGCGGACGTTCATGTCCGCCGCGTCCAGCCGGTCGGTGTCGATCTCGACGTCCGGCAGCAGCTTGCCCTCCGGCACGGTCGACGGCCGGTCGGCGGTCCCGCCCGCGGGGTCGTAGCCGACGAAGCCGCCCAGATCGGCCAGCCGCAGCTTGGCGGAGACGAACTCCCCTTCGATCGTCGGCCGGGGCTCGCCGGGGGCCAGCGTCATCCAGCCGGCGATATCGCTCCCGCCGACGCGGCCCACAAGGTCGCGCACCTCCCACAGCGGCTCGGTCCGGGTCACCCGTCCGGCCAGCATGTAGGGTGCCGTGATCGGTGTCGGGATGCCGAACAGGGGGAATATCTCCGCCAGGCTCGGCCCCTGCAGCTGCAGCGCCACGTCGGCACCCTGCAGCCTCACCGGCTCCTGGAAGGTGCCGGTCATGTCGGCCGTGGTGTCGCCGGCCTCCACATGCAGGTCCACCGGATAGGGCTTCTCCGTCTCCCGCAGGGCCAGCAGCGGCCCGCCCAGGAAGCGGATGCGCAGCGGCTTGCCCGACAGGGTGCCCTCGCCCTCCAGCCGCACGGTGTCCCGGCCGTCGGGGCCGCTGCCCGCGACCGTGCTCAGGCGGCTGCGCACATCCACATCCTTGGCCGGGTCGCGGTAGATCAGCAGGGCGTTCTCGACGACCAGCCGCTCCACGATCGGCACCTCGGACCGGTCGTCGGGGGCGGCCGTGTCCTCGTTCTGCTTCGCCGGTCCGAAGGTCCAGTTCGCGTCGCCCGCCTCGTTGCGCTCCAGCAGCAGGTCGGGACCCGTCAGCGACACCTCCGGCAGCTCGATCCGGCCCCTCAGCAGCGGCGGCAGGTTCACCGCCACGTCGATCCGGTCGACCTGGGCCATGCGCGGCTCGCTGCCCCAGGGGGCGTTGGCCACGGCCACGTCCGTCAGGGTGATCCGGGGCGTCCAGCCCCAATCGATCTCCATCCGGCCGTTCAGGCTGATCTCGCGGCCCAGCATGGCCGAAAGCCGTTCCGCCCCCCAGCGCCCCACCGGCGTCCAGTTCACGGTGAGCGCCAGCACCACCAGCGCCACCATGAGAAACAACAGGATTCCGGCCGTCCAGGCCAGCGCCTTGCCCATTCCCCGTCCCCTCCTGATCCGGGAAGGGACAACAGGGCTGGGCGGGGTTAGTCGCCCCCGGCCGGGGCTTTCGGCTTGGCGAACTCAGGCCAGTAGCGCGCCACCACCGGCCCGTCGCTGGCGAAGGCGTGGCAGGTGTCCAGCAGCGGCGGGCGCTTCCCCTCCGGCATCGGGGCCGCCGGCTTGCCGTCGCCGGCCTTCTCCGCCTCCCGCTTCTTGCGGTTCAGGTAGGGGAAGATCGTCTGGAAGGCGGTGGTGGCCACGGGCTGCAGCAGCTCCACCAGATGGGTGCAGCCCTCCGTCCCGCCCAGCCGGTCGCGCACCTGTCCCGTGAACCCGGGCCGGATCTTCAGGCCCACCAGCCGCTGGAAGTTCGGCGTGATGTCCGGGCAGATGCGGAAGGGGGAGGCGTCGGTGACCGCCTCCACCGCGACGATCTCCAGCTCGTCCGTCATGGTCAGCCGGATCCACATGTCGTGCACCGGCGTGCCCGGCTCCACCCGGCCGCGCCAGTCGCTGTCGAAGCCGTAGGTCTTCACGTCCGTGATGTGCCCCTCGATGTCCCACAGCCCGTCGGCGCGGCGGTGGCCCGCGCAGGTGACGGTGCGCGTGTGGATGTGCTCCCGGTCGACGGGCGGCGACAGCGGCATGGTGCCAGGGTCCTTACGCTACAGGACGTTACGGGGGCCCGGTCCCGCGGGCCGCGTCAGTAAAGAATGCCGTTTACGTAAACGTCAAGGCGAAGGGGTGGGTGGAACCGCAGATGGTCCAGTACCCCTCACCCCCCTCGCTCGCGCTCGGGACCCTCTCCCGCAAGGGGAGAGGGGAAACTTGGCACTGGCCTCATTCTGTCGCAGTAGGCATGGCGGTCACGAGATCGGGCGTGGCCCAAGTCAGCCCTCTCCCCTTGAGAGGCTTTTTCGAAATCCGTCGCTTTTGTGGTGGTCTGTCGGTTCTGGGGCGTATGGACGGCTTGGGGGTGTGGCCGGGACGGGGTCATGGGGAGGTTTTGGGGGCGTTGCGGGAGGCGGTGGGGTGGGCTCAGCCTGCGGCGGGCATGGTGCGGGCCTGGATGAGGGAGCAGGCCCTGCGGAGATTGAGCGTGAGGCGGGCGAGACACAGGGTGGTGGCGTTTGCGGCGAGGCCCCGGCAGTGGGTGCGGGCCAGGCCGAGGGTGCCTTTGAGGGCCGCGAAGATCCGCTCGACCGGCGCACGCGGTCTGGCGATCCGGCGATTGCGGTCCAGGGCCGCGGGCGGCAGCCGGGGATGGTGCCTGTTGGGCCGTCGCGTCACCAGGTCCTCGGCCCGCGTGGCGGCGATCCGCGCGCGCATGGCGGCGCTGCAATGGCCCTGGTCGGCCAGCACCGCCGCCTCGTCGCCCTGCACCAGGGTGGGGCCGATCGTGCAGTCGTTGACGTTGGCCGGCATCACCGCCAGCGCCCGGAACATCCCGGAGCCCTGGTCCACCGCCACGTGCAGCTTGTGGCCGTAGACGCTCGCCCCGCCCTTGCGGGCATGGCGGGCATCGGGATCGACCGCCGCCTCCGGCGCCGTCCCCCAGGCCGGCCTGGCCGCCCCGCCCTGGATGATTGAGGCGTCGATCAAGGCGCCCGACCGCACGATCAGGCCGTGCGCGTCCAGCCAGCCCTGCACCAGCGCGAACAGCCGCCGGTCCAGCCCGCTCTCCTGCAAGGACCGGTGGAACCGCCACAGCGCCATGTGGTCGGGAACCGGATCGCCCACCCCGAGCCCGCAGAAGCGCTGGAACGACAGCCGGTCGCCCAGCATCTCCTCCAGCGCCGCGAACGACAGCCCGTACCAGCTCCGTAGCAGCAGCGCCTTGAACAGTATCAGCGGCGGGTGCCAGGGCCGGCCACGTGCCCGGCACCGCACCGGCGCCAGCGCCGCCCGCACCGCCGACCAGTCCACGACACGGTCCAGCTCCGCGAACCACGACGGCATGCGCCTGGGACGACGCGACAGCTCCAGATCACCGAAACCAAGCTGATCGCTCTCCCGCTCCATCCCAGCCTCCCCAGGTTCCAGCTTGAATCGAATCGCGGCCGGACCGTTTCGAAAAAGCCTCCTCGCGGGAGAGAGCCTGCCCCGGACTTGATCCGGGGGTCCCGAGCGACGCCTCTGGCGGACGCCGAAGGCGGCTAGCGAGGGGGGTGAGGGGTGATGGTTCCTCGCCGCCGACTCCTTACCCCTCACCCGGCTCCCTCCGGCCGTCCCCACCCTCCCGGAAGGGGAGAGGGTTCATTTGGGCCGTGTCCTGGACTCGGCGAACGCGCGCGCTGGGGGCATCACGCCGGGCGGACGCCCAGGAAGACGCCCAGCGGCGGCAGGGCGAGCGTCGGGCCGTCCAGGGCCGGTTCGCGGGTGCCCGGCGGGCGCGGCAGGTCGATCGGCGCCAGGTCGATGTGCGGCAGCATGTAGGTGGCGGGCTCCAGACCGAAATTGAAGGCGCAGACGATCCGCTCCGCCCCATCCTCCCGCCCGAAGGCCAGCACCGGGCCGTCCTCGTCCACATGGGTCAGGCGGCCGGTGCGCAGCGCGCCGCGCGTCCGCCGAAGGTTCAGCGCCGCCCGCCAGATGGCGAGGGTGCTGGCGTTGCGCCGCTCCTGCACCGCCACGGCGCGGGCCAGATGCGGCGGACTGACCGGCAGCCAGGGCCGCACGCCCGATGGGCAGAAGCCGCCGTTTGGCGCCTCCGGCGTCCAGGGCATGGGCGTGCGCCCGCCGTCGCGGCCCTTGAACTCCGGCCAATAAGCCAGACCAAACGGGTCGCGGACGTCCTCCTGCGCGAGGTCCGCCTGGGGCAATCCCAGCTCGTCGCCCTGGTAGACGCAGATGGTGCCCGGCATCGTCGCCAGCAGCACGGCCAGCAGCGCCTCGAACCGGGCGGGGTCGGCACCCTGCGGCCGCCACCGGCTGGCCGCCCGCTCCACATCGTGGTTGGAGAAGGACCAGCAGGTGTGCGCCCGGTCGTCCGCCGCCATCAGGGCCTGGCGGAACACCTGCGGGCTGAACGGCTTCTTCGGCAGTTCCAACGTGTACGCCGCGTGCAGCCCGCCGGGGCCGTTCGCCGGCTCGCGCGTGTACTCCTCGATCCGCTCGGCGGCGCCCCGCTGGCTCGACAGCTCGCCCACCAGCACCCGGTTCGGGTAGGCGTCGGTGACGGCGCGCAGCCGTTCCAGCACGAAGCGGATGTCGTCATGCATCATGTCGTGGACATGGACCTGCATGCCGAACAGCTTGGCCGGAAACTCGTAGGGGGCGGCCTCCACCGGCGGGTTCGGCCGCAGGCCGGGGTCGCGCATCAGGAAATCGACGGCGTCCACCCGGAAACCGTCCACCCCGCGCTCCAGCCAGAAGCGGGCGACGTCCAGCATCGCCTCCAGGCAGGCTTCGGACCGGAAGTTCAGCGTGGGCTGCGCGGCCAGGAAATGATGCAGATAGTACTGGCGGCGGCGCGGCTCCCACGTCCAGGCGGGGCCGCCGAACACCGACAGCCAGTTGTTGGGCGGCGTGCCGTCGGGGCTGGGGTCGGCCCAGACGTACCAGTCGGCATGGTCGCCCGCGCGCGACCGGCGGCTCAACTCGAACCAGGGGTGCCGGTCGCTGGTGTGGCCCAGCACCAGATCGATCAGCACCTTCAGGCCCAGCCGGTGCGCCTTGTCCAGCACCCGGTCGAACAGGGCGAGGTCGCCCAGGCGGGGATCGACGGCGCGGTGGTCCGCAACGTCGTAACCGAAGTCGGCCAGCGGCGAGGTGTAGAAGGGCGACAGCCAGATCGCGTCCACGCCCAGGGCCGCCACATGGTCCAGCCCGGCCAGCACGCCGCGCAGATCGCCCATCCCGTCGCCATCGCCGTCGCGGAACGACAGGGGGTAGATCTGGTAGAGCGAGGCCCCTTCCAGCCAGTGGCCGCCGCCCTGCCCGGAATCCTGGCGCCGGCCGCCGCTCCGCAATCCGTTCTGGGCGCCTGGGGGCATGGTTCGGTCGATCCCGCGTGACGGTCGTTCGGGGTCCGTTCTAACCCGGACGGTGGGGGATGTGAATCCCCGCCCGAAACTGGCGCGGTTTGGTTAACGGGACCTTTCGGGCGCAGACAATTCGCACTGCCCGGTCACGCCTGGGCCGGCTCGGGCAGGCGCTTCTCGATCCGGCGCAGCGTGTCGGCGATGTCGGCCAGCAGGGCGGCCGTATCCGGGCCGGCCTGGCCGCCCCCCGGTTCTGTCCCGCCGCCGAGGCCGCGTTCCGCCACCCGGTCGCGCTCGCGCAGGACCAGTTCCTGGAAGGCGACCGCGTCGACGACGCCGACCAGGTTGGCGGCACCCGTGTCGAACCCGTTGGTGGACCCGCTGCCGCCCGCCGTCTCCACCTTCAGCTTGCACAGGCCCAGCCAGTCCAGGATGGGGCCCCGGATCATCGCCATGTCCTGGATGCGGTCCAGCGGGATGGTCTTCTCCGTCCGGAACAGGATGCCGTAGCCATGCCGCAGGCGCCGCGTGGTCAGCTCGCAATGGAGCGTGCGGTAGTAGTGCCCCGACCACCACCAGGCGAGCCAGAGGGTCAGCGGGAACAGCACCAGGCCGATGACCGAGACGAAGCCCAGCAGGGTCGCCCCCAGGAACAGATAGGTGCGCAGCTTCGGGTCGAAGGCGACGACCTTGATCACGTCGCCTTTGGTGGCGTCGGGCGCGGGCATGTCGGCCATGGCTCAGTTCTCCGGCAGGTTTTCGATCTTCACCGGCGGGATGTCGCCGGCGGGGGTGAAGCCGAAGATGCGGCCGTAGAAGAACAGCTCCGATTCCTGCGCCCGGATGATGTTCTCCGCCCGGCGAAAGCCGTGCTGCTCCCCCTCGAACTCGATGTAGCTGACGGGCACGCCCTTCTCCCGCAGCGCGTCCACGATCATGCGGCTCTGGTTCGGGGGCACGATCTTGTCCTCCGACCCCTGGAAGGTGATCAGCGGCTCCCCGAACCCGTCCAGGCGGTAGAGCGGGCTGCGGGACCGGTAAAGTTCCGTGCTGGGCGGGCCGACCAGGGACACGTCGTACTGCCGTTCGAACTTGTGGCTGTCGCGGGCCAGCGCCTCGATGTCCGACACGCCGAAATAGTTCGCCCCGGCCTTGAAGCGGTCGGTGAAGGCGAGCGCGGCCAGCGTTGTGAAGCCGCCCGCACTGCCACCCCGGATCGCGACACGGTTGGGATCGACGCGGCCGGTGGCGACCAGATGGTCCACGGCGGCGATGGCGTCCTGCACGTCGACGATGCCCCAGTTGCCGTTCAGCCGTTCCCGGTAGGCGCGGCCGAAGGTGGTCGACCCGCCATAGTTCACATCGACGATGGCGAAGCCACGGCTGGTCCAGTACTGGCGCTGGAGCGACAGCACCGGCTTGGTGGCGGAGGTCGGGCCGCCATGGATGGTGACCAGCAGGGGCGGCTTCTCCCCCGCCGGTGCCCGGAAGCCGGGATTGGTCGGCGGATAGAAGAAGGCGTGGGCCGTCCGCTTCTCCCCGCCCGGACCGTCGGCGGTGGGGAACTCGATCGCCTCCCCGCGGGAGATCAGGTCGGCGGGCAGCCCCGCCGTCACCGGCCGGTGCAGCACCCGGTGGGCGCCCGTCGCGAGGTCCACGGCGATGATCGCGGGCTCCTCCTCCCGCGCCTGGGCGATGGTGACGGCGGTGTTCCGGTCCAGAAGCTGGACATTGCCGAAGGCGACGAAGGGCAGCTCGAAACCGGTGAGCTTTCCGGTCTTGAGGTCCACCACGCCCAGGCCGTCCACCCCCTCCAGGCTGTGCCGGGCCACCGCCCGGCCGTCGCCCGTCAGGGCGTAGGTGGAGGCGCCGAGCTGCCAGAGCGGGCCCGCGAACTCCCGCGCCATGGGAGCGACCGGCGTCACCGCCTCGCCGTCCCAGCGGTAGAGGTTCCACCAGCCGCTGGGATCGTCCACGAAGTAGAGCGTGCCGTCGGCGTCCCAGGCGGGCTCCAGCACCGACCGGCCCTTGCCGCCGGCGACCTGGACCGGGTTGGCGATGTCGGTCGGCGTCAGGTCGGCGACATGCAGCGTGGTGCTGTCCCACGGCATGTCCGGGTGGTTCCACTGGATCCAGGCGAGGCGCCTGCCGTCCGGGCTGACGCGCGGATAGGCCGCGAAGTCCGTGCCGGTGACCAGCACGGTGCCCGCACTCCCGCCCGACAAGGGAACGGCGACGATCTCGTTCCGCTCCTCCCCGTTGGCCTTCCTGGTCGCCTCGGTATGGTCCTCGCGGATGCAGATCAGGCGCGCGGCGGCCGGGTCCTTGACGCAGTCCGCCCATTGGTAGCCTTGCGGCGTCAGCGGTTCCGGTGGGGCGCCCGGCCGCTGGCGATACAGGCGCTGGTCGGCGAAATGGCTGAACAGGATGTCGTCGCCCAGCACGACGAAGCTGGCGCCGCCATATTCGTGCACGCGGGTGCGGGCGTTGAAGCCCTCCGGCGTCAGCTGGCGGATGTCGGCGCCGCCGGCGCCGGTCATCACCACCTGCCGGCCGCCTTCGGCCGGGCGGCTTTCCCGCCAGTAGAGGTGGGCGTCGAAGACGCGCAGGTCGGACAGGTTCACGGCCGCGCGGGCCAGCCGGTCCGCCCCGATGGGGCTTTCCCAGGTGCCGTAGGGCGCGGTTTTCGGTTCGGCGGACGCCGCCGTCCCGGCCATCAGCACGCAACCCGCCAGCGCCAGCCCCAGCAGCCCGTTCCGCCAACCATCCCGCACGCTCCCCTCCGTCCCCGTCCTTCGGTTTGGCGCATGATATGCCGGAGTGCTTGCCCCGGCACCAGCCCGACACGCGGCACGAGCGCAGGCACGGGGGCCGGCGGGGCACAAGAAAAGGGCCCGGCCCCCGAAGGGACCGGGCCCGCGAGGCGCCCCATGCGCGGGGAAGCCCGTCAGAACCTGTAGCGGACGCTGACCGTGTAGATCGCCGGCGGATACATGTAGGCGGCTGCGAAGCCCAGGCTCTGGGCGAAGTCGAAGCCGCCGTTGAACACCTCACTGTCGGTGATGTTCTTGCCCGCGACCTGGATCAGCCAGTTGCCGTTCGGGCTTTCCCACGAGGCCTGGGCGTTCATGAACTCGTAGTCCGTGACCGCGATCCCGCGCGAGTTGCACAGGTTGTTGAAGTGGTCGTCCTTGGCCGAGTAGTCGGCGCCGATGGAGAACACGCCGGTGCTCCCCGCGTCGTAGGAATAGTTGAAGCCGACGCGGTAGCTCCAGTCCGGGGCCTGCTTCAGGTCCAGGCTGAGCAGCTGGTCCAGCGTGGTCAGCCCCTGCGCGGCACAGGTGGCGAGGGAGGCGGACCAGCTGTCGTACTCCCCCTCCAGCAGGCCCAGGCTGCCGTAGATCTCCAGCCCGTCCACCGGAACGGCCGTGGCCTCCACCTCCAGGCCCTGGATGGTGGCGTCGCCCGCGTTGATGCGGCCGAAGCCGCCGCTGGGCAGCGACACGCCGAACTGCAGGCCCTTGTACTCGTTGTAGAAGGCCGCGACGTTGGTGCGCAGCCGGCCGTCCAGCCAGTCGGCCTTCAGGCCCGCCTCGTAGCTCCAGTTGGTCTCCGGATCGCCGATCAGGCGGGCGAAGTTCTCCGTCGCGGAACTGGTGCGGCCGCTGGTGGTGCCGCCCTTGAAGCCCTTGGCGGCGGAGACGTAGGTCAGGATGTCGTCGGTCCACTGGTAGTCGACGACGAAGCGCGGGGTCCAGTCGTTCCAGGTCGCCTCGAACCCGCTGCCGTTGACGAAGGTGAAGTTGCCCGCCGCCGTCTGGGCCGGGGTGCAGGCGGCCGCCGCGACCTGGACCAGGCCGGTCGGACCCAGGCAGACGATCTGCTGCTGGCCGGTGGGCAGGAACACGGCGTTGGTGTAGCGCTTCGTCTCCTCCGTCCAGCGCAGGCCGACGGTCACGGCCAGCTTGTCCGTCACGTCGTAGGAGGCGCTGCCATAACCGGCCCAGCTGGTGGTCTTCAGCGTCTCGTCCACCGTGTTCGTCAGGTCGAACCGGCCGGCGAGCGCGATCGGCAGGGTGCTGAGCGCCGGGATGCCGACGACGGACTTGGTCTGCTGGTCGTTCCATTCGAAGAACCAGAAGGCGCCGGCCACGTACTGCAGGCGGCCGTCAAGCGCCGTGCCGTTGGCCTGGAACTCCTGGCTCGCCTGCCACTGGATCTGGTCTTGGAACAGGTGGAAGCGCGACGGCGGCACCACGCCGGGCGTCGGCGGGCGCAGCGTGTTCCCGTCCGCGTCCAGGTAGAGCAGGTTCGACATCTCGCGCAGCGCCGTCACCGACTTCAGCGCCAGCGTGTCGGTCGCGTCCCACGATAGGGTCGCGGAGACGCCGTTCTGGTCCAGGTTGTTCTGCGGCGCGTCGATGTCGGAGTTGGTCAGGAAGTAGTCGCCCAGCGCCGGCAGCCCGGTCGGCCGGGCGATCGGGGTCGACCGGTCGATGGTGAGCGGCGTCGGGTATCCGGGCGTGCTGTCCTCGCGGATGGCGTCGGCCACCAGCAGGACGCTGAACGTGTCGGCCGGCTGGACCAGGATGGAGGCGCGCACGCCCTGGACGTCCTGATCGTTCACCGCCGTGTTGTTGAAGATGTTGGTGGTGTAGCCGTCGCGGATCTTGGACAGGGCCGCGATCTGGAAGGCCACCATGTCGCCCACCGGCACGTTGGCCGAGGCGCGGAATTCCCGCAGGTCGTAGCTGCCGATCGTGGCGTCCACCTGGGCGCGGTACTCGCCCAGCTGCGGCTTCTTGCTGACCAGCTTGACGGCACCGGCCGAGGTGTTGCGGCCGTAGAGCGTGCCCTGGGGCCCGCGCAGCACCTCCAGCCGTTCGATGTCGAACAGGTCGAACATGGCGCCGGTCTGGCGGGCGATGTAGACGTCGTCGACATAGATGCCGACCGGCGTGTCGGCGGTGAAGAAGCTCTCATCCTCGCCCACGCCGCGCAGGAAGATCTTCGACGCGCTGGACGTCCCGGTGTTCGGGTTCATCACGATGTTGGGAACGACCTGGTCCAGCGCCGCGATGCTGCGGATCTGCTGCCGCTCGAGCAGGCCTTCCGACAGGGTGGTGACCGCCACGGGCACCGCCTGCTGGCTTTCCTCCCGCCGTTCGGCGGTGACGACGATCTCCTCCAGCCCGCGCAGGACGCGGGAGTCCCCCTGGGCCGGGGTCTGTGCCGCGGCACCGCCCGCGACCATCGCCGCGCCCGCCGCGACCGCGCCCCACGCCACGGTCCTCAACAAGACCTTCCGCGTCATCTCCGCCTCCTGTCCAGCGTTGCCGGGCCGGTCGCGGGTCCCGCCGGGATTCGCGCCGTGCGGCTGTTCTTGACGCCCCCTCCAAGGGGCTTTGACATAAGATTATACCAATCGGACAACTCGACGGTATCCGGAAAATGCGACCTGACCGTAGGGAGAGGAAATTTCCTTCAACTCCGCAGGATGACCCCTCGCCACCGCCGCGTCGTGGTCCATTTCCGTGCCGACCGATTGATAGGAACAGCTCGCCATGGACAGCACCCTTCCTCCACCGCCGCCAGCCCGGCCCCCAGCCCCGGCCCAAGCCCCCACAGTGGCCGTCATCGGCGCCGGGCTCGCCGGGCTGGCCTGCGCCAGCGCGCTGGCGGCGGCCGGGGCGGCGGTGAGCGTGTTCGACAAGGGGCGCGGGCCGGGCGGGCGGCTGTCCACCCGGAGGGTTGACGGGCCCGATGGGCCCTGGCGGTTCGACCATGGCGGGCAGTACCTGTCGGTGCGCGACACGGGGTTCCGCGCGGTGGTGGACCGGCTGGCGGCGGCGGGTGCCATGGCCCGCTGGGACGCGCGGATCGTCAAGATCGGTGCAGGCGGCACAGTGACGGACAGCCCGGCCGAGCGCTTCGTCGGCACGCCCGGCATGAACGCGCTGGTGAAGGCGCTGGCGGACGCGTTGCCGGCGCCGCCGCGCTGGAGCCTGCGGGTCCTGCCGCCGGAGCGGGACGGGGATGGCTGGCGGCTGCGGGACGAGGCCGGCGCCCCGCTCGGTCGCTTCGACGCCGTGACGATCGCGGCGCCGGCACCCCAGGCGGCGGACCTGCTCGCGGCGGCACCGGACCTCGCCGCACGCGCGGCCGGGGCCCGCATGGCGGCCTGCTGGGCGGGGATGGTGGTGTTCGAACGGCCTCTGGAAACCGGATGGGACGCGGCCTTCGTCGCCCCGGAGGCGCCGGGCGGCGACGTGCTGGGCTGGGCCGCGCGCGACGCCTCCAAGCCGGGACGCCCGGCGGCGGAGGCCTGGGTGCTGCACGGGTCGCCCGCCTGGTCCGATGCCGAGGTGGAGCTGGCGCCGGAGGATGCGGCCGCGCGCCTGCTGGCGGCGTTCCGCACCTTGACGGGGGCCGATGGCGCGCCCCGGTACCTGGCCGCCCACCGCTGGCGCTACGCCCTTCCGGCGGCGCCGCTGGAGGTCGGCAGCCTGTGGGACGCCCCGGCGCGGATCGGGGCCTGCGGCGACTGGTGCGTGGCGGCGCGGGCGGAGGCGGCCTTCGTCAGCGGCGAGCACCTCGCCCGCCGGATGATCGCCGAACTCGGCCTTTCCAGGTCCGCCCCGGCTCCTGTATCCAGGGCGCCATGACGGACGCGCCGGCCGACCCCGACGATCACGTGAAAAGCCCCTGCATCCGGGTCTGCGAGCTGGACCCGGCGCGGCGCCATTGCCTGGGCTGCCTGCGCACGGTGGAGGAGATCACGCGCTGGGGCACGATGTCGGCCGACCAGCGCCGGGCCGTGCTGGCCGCCCTTCCGGACCGGCGAAAGCCGCGCCGCTGGCTGGGTTTCTAGCCCGCCTGACCATCCGGGCCGGGGGTGTCGAACTCGCCCGTCGGATCGGTCTCGACCATGTCGGCCACCGTCTCGAAGGCGCGGGCGTTGTGGTCCATCTGCGGCTTGATGGGCGCGTTCTGGTCCCCGACGTGGCGGAAGAAGTCGGCGGCGTCGCGCAGCAGCTTGGCGGCGATCTCGGCGTTGTTCGGCATGATCCCTCTGTTCCCCTGCGGATGGTTCAGGCGGGCGCCCGCAGGCGGCCCCGCAACCGGTCGCGGTCGGCTGCGATCCGCGCCGCGTGGCCTTCGATGACGCGGCGCTGTTCGGCCGGCAGTTCGGGTGCGGCACCGGCCTCGGACAGCCGCTCCAGGATGCGGTCCTCCTGGGCGATCAGCTCCTCCAGGACGGCCGCGCAGTCGCGGCGGCCCAGCGCCGCGCGGATCTGCTCCACCATCCGGTGGGCCTGGCCCATCATGGTGCCCGTGGCCTCCGGCGCCCCGCCAATGGTGGCGACCTGCAGCTGCAGGTCGCGGACGATGGCGCCGCGCTGGGCGGCCATGTCGTTCAGGAGCGCCTTCAGATCCTCGTCCGGGCAGTCCTCCGCCCCGCGCTGGTATTCCATGTGGCTGTCCTCGACCACATGGATCAGGTCGTTCAGCAGATTGACGATGCGATCCCGTTCCATCCGCCGCGCTCCCGCTCGGGCCGGCCGATGGCCGCCGTCATCGATTCAACCGCCGGAGGGGGCGGCCGGTTCCGGGCCGCGCGCTTCTCCAAGGGGCCTGGCGCTCAGCGCGGCGGGCGCCCGCGCGCGAAGGCCGCCGCGGCGCGCATCAGCCGCTCCATCTCGCGGATGCGCTCCGTCTGACGGCGGATGCGGAGCGTCTCGGCGTCGCCGGCCGCATCGGAGGGGGCCGCACCTGGGGAGGCCACTTCCGATGGGGTGGCCCGGCCCGCCTCCTTCCCGTTATGAGCCGACCCATTCTGGGCCGGCCCGTTCTTGGCCGACTTGTCGTTCGCCGCCATCGCGCTGTCCTCGAAATCCGATCATCCACGCATCCGGGAACGGCCGGAAAGCCTCGCGGTTCCGCAGCGTGGCGGCATTCTCCATCGGAGCGGCGTTTGGCCGGTCAGCGCGCCTGCGGCAGCCAGTCAGCGCGCCTGCGGCAGCCAGTCAGCGCGCCTGCGGCGCAAGGGCGAGGCAGTTCTCCACGATGGCGTAGCACGCCGAGGCGTCGTCGGCGTCATCGCGGTAGACCAGCCGGGCGACCCGGCCCTGCTCCAGCGTGAAGGTGGCGACGCAGCCGCTCGGCCCACGACCGCCCAGCGGGAAGCCGAGCCCGATGCCGAGGCCGATGTTGCCGCCCCCGCCGCCCGCCCCGACGGAAACGCTGCTGCCGCGCCCCCCGCCTCCGGTGATGTTCTGATAGGTGAAGAACTCCGAGGTGCCCGACGCCTCGCGCCTGTTCGGCACGCCGGCGCAGCTCAGCAGCGTCTGCACCGGCATCCCGACCAGCACCTGCTGGGCCGCCAGCGCCTGTTCCGCCTGCCGGCCGGAGGCGCAGCCGGCCAGCAGCAGCGCCGCCCCGGCTCCGGCGAGGGCGACCCGCGTGAATGTCCGCATCCCGTGCGCGCGCATGCCTGAAATCCCCATCCAGATGTCCCGTCCCGGAGCAGATGGTGCCGCCGGACCATGTCGGAAACGGGGCGGAGGATGGATCGGAGGGTCAGAAGCGGTAGGCGAAGCTGACGCTGAGCATGGGCAGCAGGCGGGACAGGGGATCGTCGTCCGACCGGGCCAGCGCGCTTTCGTCCTGCAGGTCGAAGACCACCGGCGGCGGGGCCACACCGGCACCCAGGCCCGGCCCGTGTTCGGCGTAGGCGGCACCGATGTCGACGAACAGGGAGACCCGCCCGCCGAGCGATCCGGTCCAGCCCAGCCCCATGTACCAGGACGGATCGTAGAGCCCCCCAGGACCCGCACCGGTGCCGAAGGCCGGGGACAGGGGGTCGGGCGCCCGTTCAAGGCCGGGCCCGAGGCTGAGGCGGAACCCGCTGTCGAGCGGATGCAGGTCGAGGAGCAGGCTGGGCGGGGCGGCATCCGCGCCGGTCAGGCCTCGCCCCGGCGCGGTGCCGAGCCAAAGGGCGCCGGCGCGCCAGTCGAACAGGGGTTTCGACGCCTCGGCCTCCGTGCCTGGAACGACGCCTTGGACCGTGCCGCCCCCGGGCTGCATCGCCGCGACGTCCACCGGCGCCGTCAGCGCCGCGAGCCCGAGCGCCAGCGTGACGGCGACGGCCATCGGACCACGGTCGATCCGCCATGTCCCACCAGAACGCATGAGCCCCTCCCCGCGCGGACCCCGCTTCCGTTCCAGGAAACAGGAATATGGGACCGGCGGATCGAACCCTTCCGGGGAAAACCGATCGGAATCAGGGGGTGCGCCTTTCGTGGTAGCGCACCTCGATCGCGTCCCACAGCATGGATTCCAGCCGGCTGCCGTCCAGGCGGTTGATCTCCTGGATGCCGGTGGGGCTGGTCACGTTGATCTCCGTCAGCCAGTCGCCGATCACGTCGATGCCGACGAAGATAAGCCCCTGGGCCCGGAGCGTCGGGCCGATGGCGGCGCAGATGTCCTTCTCACGGGCGGTCAACGTGGTCTTGGCCGCACTGCCGCCGGCGTGGAAGTTGGCCCGCGCCTCCCCCGACTGGGGAATGCGGCTGACGGCGCCCGCCGGTTCCCCGTCGATCAGGATGATGCGCTTGTCGCCCTGGCGGATCTCCGGCAGGTACTTCTGCACGATCACCGGCTCCCGGTAGAGCTGGGTGAAGGTCTCCAGCAAGGCGCCCAGGTTCTCGTCGTCCGGCTTCAGGTGGAACACGCCGGCCCCGCCGTTGCCGAACAGCGGCTTGACGATGATGTCCTTCCATTCCGCCCTTGCTGCCAGCACCTCCTCCCGGCTGGAGGTGATGACGGTGGGCGGCATCAGGTCCGGGAAGCGGGTGACGAACAGCTTCTCCGGCGCGTTGCGCACGCTGGCCGGGTCGTTCACCACCAGCGTCTTCGGCTGCACATGCTCCAGCATGTGGGTGGCGGTGATGTAGGCCATGTCGAAGGGCGGGTCCTGGCGCATCAGCACGATGTCCATGGTCCCGACGTCCAGCGCCTCCGCCGGCCCTAGGGTGAAGTGGTTGCCCCGCTCCCGCCGGACCTGGAGCGGCCGCGCCCTGGCGAACAGGCGGTTGCCGCGCAGGGCGAGATCGCGCGGATGGTAATGCCAGAGCCGGTGGCCCCGCGCCTGCCCTTCCAGCGCCATCATGAAGGTGCTGTCGGTGTCGATGTTGATGGACTCGATCGGGTCCATCTGGATGGCGACCTTGAGGCTCATGGCGGTCCCGGCGGATTGGGGTGTTGCGGAGGAAGACGGGAACGGTGCGCCGCCCGGTCTGTCAAGCGCCGTGACGGCCGTCACGGGTGACGGTTCGGGACGGGAGCGACCTAGTTCAGCCGCGTCCTCAGCTGCTGCACCAGCGTGGCCGTCTGGTGCAGCAGCTGGCTGGAGGCGCCCATCCGCTTGCCGAGGTCCATGAAGGTCTCGAACGCCCGGATGGCGGAGCCGAGATTGCCGATATGGGCGTTGAGCAGCCCCGCCTCCCGCCACAGGGCGGGCTGTTCGGGCGCGAACAGCAGCATGTGCTCCACCACCTCCGCCGCCTTGTCGGCCCGGTCGTCGCGCAGGTGGCGGAGCTTCAGGTTGTTCTGCAGCCGCAGCAGCACGTCGCGGTTCGTGACGGGAGCGTAATGTTCGGGCGTCAGCTCCGCCGTCAGCCCGGCCGTCTGCTTCAGCAGCTCGCGCAGGTCCTGGGGCGACTTGGCCTCGATTTGGTTGAACGGGTCGAGGATCGCGCGCTCCCCCTCATGGTCCAGGCGGATCAGGAAATGGCCGGGGAAGTTCAGCCCCACCATGTCCCAGCCTTGGGACCGGGCGGCGTGGATGAACAGGATGCCGAGCGCCACCGGCAGGCCCTTGCGCCGGTCGATCACCCGCATGAGGTTCGCGTTGTCCAGATCCTCGTAGGTCTCGCTGTCGCCGTGGTAGCCGTGATGTTCCACCAGGACGGCGCGCAGCACGTCGATGCGCTCGGCCAGCGAAGGGTCGGGGCCGAGGCGTTCGCGCACCGCGTCGTGGACCTGGGCGGCCAGCTGGGCCAGATGCTGGCGGTAGGGCTCGAACTCGGCCTCCGGCACGTCGAGCACGGCCAGCGCCAGCGCCGTCTCGGCGAGGTCGATGCGGTCGTCCGGCGCGGTGCCGGCGGCCCGCAGCATATCCAGAGCCTTCTGGCGGACTGTCACGGCTCGGTGCCCCTCCGGGTCGTGCGGGATGCGCTGCCTGGGGTGTGCTTAGCGCGCCCGGTGCCGCCTGTCGAGAGGCTGCGGCCCCTTTCTCACGCCCGCCACACGTCAGGCATATGCACCGGCCAGCGTCCGGGCAGCACGGCCATCAGGTCGAACCGGATGGCATGGCGGGACAGTCGCGGCCGGCCGGCCACCACCTGGTCCGCCGCGCGGGCGAGGCGCCGCCAGGAGGTTTGGGAGACGGCGGCCAGCGCCGCGTCCAGGTCGCCGCGCGCCTTCACCTCCACCACGGCCAGGGTTCCGGCCTTCTCCGCCAGGATGTCGATCTCCCCGGCGGGCACGCGCAGGCGGGCGGCCAGTATGCGGTATCCCTTCAGGAACAGGGCCACGCGGCACAGCCATTCGGCCCGCCGGCCCAGCCGTTCCGCCCGTTCGTAGTCCCGGCGGCCGCGCGTCATCCGGACCCCTTGGCGATGTCGAGGGCGCGGGCGTAGACCTCCTTGCGGGGGCGGCCGGTGGCCGTGGCCACGGTGGCGGCGGCGTCGCGCACGCTCATGCCAGCCAGCGCGTCGCGCAGCAGGGCGTCGAGATCGGCCGGTTCCTCGGCGGCGGTGTCGCCCGGCGGGCCGATCACGACCACCACCTCCCCCTTGGGCGGGCCGGATTGGGCATAATGCGCCGCCAGCACCGGGAGCGGCCCACGCCGCACCTCCTCGAACAGCTTGGTCAGCTCCCGCGCCACGGCGGCCTCCCGCCCGCCCAGGGTCTCGGCCGCGTCGGCCAGCATGTCGGGCAGGCGCTGCGGGCTTTCGTAGAAGACCAGCGTGGCGGGCACGGCCTTGAGGTCGGCCAGCGCCGTCCGCCGGGCCGCCGCCTTGCTGGGGAGGAATCCCGCATAGAGGAAGCGGTCGCTGGGCAGGCCGGACAGCACCAGCGCCGTCACCGCCGCGTTGGCGCCGGGCAGGTGGGTGACGGCGAGGCCCGCCGCCACCGCCTCGCGCACCAGCTTGTAGCCGGGGTCGGAGATCAGCGGCGTGCCGGCGTCGGACACCAGCGCGACCGCCTGCCCGTCCGCCATCCGGGCGAGAAGCTGGGGACGCATCTTCGCCGCATTGTGCTCGTGATATGGAAGCAGCGGGGTGGCGATGCCGTAGCGGGCCATCAGCCGGCCGGTGGTGCGCGTGTCCTCGCAGGCGATGGCGTCGACGCCGCGCAGCGTTTCCAGCGCGCGCAGCGTTATGTCGCGAGCGTTGCCGATGGGCGTGGCGACGAGGTGCAGACCCGGGGCGGGTTTACGCGGGGTGTCCGCGAAGCTAGGCTCCGCTGCGTCCGTCGGGAGTTCGGGGCCGTCAGGGTCGGATGAGGGAGCCATAACCGTGCCGCAGAAGTCGGGGCTTGAGGGGAACCGGATGGGACCGGTCCGCGCGTTTTTCGCGCTGACGCTGCTGGCGGGCCTGCTCACCGCCTGCGCCAGCCCGCAGACCGTAGCCCCGCCGCCCCCGCCGCCGCAAGTTCCGGCGGCCCCGGTGCAGGTCGCCCCGCCGGTGGCGGCGCAGCCAGTGGACGACCGCATCCGGGTGGGCCTGCTGCTGCCCCTGTCGGGCCGGGGTGCGCCGGTCGGGCAGGCGATGCTGGACGCCGCCCAGATGGCCGTGTTCGATCTGGCCGACGACAGGTTCCTGCTGCTGCCGCGCGACACGGGCGGCACGCCCGATGGTGCCGTGGCCGCCGCGCGGGACGCGCTGGCCGCCGGGGCGCAGCTTCTGCTGGGGCCCCTGTTCAGCGCCGACGCCGGTGCGGTGCGGCCGGAGGCCCAGGCGGCCGGGGTGCCGGTGCTGAGCTTCTCCAACGACTGGACCATCGCCGGGCCGGGCCTTTGGGTGCTGGGCTTTCAGCCGCAGGACCAGGTGCGCCGGGTGGCGAGCTTCGCCGCCGCGCGCGGGATCGCGACCTTCGGCGCGCTCGCACCCACCACCCCCTATGGCGACGCCGCCTTGAACGCGCTCTACGCCGCCACCGCCGACGCGGGCGCCCAGGTCACCAAGGTCGAGCGCTACACCGCCGGCGCTTCGGACCTGACGCAGGTAGTTCGTGGCTTCGCCGAGTTCGAACGGCGGCAGGAGGAGCTGGCGAAGGAGCGCGCCCTCTTGACCGGGCGGGGCGACGAGGCGTCCAAGCTGGCCCTGCAGCGCCTCGCCAACCGGCAGACCTTCGGGGAGCTGCCCTATCAGGCGGTGCTGATCGCGGAGGGCGGGCAGACCCTGCGCGAGGTGGCGGCGCTGCTGCCCTTCTTCGACGTGGACCCCGGCCCGGTGCGCATCCTGGGTACAGGCCTGTGGGACGAGCCGGGGCTGGGCCGCGAGCTGGCACTGGTCGGCGGCTGGTTCGCCGCCCCGGCACCGGAGGCGCGCGCCGGGTTCGAGCAGCGCTTCGCCGACCTGTACGGCCAGCGCCCGCCCCGCCTCGCCACCCTGGCGTACGACGCCACGGCCATGGCGGCGGCGCTGGCCCGCACCGGCGACCCCCGCCCCTACGAGCCGCAGGACCTGACGAACCCGAACGGCTTCGCCGGGATCGACGGCATCTTCCGCCTGCTGCCGAACGGGCAGACCGAACGCGGCCTCGCCGTCATCGAGGTGACCCGGCGCGGTTTCCTGGTCATCGACCCGGCCCCGCAGACCTTCCAGCCGGCGGCGTCGTAGGCCCGTCCGACCGCGACCCTCGCCCTTCGACAAGCTCAGGGTGAGGGTCTCTGTTCCGCCGGATCCAAGGACATCAGCCTGAGCCCGTCGAAGGCCGAGGTCCGGGCCCGTCCCATCCCACATTGACGCCGTCTCCGCCCCGTTCCCATAATGACATAACGATATGTCATTTGGGGGAGGACGGGATGCGGCGGGGATGGATCGGGCTGGCGACACTGGTGATGCTGGCGCTGTGCGGGCCGGTGGCGGCGCAGACCGCGACGCCGGCGGCCGAGGCGCCGAAGCCCGCCTATGACGGGTCGTATCTGAAGCGCGCGACGCTGATCGTTTCGGACCTGGAACGGGCCCTGACCATCTACCGCGATCTGCTGGGCTTCGACGCCACCCCGATCTGGGAGATGTCGGGCAACTCCTATTCCTACACCGTCTTCAACGTGGACAAGGCGGCCAAACTGCGCGGGGCCATGCTGTCGGCCGGCGACACGCAGGTGCGCACGCTGGCCATCTTCGAGGTCAAGGGCCAACCCTTGACCGTGCCGCAGCGCCCCCGCGTGGCGGCCGTGGTGGTGGACACGCGCGGGCGCCTGTCCAAGGTGATGGAGGCGGTGAAGGCCATGGGTCTGGAAAGCTTCCCCACCCGCCCGCTGAAGACGCCGGAGGGGGCCAGCGGCACCGAATGGGGCTTCGTCGATCCCGACGGGCATCTGGTGGTGCTGTACGAGCTGGACCAGCCGGCCCCGCCCACCCCCCGCTGACATCCCGGGATGGACTTGCCAAGGACGGGCTTGACGGCGGGCCGCGTCGACGCGATTTATCGACCCGGACGGCCGGACAGACGGGCGCCGCGGCCCCTTGGGGAAGGGACCGGCGGTGCCGGGGAGACCCGAGCCATGTCCCGCCCGCTTCCTTCCATGCTTGCAACGATCCTGGCCGCAGGCCTGATGGCGCTGCCGCTTCCGACCGCGTCCGCAGTGGCGCAGACCGCCACGAGCGCGGTCGAGCCCGCCACCCCGACCGCCGAACAACGGCTGGACCAGCTGCTGGCCGCCATGGGCGGGCGGGAGTCGTGGGCGCGGGTGAAGGGGATGCGCGTGTCCGCCGTGCATTGGTCGGCCCGCTTCGCGGAACCGCACGACAACGACATCTGGAACGACTTCGCCAGCCCGCGCGTCCGGATCGAGGCGAAGGGCGGCGGGCTGGACCGTGCGCGCGCGATCGCGGACGGCCAGGGCTGGCGCCGTGACGAGGGCGCAGCGGTGCAGGCGATGACGGCCGACGCGGTGAAGGCCGACACGGATTTCTGGGAAACCAACGTCTACCGCACCCTGCACCGGCTGGCGGTGGGGGAGCCCGGACTGTCGGTGCGGCTGGCGGAGAACGGAGCCATCCTGGAGGTGCTGCGCGCGGACGGGACGCGGCTGAACTGGTACCGGCTGAACGCCGCCGGGGAGCCGATCCAGTTCGGCACCGGCGACTTCGCAGCCGGGACGGTGTTCGGTCCGCTGGCGACCGGGCCGGAGGGGCACCGCCATCCGCGCTGGGGTGCGAGGCCGGACGGCACCTGGCGATACGAGATCAAGGCGATCACCGTGTTCGACGGGCCACCACCCGTGATGTTCGGCCCGCCGACGGGCTGACGCCGAAAGGTCATGGGTCCAGGGCCTTGACGGCGGCGGGGCGGCACACCTTCTAGATGCCGCCCTTCAGCATCCGCGAATGCACGCCCGCCATGACCGACGCCACCGCAACGCCCGCGACCGCCAACCCCGCTCCCACCCCGACAGCCACGGAAGGTGCCCTGAAGCGCCTCGTGGAGTCGGCCGGGTTCCAGCGCTTCATCATCGCCGTCATCCTGATCAACGCGGTGACGCTGGGGCTGGAGACGTCGTCCGGCGTGATGGCGGCCATCGGACCGGCGCTGCTGGTCCTGGACAAGATCGCCCTGGCGATCTTCGTGGTGGAGCTGGCGCTGAAGCTGGCGGTCTACCGCCTGTCCTTCTTCCGCCAGGGCTGGAACATCTTCGACTTCGTCATCGTCGCCATCAGCCTCGCCCCGCTGCTGGGGCTGGCGGGGGCGCAGAGCCTGTCGGTGCTGCGCGCGCTGCGCATCCTGCGCGTGCTGCGGCTGCTGTCGGTGGTGCCGCAGATGCGCGCGGTGGTGCAGGCCCTGTTCGGCGCGCTGCCCGGCATGGGCGCCATTATCGCCGTGCTGGCGCTGGTCTATTACGTGTCGGCGGTGCTG
The DNA here is from genome assembly GCA_029267445.1 of Rhodospirillaceae bacterium. Lineage (GTDB taxonomy): Bacteria > Pseudomonadota > Alphaproteobacteria > Azospirillales > Azospirillaceae > JAJUIU01. The sequence continues at coordinate 32,835 of JAJUIU010000013.1, forward strand.
GCGACCAAGCTGTTCGCCGCCAGCTTCCCGCAATGGTTCGGCAGCATCGGGCAGTCCATGTACACGCTGTTCCAGGTGATGACGCTGGAAAGCTGGTCCATGGGCATCGTGCGGCCGGTCATGGAGGTCTACCCCTACGCCTGGGCCTTCTTCGTGCCCTTCATCGTGCTGGTCACCTTCGCGGTGCTGAACCTGTTCATCGCCATCATCGTGAACAGCATGCAGACCCTGCACGACCAGCAGGTGAAGGAGGAACAGGCGGAGGAGCGCAAGGCGGAGGGCGACGACCGCGCCCGGCTGGAGGGTGAGATCGCGGCCCTGCGCGCCGACATCGCGGCATTGCGGGAAAGCCTCGCCCGGCGCGGCGGCTGACCGGGGTTCGGGCGGCCGTGCGCGAAGTTTCGAACGCGAAAGGGTTGGTCGCACCCCGCCGGGGCGTGTTACGGTCTCTTAACGTTCCTTGGGCATTTAATCGCGTCCATGTCCGTGCCCGCCCCCTCGCCCCCGGATGACAGCGCCGCCCGACCGGGCGCAGAGCCGGGGCAAAGCACCCTTTCCGTGACGCAGCCATCCACCCGCCGTCTGCTGCTGGTGATGGCGGTGGGCGTGCTGGCGCCGCTGATCCTGCTGGCGGGCCTGAACGGCATCAGCCAGTTCGAGCTGGCCCGCGAGGCCGCCCGCAGCCAGACGGCGGACGAGGCGCGGCTGCTGGCGGCGACGGTCGACCGGCAGATCGCCGCCGTCGTCACCACGCTGAACGCGCTCGTCTCCTCCCCCGATCTGCGCGACGGCGATCTGGTCGGGCTGCATGCGCGGCTGAACGACATTCCGAACCGGGCCTTCGACGTCGCGGCCCTGGTGCGCCGGGACGGGCAGCTCACCTTCCACTCGCTGCGCCCGCTCGGCAGCGAGCTGCCGCGGTCCCCGCTGATCGACCTGTACGCGCCGGCCTTCGATTCCGACACGGTGATCGTCTCCAACCTGTTCCGCGGCACGGTGTCGGGCAACCCGTCGATGGTCGTGGCCCGGCGCACGATGGTCGGCGACACGCCGCATGTGCTGTCGCTTGCCATCCACTGGCCGCGCTTCCAGGAGCTGACGCAGACGCTGCCGGGCCGGATCGTCACCATTGTCGACCGGGAGGGAACCGTGATCGCCCGGTCGCAGCACGCCGACAAATATGTCGGCGCGCGGGTGCCGGACGATGTCCGCAGCCTGCTGCTGCGCCGGGAGGAAGGGCAGACCCGCACGCTGTCGCTGGAAGGCATCGACGTCAACCTGGCCTTCAAGCGCAGCCAGATCTCCGGCTACACCGTAGTGGTGGCGCAGCCGAACAGCGACGTGCTGGCCGGCCCGCTGGAGCTGCTGCTGCGAGCGGCGGCGGCGGCCCTGCTGGCGATCGCGCTGGCGGTGGGGGCGGCACTCTGGATATCCCGCCGTATCGCCGCGTCGACCGAGGCGCTGGCGGCGGCGGCCGACACCATCAGCCGGGGCGGGACGCCCGCCTTCGACGCGCCGATGGCGACCAGCGACCTCGCCCGCGTGGCGACCGCACTGCAGGGTGCGGCCGAGACCATCGGCGCCCGCACCGCCGCCCTGACCGCCGCGACGGTGGAGGCGGACCGGGCGAGCAAGGCCAAGTCCAAGTTCCTGGCCAGCATGAGCCACGAGCTGCGCACGCCGCTGAACGCGGTCATCGGCTTCGCCGAGTTGATCCGGGAGCAGGCCCACGGGCCGGTGGGCGACGGCCGCTACATCGAGTACGCCAACGACATCCGCGACAGCGGCGCGCATCTGCTGGGCATGGTGAACGACCTGCTGGACATGGCGCGGCTGGAGGCCGGACGGCGCGAGCTGCGCGAGACGCGGCTGTCGGTGATGGAGGAGATCGCCGCCACCCTGCGGCTGGTCCGCCCGGCCTACGACAAGGCCGATGTCCGGCTGGTGCCGCAGTACCGTGACGACCTGCCGGTGCTGGTGGCCGATCCGGTGGCGCTGCGGCAGATGCTGCTGAACCTGCTGGACAACGCCGCCAAGTTCACGCCGACCGGCGGGCAGGTGACCATCTCGGCGGCGGCCGGGGCCGACGCCGACGGCGGCGGGCTGGACGTGACGGTGCGCGACACTGGCGTGGGCATTCCCGCCGACCGCCTGCCGGAGCTGGGCCATCCCTTCGCCCAGGTGGAGAACGTGCTGACCCGGCAGCACAGCGGCACCGGCATCGGCCTCTACATCGTGCGCTCGCTGATGGAGCTGCACGGCGGCACCCTGCGGATCGCCAGCGTGGAGGGCCAGGGAACCGCCGTCACCCTGCATTTCCCGATGGAGCGTCTGGAACAGGCGCCGCCGATGCGCGTGGCGGCGACCTGAACGGCCGCCGGCCCGGCCGCCGGGTCAGTCCACCTTGGTCAGCATCGGCCCGAGCGGGCGGCCGCCGAGGATGTGGACATGGAGGTGCGGCACCTCCTGGTGGCTGTGCGGGCCGTGGTTGGCGATCAGCCGGTAACCGGAATCCTCGACACCCGCCTGCCGCGCGATCAGGCCGACCGCGCGGGTGAAGCCGACGATCTCCTCCGGGGTGGCCTGTTCGCTGAAGTCGGCGTAGCTGACGTACGGGCCCTTGGGGATGACCAGGATATGGGTCGGCGCCTGGGGGCGGATGTCGTGGAAGGCCAGGACGTGCTGGTCCTCGTACACCTTCTTGCAGGGGATTTCCCCGCGCAGGATCCTGGCGAACACGTTGTTCTGATCGTACGGCATCGGCTCACCCCTCGGTTTCGGCCGCGTCGGTCTCCCGCTCCTTTCGGCCCCGCTTCTCCTCGATTCCGCTGATGCCGGACCGGGCCTGGAGGATGGCGTAGACCTCCGACGGCTTCAGCCCCGCGTCGGCCCAGAGCACCAGCAGATGGTAGAGCAGGTCGGCCGACTCCTCCGCCAGCTTGGCGGTGTCGCCCCGCACCCCCTCGATCAGCGTCTCCACCGCCTCTTCGCCCAGCTTCTGGGCGATCTTGGCGCGGCCGCGGGCGAACAGGCGGGCCGTGTTCGACGTCTCCGGATCGCCGCCCTTGCGGGACAGGATCACGTCGTGCAGGGCGTCCAGCAGATGCGCGGTGGGCGCGTCCGCCTTGCGGCCTTTCTTGGAGGGGCTTTTCTTGTCCGCCACGCCGCTCACTCCATCCGCATCGGGATACCGGCCGCCGCCATGCTTTCCTTGGCCTGACGCACGGTGTAGGTGCCGAAGTGGAAGATGCTGGCGGCCAGCACCGCCGAGGCGTGGCCGTCGCGCACCCCTTCCACCAGGTGGTCCAGCGTGCCGACCCCGCCGGACGCGATCACCGGCACCGTGACGGCGTCCGCCACGGCCCGGGTCAGCGGGATGTCGAACCCTGCCTTGGTCCCGTCGCGGTCCATGCTGGTCAGCAGGATCTCGCCCGCACCCAGGGACGCCATCCGCCGCGCCCAGTCAACGGCGTCGATACCGGTGGGGTTGCGTCCGCCATGGGTGAAAACCTCCCACCGTCCGGGGGCCGTCTCCTTCGCGTCGATGGCGACGACGACGCATTGGGCGCCGAACTTCTCCGCCGCCTCGCGCACGAATTCCGGCCGGTGGACGGCGGCGGTGTTGATCGAGACCTTGTCCGCCCCGGCCAGCAGCAGGCGGCGGATATCCTCCACCCCGCGCACGCCGCCGCCGACGGTCAGCGGCATGAACACCTGTTCCGCCGTGCGGCGGACCACGTCGTAGATGGTCGCCCGGTTCTCGGCACTGGCGGTGATGTCGAGGAAGGTCAGCTCGTCGGCGCCCGCCGCGTCGTAGACGCGGGCCTGCTCCACCGGGTCGCCGGCGTCCACCAGACTGACGAAGTTGACGCCCTTGACGACGCGGCCGTCCTTCACGTCCAGGCAGGGGATGACGCGCGCCTTCAGCATGGCTCACGCCCCCGCCGGGCCGGGGATGATCTGCGGGCCCGCCAGCGCCAGGGCCGCCGCCGGGTCGATCCGGCCGTCATAGAGGGCGCGCCCGACGATGACGCCCTGGATGCCGGTGCCCTCTTCCCGCTTCAGCGCCTCCAGGTCCTTCAGCGCCGACACCCCGCCCGAGGCGATCACCGGCGTGGTCAGGTGGCAGGCGAGGTTGGCCGTGGCCTCCACGTTCACCCCGCCCATGGCGCCGTCGCGGTCGATGTCGGTGTAGATGATGGCGGCGACCCCGGCATCCTCGAACTTCATGGCGAGGTCGAGGGCGCGCACGCTGGAGGTCTCCGCCCAGCCGTCCACCGCCACCATGCCGTCGCGCGCGTCGATGCCGACGCAGACCCGGCCGGGGAACGCCTTGCATGACTGCTTCACCAGCGCCGGGTCGCGAAGGGCCGCCGTGCCCAGGATCACGCGGGCGACACCCTTCTCCAGCCACGCCTCGATCGTGGCCATGTCGCGGATGCCGCCGCCGAGCTGCACCTTCATGGAGACGGAGGCCAGGATCGCCTCCACCGGGGCGGCGTTCACCGGCTTGCCGGCGAAGGCGCCGTTCAGGTCGACGATGTGCAGCCAGCCGAAGCCGGCCGCCTGGAACCGCGCCGCCTGGTCGGCGGGATCGGTGTTGAACACGGTGGCCCGGTCCATGTCGCCGCGCACGAGGCGCACGGCGTTGCCGTCCTTCAGGTCGATGGCGGGAAACACGATCATCGGCGGTCAGCGCGGTCCTTCGGCGTCGAGGTCGAGATAGTAGAAGAGGCCGGCATAGACCCGTCCATGCGCCATCGCGTAGCGGGGGTGGGTGCCCCAGCGCTTGAAGCCGAGGCTCTCGTACAGGGCGATGGCCGCCGTCTGGCTGTCGCGCACATCAAGGTTCAGGACCTTGTAGCCCTCGTCCCGGGCGCGGTCGGCCACGGCGAGCGTCAGTTTCTTCGCCAGCCCGTGGCCGCGCGCCCAGGGGGCGACGAAGCTTGTGGTCAGGGCCGCCGCGAAACTCTGGGACTCGTTGTTGCGGGTCGGGCGGATGAGCTGGGCCGAGCCGGCGATCACCCCGTCCAGCCGGCCGACGAACAGGGTGCGCTCCGGCACCACCATGACGCCGCGCCAGTACCGCTCCATCACGTCGCGCGGCGGCGGATCGACCCAGCCGAAGCCGCCCCCGTCCACGATGGCGGCGTCGGTCGCGTCGCACAGGTCGTGCAGGTCGCCGCGGCGGAACTCGTCCACGACCTCGACGGCCGTGACTGCCTTGAGCTCGGTCATCTACGGACGCCATTCGAGGAAGTTGCGGATGAGGCGCAGGCCGGTGGCCTGGCTCTTCTCCGGGTGGAACTGCGTGCCGACGATGTTGTCACGCCCGACCACGGCGGGGAAGCGTCCGCCATAGTCGCATTCGGCCAGCACCACCGACGGGTCGGCCGGCACCATCCGGTAGGAATGGACGAAATAGGCGTGGCTGCCCGCCGTCAGCCCCTCCAGCACCGGATGGACGGGTGAGGCCGGGATCAGCTCGTTCCAGCCCATGTGGGGAATCTTCAACGCCGGGTCGGAGGGGGCGAGCGGCACCACCTCCGCGTCCAGCCAGCCGAGGCCGCCGGTGTCGCGGTGCTCCCGCCCGACGCTGGCCAGCAGCTGCATGCCGACACAGATGCCGAGGAAGGGCCGGCCATGCAGGATCACCGCCTCGTAAAGGGCTGAGACCATGCCGTGGACGGCGTCCAGGCCGGCCTTGCAGTCGGCGAAGGCGCCGACGCCCGGCAGCACGATGCGGTCGGCCGTGCGCACATTCTCAGGATCGGCTGTGACGGCGACGGTCATCGACAGCCCGGCCTCCGCCACCGCGCGCTCCAGCGCCTTGGCCGCCGAGCGCAGATTGCCCGACCCGTAATCGATGAGGGCGACGGTGGTCATGGTCCGGTCCCCCTCCCGGCCGGGGAAGGCGGAACCACCCCCTCACCCCCCCGCATCGCGGGTCCCTCCCTCTCCCCGGGGGGGAGACGGATCGGCTGTGCCGGTTGCCGCGCTTGGAAAGGACCCGGGCCGATATCGGCGGGCCGGACTCCGTCAATCCCTCTCCCCCCCGGGGAGAGGTCAGGAGAGGGGGTATCGCCGCCGGGGCACCGCCGCAGACCCGCCTGGACCTCGTGCCAGATGGCGTCCATCACGCCTTCGAACGCGGTGAAGACATCGCCGTTCCAGAAGCGGATGACGCGGTAGCCGGCGGTATCGAGCGCGGCGGTGCGGCGGGCGTCGCGGTCACGGTCCGCGTCGTGCTGCGCGCCATCGATCTCGATCACCAGCCGGAGTCGATGACAGACGAAATCGACGGTATAGCCGAGGATGGGCTCCTGCCGACGGAACTTGGCACCGTACTTCCCGGCGCGCAGATGCGACCAGACAAGCCGCTCCGCATCGGTCATGTCCCGGCGGAGGCGTTGCGCCCGCCGCGTCTGATTTGCGCTCGGCTTGGCCTTGGCGGCGGCGCTTTTCGGACGGACCGGTGAAGGCGGAACCGCCCCCTCTCCTGACCTCTCCCCGGGGGGGAGAGGGAGGGGCTGATGTGCGGGCGGGGGCATCGTGACCTCCGCTTACAGGGAGCCGCCGAGCACGCCCTTGGTGGACGGGACGGCGTCGGACTTGCGGGGATCGATCTCGATCGCCGCCCGGAGCGCGCGGGCGAGCGCCTTGTAGCAGCTCTCCACGATGTGGTGGTTGTTCTCGCCGTACAGGTTCTCGACATGCAGGGTGGCGCCGGCCGACTGGCTGAAGGCCTGGAACCACTCGCGGAACAGCTCGGTATCCATCTCACCCAGCTTGTCGCGGGTGAACTGGACCTTCCAGATCAGGTAGGGCCGGTTCGACAGGTCGATGGCGACGCGGGTCAGCGTCTCGTCCATCGGCACATAGGCGTGGCCGTAGCGCTGGATGCCTGTGCGGGCCCCCAGCGCCTTCGCCACGGCCTCGCCCACGGCGATGCCGGTATCCTCGGTCGTATGGTGGAAATCGATGTGCAGGTCGCCCTTCGCCTCGACCTCCAGGTCGATCAGCGAATGGCGCGACAGCTGCTCCAGCATGTGGTCGAGGAAGCCGATCCCGGTGGAGACGGCGTACTGCCCCGTCCCGTCCAGGTTCACGGCCACTTTGATCCGGGTCTCCTTGGTGGAACGCTCCACCGCGGCCCGGCGGCCCTGCTTGGCGATGCTGGTGTCCATGGCGGTTTCGTACCGCCTATGGCCGCCCCTGTCCAGTTCGCCGGGCGCCTCGTCTGGTTCACCCGTTGACAGGTAACCGGTCCCCGGACCTTGATTGCTGGAAACACTGCCGGGGGAAGGCCCATGAGGGCGGGGCTGGTGGGCGTGCTGAGCGTCATCCTGTCGCTGCTGGCGGCGGATGGTGCGCGGGCGGACCAGCCGCCCCATCCCCGCGATGAACTGCCTCTGCAAGGCGACGCCCAGCTTCTGCCCGAGCCGGCGTTCGGCGATCTGCCCGCCATACGGGAGCGGCGGACGCTACGCGTGCTGGTGCCCTACAGCCGAACCAACTTCTTCTTCGACAAGGGCGAAATCCGCGGCTTCGCCCACGATGTCTTCCAGGAGTACGCGCGCGTTCTGAACGCGGGCGCGAAGCGGGCCGGGCGCGTCACGGTCGCCTTTATTCCCGTGCCGCGCGACAAGCTGATCCCCTGGCTGCTGGAAGGGCGCGGCGACATCGCCGCGGGGCGGCTGACGATCACGCCGGAGCGCGCCGCCCTGGTGGATTTCAGCAGCCCCGTCGAGTCCGACGTGGCCGAGATACCCGTGACCCGGAAGGATGGTCCGGCCCTGAGCACCCCCGACAGCCTGTCCGGAATGACGGTGCATATCCGCCGATCCAGCAGCTACTTCCAGAGTCTCACGACGCTGAACGCCAGCCTTAAGGGTCGAGGCCTGCCACCGGTGCGCCTGGAGACCGTGCCGGAGCATCTTGAGGACCCGGACCTTCTGGAGAAACTGGACGATGGCGTGATCGATCTGGTGGTGGTCGACGACTACAAGCGCCAACTGTTCGCGCGCATCTTCCCCGACCTGATGTTCCACACGGGCGTGCGCCTCCGGGAAGGGGCGGATATCGGCTGGGCCGTCCGCAAGGGCAGTCCCCAGCTTCTGGCCTCGCTCGACACCTTCATCCGCCAGGACCGGAAAGGCCCGAACGTCATCGCCTATGTCGAGCGCAAGTACTTCGTCGACAACCGCTGGATCCACCGGGCGTCGGGCCTGCAGACCGTCGGCGACTTCGAGCGCATCCAGGCCCTGTTCCGCCGTTTCGGCGAGCAGTACGCCATGGCCTGGGCGCCCCTGCTGGCCCAGGGTTACCAGGAATCCCGGCTCGACCACGCGGCGCGCAGCCCCGTCGGCGCGGTGGGCATCATGCAGGTGATGCCACAGACGGCCGCGGCGCCGCCGATCCTGCTGCCGGACGTCCATCAGCTGGAGACGAACATCCATGCGGGGGCGAAGTACATGCGCTTCCTTTTGGACAGATACTTCGACGAGCCCGCGATCGCGCCGGACGACCGGTTCCGTTTCGCGCTGGCCGCCTACAACGCCGGGCCCAACCGCATCCGCACGCTGCGCGAGCGCGCCGCGCTGGCCGGTTTCGACCCCAACGTCTGGTACGACAATGTCGAGATCGTGGTGGCCAAACATGTGGGCCAGGAACCGGTCACCTATGTCGGCAACATCGACAAGTATCTATACGCGTTCCAGCGCGCCCGGTTCCTGAGCCACCTGCGCGAAGCCGCCGGCGGTGGCACCCCCTGACGCGGGCGGTGGCGATGCGGACGCCCCGCTTGACCCGCCCGGCCGGTTGCCCACCTATCGGAGGCGGCGCGAGATGCGGCCGCCCGCCTTCAGACCAGAGACGCCTCCATGACGCATTCCACGCCCCACGACCCCGTGCAGTGGCACGGCACCACCATCCTGTGCGTCCGCAAGGGCGGCCGGGTGGTGATGGCCGGCGACGGCCAAGTCTCCATGGGCCAGACCGTGATGAAGGGCAATGCCCGCAAGGTCCGCCGGCTGGCGGGCGGGGGCGTGCTGGCGGGCTTCGCCGGCGCCACGGCCGACGCCTTCACCCTGCTGGAGCGGCTGGAGGCGAAGCTGGAGCAGCATCCGGGCCAGCTGCAGCGCGCCTGCGTTGAGCTGGCGAAGGACTGGCGCACCGACCGGTACCTGCGCCGGCTGGAGGCGATGATGGCCGTGGCCGACCGGGAGTACAGCTATGTGCTGACCGGAAACGGCGACGTGCTGGAGCCGGAGGACGGCATCATCGGCATCGGGTCCGGCGGCGGCTACGCCCTGGCGGCCGCGCGCGCCCTGATCGACGTGCCGGACCTGGACGCCGAGACGATCGCCCGCAAGGCCATGAAGGTGGCCGCCGGGATCTGCGTCTACACCAACGAGAACATCATCCTGGAGACGTTCTGAGCCATGACGTCCTTCTCCCCCCGCGAGATCGTTTCGGAGCTGGACCGGTTCATCGTCGGCCAGCACGAGGCCAAGCGCGCCGTCGCCATCGCCCTGCGCAACCGCTGGCGCCGGCAGCAGCTGCCCGACGGCCTGCGCGAGGAGGTGCTGCCGAAGAACATCCTGATGATCGGCCCCACGGGTGTCGGCAAGACGGAGATCGCGCGGCGGCTGGCGAAGCTGGCCAACGCGCCCTTCCTGAAGGTGGAGGCGACCAAGTTCACCGAGGTCGGCTATGTCGGCCGCGACGTGGAGCAGATCGTCCGCGATCTGGTGGAGATCGCCATCACCCTGACCAAGGAGCGGCTGCGCAAGGAGGTGGTCGGCAAGGCCGAGCTGCGCGCGGAGGACCGGGTACTGGACGCGCTGGTTGGCCAGGGTGCGAGCACGGAGACCCGGCAGAAGTTCCGCAAGATGCTGCGCGAGGGGTCGCTGAACGACAAGGAGATCGAGGTCCAGGTCCAGGACAACCAGATCCCCGGCATGCCGACCTTCGACATTCCCGGCATGCCCGGCAGCCAGATGGGCATGGTCAATCTGGGCGACATCTTCGGCAAGGCCTTCGGCGGCCGCACCAAGCCCCGGCGCATGACCGTGTCGGAAAGCTATGAAGTGCTGATGGCCGAGGAGTCGGAGAAGCTGCTGGACCAGGAGAAGGTGGTGAAGGAGGCCATTTTCTCGGTCGAGCAGAACGGCATCGTCTTCCTGGACGAGATCGACAAGATCACCGCCCGGTCGGAGCATCGCGGCGGGGCCGACGTCAGCCGCGAGGGCGTGCAGCGCGACCTGCTGCCGCTGATCGAGGGCACGGTGGTGAACACCAAGCACGGGCCGGTGAAGACCGACCATGTGCTGTTCGTGGCCTCGGGCGCGTTCCATCTGGCGAAGCCGTCGGACCTGCTGCCGGAGCTGCAGGGCCGCCTGCCCATCCGCGTGAACCTGCAGCCGCTGACCCAGCAGGATTTCCGCCGCATCCTGACGGAGCCGGAAGCCAGCCTGATCAAGCAGTACAAGGCCCTGCTGAAGACGGAGGAGATCGATCTGGTCTTCACCGACGACGCCATCGACGAGCTGGCCCGGCTGGCCGCCGAGATCAACCGGACGGTGGAGAACATCGGTGCGCGCCGCCTGCACACGGTGATGGAGCGGCTGCTGGAAGAGGTGTCCTTCAACGCCTCGGACATGGCGGAGAAGCAGGTGACCATCGACGCCGCCTATGTGCGCGGGCACCTGGAGGGGCTGGCCCAGAACGCCGACCTGTCGAAGTTCATCCTGTAGGCGCGCCTCACGCCGGCGGGGAGGCCGGGACGCGGGACGGCCGGCGCTCCAGCAGGTCGTCCACCGCCGTCTCCCCCACCTTGACGAAGCCGGCCCGGCGGAACAGCGACTTGGCCGGGCTGTCGAACCAGACGCGCGCCGACACGCTCCAGCCGAGATCGTCGGCCGCCGCCGCGAGGGCGCGCAGTACCCCGCCACCCAGCCCCTGGCGCCGCTTGTCCGGCAGCATGGTGATGTCGAGCAGCCGGACGCCGCCGGGGACCTGCCGCAGAACAACGCGGCCGATGACGGCGCCCTTGCGCAGCACCACGGCGTCCAGCGTGTCGGGACGGACCGGGGCGATGACGGGGCGCCGCCCGTCAAGCTGAAGCGAGCCCATCAGGGACCGGACGGCGGGCGGCACCTCCTCGCCAAGGGCCGCGTCCGTGTCGGCGATCACCAGGGCGCGCAGGGCGGGGATGTCCCCCTCCGCCGCGGGGCGGAGCGTGAGGCCGGCCGCCTCCACCCGCAATGCCGCCAGGAACGGCGTCAATAGCTCCCCCGCGAGCGGCGGACGTTCCGCCGGAACCACGCCGGACGCGGCGGCGGGCCGTTCGGGTGGGCCGCGTCGGCGGTTCCGCCAGCGGCCGGTGTCAATGGTTCCACGCCCCCCACGCAGACGATTGGACCAGTCGCGCATCCATCCTCCAGTGTCCCGACGACAGCTTGGGGCTGCAATTCTTGCCGCCCTGCGACCGGTTTCTATCGTCGACCGGTATCGCCGTCGTCCGCATCATCATGAATGATGGATCATGACTTGAGAAGATCAACGTGTGACGCGTCGTTTCCGGCCCCCTACCGCCTTTAATTATGGTTAATAAACAAATTTACCCGGCATGCGGGCAGGGACGGGCACGGAAATGGAAAGGGCGGGCCCCCTTGCCGGGCCCGCCCGCCGCATTCGTCGGTACCGGTGTTCGCGCCTACTCGGCCGCCACGCCACTGGCGCCCGTGTCGGGCAGGCGGTAGTCGGCGTACTGCTTGCGCAGGGCCGACTTCAGGATCTTGCCCGTGGCCGTGTGCGGCAACTGGTCCACCACCACAACATCGTCCGGCAGCCACCATTTGGCGACCTTGTCGGCCAGGAAGGCCAGAAGGTCCGCCTTGTCCACCGTCTGCCCCTGGCGCGGGACGACCACCAGCAGGGGCCGTTCCTGCCACTTCGGGTGCGGCACGCCGACGACCGCCGCCTCCTGCACGGCGGGATGGCCGACGGCGGCGTTTTCCAGATCGATGGAGCTGATCCATTCGCCGCCCGACTTGATGACGTCCTTCGCCCGGTCGACGATGGACATGAAGCCCTGCTCGTCGATGGTGGCGACATCGCCCGTCCGGAACCAGCCGTCGGGGGTGAAGGCGCCCTTGGTCGCCTCCTCGTCATTGTAGTAGCCGGCGGTGATCCAGGGCCCGCGCACCACCAGCTCGCCTGACGACTTGCCGTCGCGCGGCTGCTCCGTGCCGTCGGGGCCGATCACCTTCATCTCCACGCCGAAGATGGCGCGGCCGGCCTTCAGCTTGATCTGGTGCTGATCGTCGATCGGCAGCCCCTCCTGCTCCGGCGTCAGGCTCCCGACGGTGCCGATCGGGCTCATCTCCGTCATGCCCCAGCCCTGCAGCAGCTTCACGCCGTGCACCTTCTCGAACTCCTGGAGCATGGCGAGCGGCATCGCGGAGCCGCCGACGGTCAGCGCCCGCAGCTTGCTGAACTTGCCACCGGTCGCGCGCAGATGGGCCAGCAGGCCCAGCCACACCGTCGGCACGCCCGACGACATGGTGACCCCCTGCTCCTCGATCATCTCGTAGATGCTCTTCCCGTCCAGCTTGGGGCCGGGCATCACCATCTTCGCCCCGATCATGGGGGCCGAGTAGGCGTAGCCCCAGCCGTTGGCGTGGAACAGCGGCACCACCACCAGCGCGGTGTCGGACGAGCTGAGCCCCATGCCGGGGATGGCATGGAAGGCGAAGCTGTGCAGCACGTTGGAGCGGTGGCTGTAGAGCACGCCCTTGGGGTTGCCGGTGGTGCCCGAGGTGTAGCAGAGGCCGGCGGCCGTGTTCTCGTCGAAGCTGGGCCAGTTGAAGCTCCGCGTCTCCCGCTCCATCAGGGTCTCATAGCAGAGCAGGTTCGGCAGGCTGGAGTTCTGCGGCATCAGCTCCGGCCGGGTCATCACCACGACACCCTGCACGCCCTTGAAGTGCGGCCACAGCTTCTCGACCAGCGGCACGAACATCGGGTCGACGAACAGGTACCGGTCCGCCGCGTGGTTGACGATGTAGATGATCTGTTCCGGGAACAGGCGCGGGTTGATCGTGTGGCAGACGGCGCCGATGCCCGGGATGCCGTAATAGAGTTCGAAATGCCGGTGGTCGTTCCAGGCGATGGTGCCGACGCGGTCGCCCGGCTTCACGCCCAGCCGGACCAGCACGTTGGCCAGCTGCTGGGTCCGCTTCCAGGCGTCGGCGTAGGTGTACTCGTGCGGCGCCTCGGTCGCGAAGCGGGACACGATGGTCGACCGCCCGTGGTACTTGGCCGCGTGCTCCAGGATCGTCGTCGTCAGCAACGGCCGATCCATCATCAGTCCACGCATGAGCATGGTGTCCTTCCTCCCCCTGTCTCGTTTGCCCCTGTCCCTTTTGTCCACACCCGGTTCCGGGCCCTGTTCCAGGCCTCTCTTCCAGGTGCGCGGCGGGGCGTTCCTGATCGCGGCGTCCGGCGGGCCGACGCCCGCAGGCGCCGTGCCGGCCCCGTTCCGACGCCTAGCTAAGCAGGACGGGCGGAAGAATCCAACCTCAAGAAAGTTGAGGGATTAGGGGCCGCGCGAAGCCGGTCCGGATGTACGACCGCGCATGCAAGACGATCGATCCGATGTATAAGGGGATCGCGGTGGAGCGGGAGCGGGCGTGACGAAGCGGGCGGAAATGCCGGATCGGGGCGGGGCGGTCGACCGGCACGGGGTGCCGGCGCTGTCCGTCATCGGGGGGGAGTTCCGCGACCCGGCGCTGGAACGCGCCTTCCTGGCTGAGACCTGGCCCTCCATCCGGCGCCATGTGGTGTGCGGCGCCCTGATCGCCGGGGCGGTGTTCCTGGCGATCGGACTGCTGGACCTGGCGCGCCACGGCTCCAGCGACGCGTTCCTGCTGATGATGGCGGCGCGTCTCACCGTCTTCGCCTGCGCGATCGTACCGGCGGTCCTGGCCTTGCGCCCGGTACGAGACCCGCGGGTCGGCCCCGCGATGGTCCTGCTCTACTGGGTGATGTTCGGGGGCATGATCGCCATCGCGGAGATGCGCGGCCACATCGGCCTGACCTACATCGCGGGCCTGATGGCGCTGGTGGTGGCGCATTACCTGTTCGTGCCGGCGCGGATGACGGTGGTGACCCTGTCCTCCGTCCTGCTGAGTTCCCTGGGAATCGCCTACGCCGCCGCCCGTGGCACCGCCCCCGTGATCGACCTGGACGGGCTGGCGGCCATCCTGATCGCGTCCAACCTGCTGGGCGCCAGCCTGGTCTTCACGCTGAACAGGGTACGGCGCCACGACTACGCCATGCTGCTGGCCCGCAAGGAATGGGCCGAGACCCTGCGGACGGAGGTGGAGCGGCTGGAGGGGCGGCTCCGCGCGGCGACGACAGAGCGCGACGGCCTCGCGCGCGCGGTGGCGGCGTTGTCCGCGCGGGAGGCCGCCCTGCCGGACGGGGTGCTGGCCGTGGACGGGGCGGGCCGTGTCACCGCGTGGAACGCGGCCTTCACCGCCCTGTGGCGGATCGAGGCCCCCGATCTGGCGGGCCTTCCCACCACCAAGCTGCGCCAAAGGCTGAAGGGCCTGCTCGACCCCGCGTCGCCGGACGATCTGCTGCCGCCGACGGACGGCGACACGGCGGCCGTGGACCTGATCCTGCGCGACGGCCGCGTGCTGGAGCAGAGCGTGCGCCGGCTGGCGCTGCCGGACGGGCCGCCGGGCCGCGTTTGGACTTTCCGGGACGTGACACCCCGCGTCCGGGCGCTGGAGGCGCAGAAGGCGGCCGCCGTCCAGGCGGAGGCCGCGGCGCGCGCCAGGTCGGCCTTCCTGGCCATGGTCAGCCACGAGCTGCGCACGCCGCTGAACGGCATCCTGGGCATGAACCGCCTGCTCGCCGAATCCCGCCTGACCACCGGGCAGCGGGCCTGGGTGGAGGCGTCCAGCCATTCCGGCGAGGTCATGCTGGCCGTGCTGGACGACCTGCTGGAGTACAACCGGCTGGAGACGGCCGAGCTCGAGCTGCTGCGCGAGCCGTTCGACCTGCGCGACACGGTGCAGGGCGTGGCCCGCCTGTTCAGCCCCCGCGCGGCGGAAAAAGGGCTGAGCCTGGCCGTCGCCATCGCGCCGGAGGCGCCGGCCCGGCTGGTCGGCGACGCCAACCGGCTGCGCCAGATCCTGATGAATCTCGTCGGCAACGCCGTGAAGTTCACCCATGCGGGGTCGGTGGGGATCGCCGTCTCCGTTCCCACGCCGGCACCCGCCGTGGGGACGCGGCTTCTGTTCGCGGTGACGGACACGGGCATCGGCATGAGCCCCGGCACCCTGGACCGGATCTTCGACCCGTTCGTGCAGGGCGATCCCGCCGTGGCGCGCGCCTATGGCGGGACGGGCCTGGGCCTCGCCATCTGCCGGCGGCTGGTGGAGCTGCAGGACGGGGAGATCGGGGCGGAGAGCCGGCTGGCCGAGGGCAGCCGCTTCTGGTTCACCATCGCCTATGGCGTGGCGGAGGATGAGGAGCGCCCAGCCCAGCAACCGTCCGCCCCGGCCCGGACGGCCGCCCCCATGCGGGTGCTGCTGGCCGACGACAACGCGGTGAACCAGCGGCTTGTCACCACCATCCTGGAGGCGCGGGGACACAAGGTGACGGCGGTGGAGGACGGGGCGCTGGCCGTCGCGGCGGCCCGGCTGGGCGGCTACGACCTGCTGATCCTGGATGTGCGCATGCCCGCACTGGGCGGGATCGAGGCCGCCGCCCTGATCCGCAGCCTGCCGGGGCCGGAGGGCCGGGTGCCGATCGTGGCGCTGACCGCCGGCGGCCACCCGGAGGAGCAGGCGGCCTGCCGCGCCGCCGGGATCGACGCCGTGGTTGTGAAGCCCTTCGCGGTGGAGACGCTGCTGGCTGCCCTGGCCGGCGCCGCCGCCGCGGCTGAGACCGTCTGAACCCTGGAAGCGGAAACCCCGCCCGGCGGGGCCGGACGGGGTTCCGTTAGATCACGCGGATGGCGCGGCCGGTCACTCGGCGGCACCGGCCTCCGCCGCCACGGCCTCGGCCGGCTTCTCGGAGGAGAACTTGGACACCGTGGCCTTGCCGGTCAGCACCTCGATGGTGCCGGACAGCTGGCCGCCGCTCTCCACCTCCAGGGTGCCGTAGCGGATGTTGCCCTGGATCTTGCCCGTGGAGCGGACCCGCAGGTTGCCGCGCACGGTGATGTCGCCCTCGAACTTGCCGCCGATGTCGGCCTCGTCGATCTCGACCGAGCCCTTGAACAGGCCACTGTCGGCGATCTCGATCGTGCGGCCGTCGCGCAGCTTCGCCTCGACCGTGCCCTCGACCACCAGCACGTCGCAGGCGGCGATCTCACCCGACAGGCTGATGTCGCGGCCGACGATCAGCTTGCGCATCTCGGTCGCGGCCGGGCTGTTGCCCTCCGTCCCGGTCGGGACGGTGCGCTTCGGCGCCGTGCCGGGGATCTCCACCACGCGGCGGGGGATGTCCGGCTTGAAGCCCTGGGTCAGGGGATTGGTCCCGAGGCCGCTGGTGGTGCCAGTGGTGGCGGGCGTGGCGGGCGTACCCGGCGTGTTCGTGGTCATGTACGGCCTCGTGTTCATCTCGGTTCCCTTGTCGGCTGCGGGCGACGCGGGGGCAGGTGTCACCGGGGCCGGCGCCGGATCCGCGACGGGGGCGGCGGCCGGTGCGGCCGACGTCGTCGTCACGGGTTCGCTGGTCGTGGGACCGGTGGGAGGTTTACGGCGTCCGAACATTCAGGTCTGCCCCCAAAATCACGCTGGTGGTGTGGCGTGTCATCGCCCGTGCCGATACCCCATCCGGGTATCACGCGGGGGTCCCCGGCGGCAAGCCTTGGCGCATGTTTTCGAAGACATGGACCATGAATGCCGTGGCGATGACCGGCACCAAGAGATTCACGATCGGCACTACGGAAAGGAAGGCAATAATGACGCCCGCCAAAAAAAGTCTCAAACCTTCCTCCGAACGTAAGTACCGCATCCGCTCTGGATTTAGTCGGCGGAGGGAGACGAGTTCGTAGTACTCCCGTCCAAGGAGGTATCCATTGAGTGAATAGAACAGCAACAGGTTCACAACCGGAATCAGATAGAGCGGCAGGACGATCAGGTTCAGGGCGATGACGACTCCGAGGAACTTGAGCGAGTTCCAGAGACCTTCCAGGAAGGACTGCTCCCGCGCGGGTCCGAGACCGGGGTAATGGCGACGCTCCACCGCGCGCACCACCCGTTCCAGCATCAGCGAGGAGACCGCCACCACCACAGCCGGAAACAGCAGCCAGACGATCACCAGCACGGCGAGGCCCCCCAGCACGTCCACCGTCGCGTCGAGCCAACCCACCGTGAACAGCGCCGTCTGGTAGAGCGTGAACCAGACGCCGGCCGCAAGGATCAGGAACAGCGTGAGGGTGGCGACGACGGACGTCAGCAGGACGCGGGCGAAATCGGGGTCGGGCAACTGGCCCAGGGCGCGCAGGAAATGCCGGATCATGCGGACTCCGGGCCGGGAAAGGGGGCGGCGTCGAGCGCCACCCCTTCATGTAGGGGCAAGCCCGCGCTTGCCGCAAGCGCCGGGCCGCCTATACTCCGCCGCCATTCATCCGAACGGGGGGAGCGACGCAGTGGGCGGCATGGACGGAACGCGGTTCGACGTGGTGGGCATCGGCAACGCCATCGTGGATGTGATCGCCCAGGCGGACGACGCGTTCCTGGAGCGCAACGGCCTGATCAAGAACGAGAGGCGCCTGATGGACGCGGCCGAGGCCGAGCGGCTGTACGGCCAGATGGGCCCGGGCATCGAGATGTCCGGCGGCAGTGCGGGCAACACCATGGCCGGCATCGCGTCCCTGGGCGGGCGCGGCGCCTTCATCGGCAAGGTGGCGGACGACCAGCTTGGCAAGGTGTACCGGCACGACATCCGCGCCGCCGGCGTCACCTTCGACACGGCCGACCTGACCGACGGCACGCCCACGGGCCGCTGCCTGATCCTGGTGACGCCGGACGCCCACCGGACCATGAGCACCTTCCTGGGCGCCTGCAACAAGCTGACCCCGGCCGACGTCGACGCGGCCACCATCCAGGCGGCCAAGGTGACCTACCTGGAAGGCTATCTGTGGGACCCGCCGGAGGCCAAGGAGGCCTTCCTGAAGGCGGCCCAGATCGCCCACGCGGCGGGCCGCAAGGTGGCCCTGTCCCTGTCGGACAGCTTCTGCGTCCACCGCCACCATGAGAGCTTCCTGGCCCTGGTGGAGGGGCACGTGGACATCCTGTTCGCCAACGAGTCCGAGATCTGCGCCCTGTACGGCACTGACTGGGACGGGGCCGTGCGCGCCGTGGCCGGGCATTGCGAGGTCGCCGTGCTGACCCGCAGCGAGAAGGGTGCCGTGATCCAGGCGGGCGGAGAGAGCCACGCCGTCCCGGCCATGACCTTCGGCCCGGTGGTGGACACGACGGGGGCGGGCGACCTCTACGCCGCCGGGTTCCCCTATGGCCTGACCAACGGGAAGAGCCTCGTCGAGTCCGGCCGGCTGGGCGCCATGGCGGCGGGCGAGATCATCGGCCATTTCGGCGCCCGCCCGCAGAAGAGCCTGAAGGAGCTGGCGGCGACGCTGTGATGGCGGCGGTCGGGCCGATGGTTTAGTCTGGCGGGGTTCTTGCGCATCCTGCGGCGGAGGCCGGACGGTGACACGTGAACTGCAAACGCTGATCGACCGGGCGCGAAACGTCAGGCTGACGCCCGAGCAGAAGGAGCGCCAGCGGATCAGCTTCGCCTATGGCAACGCGGCCTTCGAGAACCCGCTGATCACGCGGGAGATGGTCGAAGAGCAGGCGCGCCTGATGAAGCAGCGCGGGGAGTGACGTGACCGAGGGTCGGCGGAGCGTCGCCGAACCTCCCGCCATAATTGCCGACTCCTTAGCGCGGGCTGAACGCGAAAGCCTCAATGCCATACGTCAGGCCGGGCTGGTGGACGACATCGTTCTTCAGCACCTTGATCCTGAAAGACCGTTCCGGCTTCGCCCATCCACGATCCTGACCCTCAACCGCGTCGCCATGGACGGGCTCAGCGCTTACGCGGGCCTTTGGCGACCGGCAGGCGTCGTGATCGCCGACAGTCCCCATGTCCCGGTCGGCGCGCATCTGGTGCCCGAGCTGATCGAGGATATGTGCGATTACGTCAACCTCAACTGGGATCGGGAGGCGATCCATCTGGCGGCGTATTGCATGTGGCGGCTCGGCTGGATCCACCCCTTCACCGATGGGAACGGAAGGACCTCGCGCGCCCTGTCCTATCTGGTGCTGTCCCTCAGGCTCGGCTACCTGCTTCCGAGCGCGAGCGGACGGACCATCCCCGAGCAGATCGTCGAGAACCGGACGCCATACTTCCAGGCGTTGGAAGCCGCCGACTGTGCCTGGCGGAACAACGTACTGGATGTGAGGGCGATGGAATCCCTCCTGGAGAGGATGCTGGCCGTCCAACTCAGGAGCGTTGTCGGTCCTGCGGAAGACGCCTGAAGGTCCATGCGCGGCAGGCGCAATCCAGCCGCCACCATCGGCCGACTTCATTTCGCACATGCGATGGGCGTAGAGTGTCTTCAGCGCCCGCAGACAAGCCGGAAAGCCAGTCCATGGACATCAACAAGATCGCCGTCGGCAAGAACCCGCCCTGGGACCTCAACGTCATCGTCGAGATCCCGCAGGGCGGCCAGCCCGTGAAGTACGAGATGGAGAAGGAGTCGGGGGCGCTCTACGTCGACCGTTTCCTGCACACGGCGATGTTCTATCCGGCGAATTACGGCTTCCTGCCGCACACCCTGGCCCAGGACGGGGACCCGGCGGACGTGATGGTGGTGGCCAGCACGCCGGTGGTGCCGGGCGTGGTGCTGCGCTCCCGCCCGATCGGCGTGCTGATCATGGAGGACGACGCCGGGGTGGACGAGAAGATCCTGGCGGTGCCGGTGGACAAGCTGCACCCCTTCTATTCCAACGTCGCCAGCTTCCGGCAGCTGCCCACCATCCTGGTGGAGCAGATCACCCACTTCTTCGAGCACTACAAGGACCTGGAGAAGGGCAAGTGGGTCCGCGTCGTGCGCTGGGGCGAGGCGGACGAGGCCGCCAAGATCATCCAGGAGAGCATGGAGCGCTACAAGAAGGCGGTCGAGAACGGGGAGCCGACCAGCACCTGAGGCGTCGGCGGCATCCGATGCGCACGATCGTCACCGACATCCGGATCGACGCGCCCGTCGCCACGGTCTGGCGCGTGCTGACCGACCTGCCCCGCCACCCGGAGTGGAACCCCTTCATCAGGGACATCCGGGGCGACCTGCGGGATGGCGGGCGGCTGACGGTCGCCATCGCCCCGCCGGGCGGCAAGGGCATGACCTTCCGCCCCGTTGTGCTGACGTTCGCGCCGGAGCGCGAGCTGCGCTGGCGGGGCCGGCTGCTGGTGCCAGGGCTGTTCGACGGGGAGCACTGGTTCCGGCTGGAGCCGGAGGGTGCGGGCACCCGGTTCCACCATGGCGAGGACTTCTCCGGCCTTCTGGTCGCCCTGATGGGCGGCGGCGCCATGTGGGACCGGACGCGTGACGGCTTCGCGGCGATGAACGCGGCCCTGAAGCGCCGTGCGGAGGCTGAAACCGCCACGGCGTGAGCCTGCGGGCCCGCCGGCACCTTGCCTCGCACCCGACGCCCATGTTTCGATGGGCGGGCGAACAATTCCGGGGGAGAGCGGATTCATGGCGGACCAGGAGGGCACGGCGGTTGCGGGAGCGGCGGCGGGCGCGGACAATCTGCGCACCATGGCGGTGATCGTCCATGGCCTGAACCTCGCCGCCGCCTTCAACGGTATCTCGGCCCTGATCGCGGTCATCATCGCCTACATGAAGCGGGGCGAGGCTGCGGGAACGCCCTGGGAGGGCCATTTCACCTACGCCATCTACACCTTCTGGATCGGCTTCCTGGGCTTCGTCGTCAGCTTCCTGCTGGCCTTCATCCTGATCGGCCTGCTGGGTTTCCTCGCCATCGGCCTCTGGTGGCTGGTGCGCTGCATCTTCGCCCTGCTGAAGGCCATCGACCGGCAGCCGATCCCGAACCCGGACTCGCTGATGCTCTGAGCCGCCGGGGACGGGGTCGGCCCCGTGGCAAGCTTGGGGCGGCACCCCGCCCGGAGGGGCTGGCCCCCTCCCCGATTGAGCCATGTCATCGCAGTGCAGCATGGGCGGTTTAGGGTGGTGCCGCGCGCAGTCGCCGCCATCTCCCTGACAGCCACCCGGAAGCACCCCCGGAAGGACAAGGCCGCCCGATGACGATCCGCAACCTGGACCGGCTTTTCAAGCCATCCTCCATCGCCCTGATCGGCGCCAGCAAGTGTCCGCAGTCCATCGGCCAGGTGGTGGCGCGCAACCTTTTCAACGCGGGCTTCCAGGGCCCGATCATGCCGGTCAACCCGCGCGAGAAGGCGATCGAGGGGGTGCTGGCCTATGGCAGCGTCGCCGACCTGCCGGTGACGCCGGACCTGGCCGTCATCGCCACCCCGCCCGACACCATCCCCGGCCTGATCGCCGAGCTGGGCCAGCGGGGCACCAAGGCCGCCGTCGTCATCAGCGCCGGCTTCGCCGAGCTGGGTGCGGAGGGCCGGGCGCTGCAGCAGGCGGTGCTGGACGCCGCCAAGCCGCACCTGCTGCGCGTGGTCGGGCCGAACTGCCTGGGCGTGATGGTGCCGGGCTGCGGCCTGAACGCCGGCTTCGCCCATGTGGCGCCGATCAAGGGCGACATCGCCCTGGTGGCCCAGTCGGGGGCGGTGGTCACAAGCATCCTGGACTGGGCCACGGCCCGCGGCATCGGCTTCAGCCATCTGGTCAGCCTGGGCGGCATGGCCGACGTCGATTTCGGCGACATGCTGGACTATTTGGCCCAGGACGGGAACGTGCGGGCCATCCTGCTTTATGTCGAGGCGATCACCCACGCCCGCAAGTTCATGAGTGCCGCCCGCGCCGCCGCCCGGTCCAAGCCGGTGATCGTGATCAAGGCGGGCCGGACGGAGGAGGCGGCGAAGGCCGCGAGTTCCCACACCGGCGCCCTGGCCGGGGCGGACGACGTCTACGACGCCGCCTTCCGCCGCGCCGGCATGCTGCGGGTGGGCGAGCTGGACGAGCTGTTCGACGCGGTGGAGACCCTGGCCACCGGCGTGAAGATCGATGGCGACCGGCTGGCCATCCTGACCAACGGCGGCGGCATCGGCGTGCTGGCGACCGACGCGCTGATCGGCGCCGGCGGGCGGCTGGCCCAGCTTGCGCCGGAGACGGTGGCGAAGCTGAACGGGGTTCTGCCGGCCACCTGGAGCCACGGCAACCCCGTGGACATCATCGGCGACGCCCCCGGCCAGCGCTATGCCGACGCCCTGTCGGCCCTGCTGGAGGATCGGGGCATCGACGCCATCCTGGTGCTGAACTGCCCCACCGCCGTGGCCGACAGCCTGGACGCCGCCGACGCGGTGGTGGCCGCCATCAAGGGCAGCAAGCGCCCGGTGCTGACCTCCTGGCTGGGGGAGACGGCGGCGGCCGAGGCGCGCCGCCTGTTCGCCCGCAACCGCATACCGGACTACCACACGCCCAACCAGGCGGTGCGCGCCTTCATGCACCTGGTCCGCTACCGGAGGAACCAGGAGCTGCTGATGGAGACGCCGGCCAGCGTGCCGGAGCAGTTCGAGGTGGACACGCCCGCCGCCCGCGCCATCGTGGAGGCGGCGATGGCGGAGAACCGCGCCTGGCTGAGCGAGTACGAGGCGAAGGAGGTGCTGCGCGCCTACGGCATCCCCGCCGTGCAGACGGTCATCGCCGCCACCCCGGCCGAGGCGGAGCGCGCGGCCAAGCGCATGGGCGGGCGCATCGCCCTGAAGATCCTGAGCCAGGACATCACCCACAAATCCGACCTGGGCGGTGTGGCCCTGAACCTGTCGCCGGACCAGGTCTGGGCCGAGGCGGACGCCATGCTGGAGCGCATCCGCAGCGCCAAGCCCGACGCCCGGATCGAGGGCTTCACGGTGCAGGAGATGGCGCACCGGCCGGACGCGCACGAGCTGATCGTCGGCATGGTGGACGACGCCCTGTTCGGCCCGGTGATCCTGTTCGGCGAGGGCGGCACGGGTGTGGAGGTGGTGGCGGACAAGGCGCTGGCCCTGCCGCCGCTGAACATGAACCTCGCCCGTGAGACCATGGCCCGCACCCGCATCCACCGGCTGCTGCAGGGCTACCGCAACCGCCCGGCCGCAGACCTGGACGCGATCGCCCTGGCGCTGATCAAGGTCAGCCAGCTGGTGATCGACTTCCCGGAGATCGCGGAGCTGGACATCAACCCGCTGTTCGCCGACGACCGGGGCGTGCTGGCCCTGGACGCCCGCATCAAGGTCAGCCCGCCGAAGCTGGAGGGGTCGAAGCGCCTCGCCATCCGGCCCTACCCCAAGCGGCTGGAGCACACGGTGGCGCTGCGCGACGGGCGGGAGTTCCTGATCCGCCCGGTGCGCCCGGAGGACGAGCCGCTGATCCACGCCATGGTGGCGAGGACGAGCATGGAGGATCTGCGCCTGCGCTTCTTCGCGCCGATGAAGCGGCTGTCGCACCAGATGGCGGCCCGCCTGACCCAGATCGACTACGACCGGGAGATGGCGCTGGTGGCCCAGGCCCCGGCCGACGACGGGTCGGAAGGCGACGCCATCTACGGGACGGTGCGCATCTCCGCCGATCCGGACAATGAGCGGGCGGAATACGCCGTACTGCTGCGCAGCGACATGAAGGGCAAGGGGCTGGGCTACCAGCTGATGAAGGAAATCCTGGCCTATGCCCGGTCGCGCGGGATCAAGGAGGTGTTCGGCGAGGTGCTGCGCGAGAATACGAGCATGCTCGGCCTCTGCCGCGACTTGGGATTCACGCGGCACGAAAGCCCGGACGATCCGGGGATCGTGGAAGTGAGCTATCGCTTCTGACGAGGACTTGGGTGCGGCCCGATACCGCTTTCGCTTGACTTATCCACAGGCTTCGCGGCTGAATCCCGGCATGATCGTGCCGCCCGCCATACCCTCGGCCGCGCCCGCCGTGCAGCCGGCCGTGACGCCGCAGACGGCCGCCACCCTGGCGCCCGCCGTCGTGGCCGCCCAGGCAACGGCTTCCGCCGTGCGCACGCAGACGGCGCGCGCCCCGTCGGCCACCGGACGGACGGACGACAGCCGCAACACGCGCGACGGGACGAAGTCCGACCGGGCCGTGGACAAGGAGGCCCAGGCCATCCACGCCCGGACCGACGCGGCCGCGCGCGGTCGCGGCAACAAGGTGGATGTCAGCATCTGAATGAAGGACGGGGTCAGTCCCGTCCGCGAACGGCCCGGTCCACGCCCGTCGCCACCGCCTGCCAGCATCGGTCGGCCAGGGCCTTGCGGCTGCCGGCATCCTCCACCGTCAGCGGCGTATGGAACTCCACCGTCACCCTCAGGCGCCCCGCCTTGACCATGCGCCAGAGATGCGGCGGCAGCTCCATGTCGCCGTACCAGGCGTAGAGCGGGCGCAGCGTGTGGCCCAGCGGGATGCCGTCCAGATGCGTGGCGGTGACGGACACCGGCTGAACCACCAGGGGCCGGTCGCCGATCTTCGTCGCGGCCACGGCAAACAGCGCCGTCTTGAACGGCAGGGTGCGGTTGCCGTCGCTGCTCGTGCCCTCCGGGAACAGGACGAGACTGTCGCCCGCCTGCAGCCGGTCGGCGATGCTGTCGCGCTGCCGGTGCGCCTCATGCCGGGCGGTCCGGTTGACATAGACCGTGCGCTGGAGGTCCGCCAGCAGGCCGAACAGGGGCCAGCCCGCGACCTCGGACTTGGCGACGAACGACACCGGCAGAAGCGCGCCCAGCACCGGGATGTCGAGGTAGGAGCTGTGGTTCGCGATGAACAGCGTGGGCCGCGCCGCCGAAGGCTGGCCGACCACGGCGATGTCCAGCCCCATGATCCGACAGCAGAGGCGGTGGTAGGCCACGGGGAAGCGCACGGCCCAGCCGAGGCTGAGCCTGAGCAGGACCGCCTGGATCGGAATACAGACGAGGGTCAGGGCCAGATAAAGCCCCAGCCGCCAGCCGCCACGGACGGCGGAACCGATGTCCGCCGTGTCCGCCGACCCGCCGGCCGGCGCCGTTCCCGCTGCGGCCTGGGCGGTCACAGCAGGCTGGCGCCGCGGCGTTCGTAGTGACGGAGGTACTTGTCGGTGATCAGCTCCGTCTTCACCACGATCGACACGTCGGTGGTGTTGAACTGGTGGTCGACCACCGCCCCGTCACCGACGAAGCCGCCGAGGCGGAGATACCCCTTGATCAGGGGCGGCACCTCATGGATCGCCGTGCGCGGGTCGATCAGGTGCTCCTCCACCATCCGCATGTCCACATAGCGGTGCGGCAGCGCCGTGGGGCGCAGGGCCGGCGGGGCCAGGTGGTGGTAGTAGAGGTAGGACAGCGGCAGGGCGAGGGCCGCCGGGTCGGTGCCCGGCAGGCTGGCGCAGCCGAACATGATGCGGATGTCGTACTGCACGGCGTAGAGCGCGATGCCCCGCCACAGCAGGTTCATGGTCGGCCGGTTGCGGTGCGCGATGTCCACGCAGGAGCGGCCCAGCTCCAGGATCTCCCCCGGATACTCCTCCAGGTGGGAGATGTCGTACTCGTCCGCCGAATAGAAGGTGCCGACCTGGGCGGCCACGTGGCGCCGGATCAGCCGGTAGGTGCCGACCACACCGGCGGCGCCATGGCCCCGGCTGTGGTCGATCACGAGAAGATGGTCGCAGAGCTCGTCATACTGGTCGAAGTCGCGCTTCAGCAGCGCCTGCTCCGCCGTCGGCCGGGCCGACATCTCCTCGTAGAAGACCTTGTAGCGGAGCGCCTGGGCGGCGGCCACCTCCGCCGACGTTTCGGCGAGCCGGACCTCCAGGGAGCCGGACCGGAGTTCGCCACTTGTCAGCGCGTCAGTCGTGATATCGGCCATGATCCCGTTCGCTGTGCGCCCCGGCGCCCGGACCGCCGTCCCGCCCGCCCGCATGGGGGTCGGGCGATGGATGGCGGCCACGCCGACATGTGGGATATCACAAAGCGCCGGCCGGCGGTCAACGGGCTAGAGGGGGCCACGCCGCCCGCGTCATCAAAGATTCACGAAAACGGGGGAGTCCCGGCGACCGGGCTCCCCCATCCGTGACACGGCACCCTCAGGCGTCGACCCGGCGCGACCGCGTGCCCAGGCCGATCTGCTTGGCCAGCCGCGACCGCTGCTTGGCGTAGTTCGGGGCGACCATCGGATAGTCGGCCGGCAGGGCCCAGCGCTCCCGATACTCCTCCGGAGTCATGTCGTAGGCGGTCTTCAGATGCCGCTTCAGCATCTTCAGCTTCTTCCCGTCCTCGAGACAGACGATGTAGTCCGGGGTGACGGACTTCTTGATCGGAACCGCCGGCTGCGGCTTCTCCACCTGGGGAACGGGCTCAACGCCGACATTGGACAGCGTGCGGTAAACCTGCTCAATCAGGGAAGGCAGGTCGGAGATCGCCACTGTATTGTTGGAAACGTGAGCGGCCACGATCTCCGTGGTCAGAGACAACAGTTCGTTCGAGGGCGACGCGGTGGACATTTTTGATTGCTCCAAACGAGGAACTCTCCATCGATATAAGTCTTATCCGCAAAATCCGCAATAACGATTTACTGACTTGGAAGAGGAAAGCGTGGACGCCGAAAGCACAGCGGATTACTTCCTCGACATCACATCCCAGGTATGCCCGATGACGTTCGTGCGTACGAAACTGGCCGTGGAACGGATGACTGCGGGCCAGGTCTTGGAAGTGCGGCTCAATCCGGGGGAGCCCCTGGAGAACGTGCCGCGCTCCCTTGCCGAACACGGCCATACTGTTCTGTGGGTGCGGGCGGAGGATGCGGGCAACCCCGACGGGCCGCACCGCTTGCGCGTGCGCAAGGGCTGACGCGGTCGCGCCGCCGGTATCTCGGGGCCGCTATCTCGGGGCCGGCCCCTCAGCCGAGCGGGCGGGCCATCACCGT
The DNA here is from genome assembly GCA_029267445.1 of Rhodospirillaceae bacterium. Lineage (GTDB taxonomy): Bacteria > Pseudomonadota > Alphaproteobacteria > Azospirillales > Azospirillaceae > JAJUIU01. The sequence goes on from JAJUIU010000013.1 coordinate 59,951, forward strand.
CGCCGCCACGGGCCGCCCGCCCAGCCGGAAGTAGCCGGGGCGGCGTCCGACCGGCGTGAAGCCGGCGGCGGCGTAGAGGGCGCATGCGGGCGCGTTCGTCTCCGCCACCTCCAGGAACATCCGCGCCACCCCCTCCCGCCGCGCCGTGTCGAGCGCCGCCGCGACCAGTGCCGCCGCCACGCCCGCGCGCCGGGCCGCCGGGCGCACGCCCAGGGTCAGGATCTCCGCCTCGTCGGCGGCGGTGCGCAGCAGCAGCAGGCCCAGCGGCTCACCGTCTTGCGCAGCCAGCAGCGCCCGGGTGCCCCGTGTGGCCAGCAGCCCGGCGAAGGCGGCGGCGTCCCAGGCGGGTCCGGTGACGGTGGGATCGGCGAAGGCCTCCGCGTGCTGGGCGGCCAGCAGCGCCGCGCCGTCCG